>JANMSH010000059.1:0-15131 GCA_031389105.1 Hyphomicrobiales bacterium
TTGTAATGACGAAACTCCGGCATGCCCTCGAACGCGACGCGTCCTGTCTCGGCTTCGCCGAGGCGGAAGCCGACCATCTCGGCAATCGGCGGCTGCGGCAGCGTGCCGTCGATGATGGCCTTGAGAAAGCCGAGCCCGTCGTAGGATTTGAGAATGTCCGGCGTCACGACGCCGTATTTGATTTCACTCAACGCTAGCCCTCGATTTGAAAATACGCGCGGCAGCCTAGCGGAGCCGCTAGTCGAGATCGAGCCGGAACGGCACGCCTTCCTCGGCGAATTGAGCAGGGCCTATGGCCTCGACTGCGCGCACCATGCGGCCGTCGCGCTTGAGAATTCGGTCGGCAATCGAGACGATGGCGGCGTTGGGCTGTGCGGTTTTGGACGAAGCGCGGATCGCCTGCGCGATCTGCAATTCGTCGCGGTTCGGATTGAGCACGCAGGCCGCGACATAGGCCGCCGCGGTGGAGCGGCTGATGCCGGCGTAGCAATGCACCACCATCGGCGCGCCGCGGTCCCACTGGCCGACGAAGTCGATCAGCCGTTCGATGTGCTCCTGCGCCGGCACGGTGTAGCCGTCCTGGTGCGCGGCGATATCGTCGACCGCGAGGATGAGGTGGTTCTCGGCCGCAATATGCGCCGGCCGTTGCACGCGGTCGGTCAGCCGCAACAGCGTGACGATATGGCGGGCCTTGGTCTCGTCGACCGTGGCGTAGAGGCGTGCGAGGGAGCAGACGTGAATCATGACGACGTTCTAGGACGGCGGGGAGAGAATGAAAAGTCTCTATGCTTTTTGCGCATGATCTTATCCGAAAATCGGTTCCCACTTTTCGGGATCATGCGCTTCTGAGTAATTTCTCGAACCGCTCGCGATACGCCTTTTCGGCCGTTCCCGCCGGCCACGGCGTCAGGTAGTCGCGCTCGATGGCGGCGGAGAATTTCGGCGGCTGGCCGAAGAACTTGCGCGCCTCGTCATCGGCAAAACCGGCAAGCCGTGTGGCTTCGAGATAGGCCGCGGCGCGGTCGGACGTCTTGATGAGGTTGTGCAGTGTGTCGGAAATCTTCGCCGGCAGGCCAAAGCGCAGATGGATGGCGGCGAGTAGCCGGTTTTCCACCGCCTTGTAGCTGTCGCCGATCACCGCCTTGAACGGCGAAATCATGTCGCCGATCACGTATTCCGGCGCGTCGTGCAGCAGCAGCGCAAGGCGGGCGTTGCGGTCGAGCCGCGGCATTTTCGTCCGCGCGAGTGTTTCGACCAATAGCGAATGCTGCGCCACCGAAAAAATATGCGCGCCTTTGGTCTGTCCGTTCCAGCGCGCGACGCGGGCAAGCCCATGCGCGATGTCTTCCAGTTCGACATCGAGCGGCGAGGGGTCGAGCAGATCGAGCCTTCGCCCCGACAGCATGCGCTGCCAGGCGCGGGGCGCGGTGCCACCTTTCGCTTTGACTGGCGCTTTGCTCATTTGCGTTTGGAGAGTTTCGCGCAGGCATCATGCCGATGACAGGTCATGAGATGATCGTTGACCATGCCGACGGCCTGCATGAAGGCATAGACGATGGTCGGGCCGACGAATTTGAAGCCGTGGCCGATCAACTCTTTCGACATTCCCAACGCGACGTCGTCGCTGGTCGGGATCTGCGTGCTGCTGCGGAATTTGTGGTCGTGCGGCTTATCGCCGAGATGCGTCCATAACATCTTCGAGAAGCCCGGCCCGCTGTCCATGATCTTGAGAAAGGCCTTGGCCGAATTGATCGCGCCTTCGATCTTGGACCGGTTGCGCACGATGCCGGCGTCCTGCATCAGCCGCTCGACTTTCTTCGGCGTGTAGCGGGCGATCTTTTCCGGATCGAAATCGTCGAAGGCGGCGCGGAAGTTGTCGCGCTTGCGCAGTATCGTGATCCACGACAGCCCGGCCTGGAAACCGTCGAGCATCAGCTTCTCGTAGAGCGCGCGGTCGTCCCATTCGGGTACGCCCCATTCCGTATCGTGATACTTGACGTAGAGCGGGTCCAGCGTCGCCCAACTGCAACGCTTGATACCGTCGGCATGCAGAACAGGTCCGCTCATGACGCCGCTTTGGTTTCGCCGGGCCAGGCGAATGTTGCCCATGCCGGCTTCACGATCCGGATGGCGACGCCGCCCGCGGTGAGGGGTGTGGCGGCGGCCAGTGCGTCGGCGACGCGGTCGAGCCGCAACAGGGCCATGCCGCGGCCGGTCGTGGCCGATCCCATCATGCCGACCGACTTGTCGCCGGCCGTCACCGGCAGACCGGCCAGCGGCGCCATCTCGAACTCAATCGGCACCACGCGGTTACGCGCGCTGTTGCGGTGTTCGACACGAGAAACCACTTCTTGGCCGATGTAGCAGCCTTTGTCGAAGTCGACGCCGGCAAGCTGATCCATGTCGGCTTCGTGCGGGAAGGTGTCGCCGTAACTGAAATCGTTGCCGCCGCGCGGCACGCCGAGCTTGATGCGGTGCGCGTCGTAGGCGTCCGCTTCGATCAGCGCCGCGCCGAGATCGGCCGCGGCGTCCGCCGCCTGGTCCGGCGGCAGGATCACGCGCTGGCCTAGCGCCACCAGCCGCGGGTCTGCGTAACTCAGGCCATATTCGCTGTCGGCGGGCGAGCCGTCCCAGACCGCCATCACGCCGAGCGCGTCCGACAAATCCTCGATCGTGACCTTGGCGCGCAATTTGTAGAACTTCAGCTTTTCCACAAGCGCCGGCGCCAACGCGCGCGGACAGTCGAGGAAGAAGCCGCCGCCGTCTGCGGCCGATGCCTCGGTGACGATGAAATCCACGATGATCTTGCCCTGGGGCGTTAGCAGTGCGCCAAAGCGCGGCGCGCCGGGCGCGACCTTGCCGATATCGCAGGTCGCCAGTCCATTGAGGAAGTGCCGGGCGTCGTCGCCGGCGACCTTGATCACGCCCCGTTCGGGAAGCAGCGCTGCCTGCATGTTGTGGCTCGTTTCTATGATTCTCTTGCCAGAACTCACGGCGAAACGTAAGCGCTGTCGGGCAAGCCCCAATGGCTAAAGCCTCAAGGGCTAAAGCCTCAAGCCCCATTAGAGCCGCTTTAACATGGCCGAGACCTACGACCTGATCCTCAAGGGTGGCACCGTCGTCAACCAGGACGGCGAGGGCGTCCGCGATCTCGGCATCCGGGGCGGGCGCTTCGCCGCCATCGGTGACCTGTCCCGCGCATCGGCTGGCGAGGTCATCGACTGCAAGGGCCTGCATGTGCTGCCCGGCGTCATCGATAGCCACACGCATATGCGCGAGCCGGGTCTCACCCATAAAGAGGACCTGGAAAGCGGTTCGCGCGGCGCGGTACTCGGCGGCGTCACTGCCGTGTTCGAAATGCCGAACACCGATCCGGCCACCATCACGGCCGAGGCCGTCGCCGACAAGGTGAAGCGCGGGCATCACCGCATGCATTGCGACTTCGCCTTTTATGTCGGCGCCACCCGCGAGAACACCAAGGATCTCGGCGAACTAGAAATGCTGCCGGGCGTCGCCGGCGTGAAGGTGTTCATGGGTTCCTCGACCGGCTCGCTGCTGATCGAGGACGATGAGGGCGTGCGCAACGTCTTGAAGGCGATCCGCCGCCGCGCCGCGTTTCATTCCGAGGATGAATACCGCCTGCGCGAACGCATGAATGAGCGCATCGAGGGCGATCCGCGCTCGCATCCGGTCTGGCGCGACGCCAAGGCAGCGCTGATGTGCACGCAACGGCTGGTCGCGCTGGCCCACGAAACGGGCAAACGCGTGCATGTGCTGCACGTCACCAGCCGCGACGAGATGGAATTTCTCGCTGGCCACAAGGATGTCGCCTCCGCCGAAGCCACGCCACATCACCTGACGATGTTCGCGCCGGATTGCTACGACAAGCACGGCGTCTACGCGCAGATCAATCCGCCGATCCGCGACGCGGCGCATCGCGAGGGCCTGTGGCGCGGCATTGCGCAGGGCGTGGTCGATACGTTGGGTTCCGATCACTCTCCGCACACCGTCGAAGAGAAATCGAAGCCCTATCCGAAGGCGCATTCCGGCATCACGGGCGTGCAGACGCTGGTTCCGATCATGCTCGACCACGTCAATGCCGGGCGGCTTTCGTTGCAGCGCTTCGTCGATCTCTCCAGTGCCGGGCCGGCGCGGATATTCGGCATGGCAAGCAAAGGCCGCATTGCTGTGGGCTACGACGCAGACCTGACGGTGGTCGATCTCAAGCACACCGAGACCATCACCAATGGATGGATCGCCTCCCGCGCCGGCTGGACGCCCTATGATGGCCTCTCAGTGACCGGCTGGCCGGTCGGTACGTTTATTCGGGGCCACAAGGCGGTCTGGGAAGGCAATTTAATCGCGGCGGGGCAGGGCGAACGCGTGCGCTTCCTGGAATGCTTGCCGAGCTAGCAGCGTTTGCTGTTCCGTCGCCGGAACTTTGGATTTAGAACCGTTTTTGCTTCCGGAGTTGTCCCCAAGCAATTTACGCAAGGCTGCTCTGTGAATTTGCAAACCCTGTACTATCAACGGTACCTGAACACCCTGTTTGGGCCGGGCTTCGTCGGGCATCGGGGTTGGATTGGATAGATGGGCGGCGACCTCGTTTCGCTCCGTATAATGGTGGTGGTAGCGGCCGCGTTGCCGGATCGCGAGCTTTGGCAGGACGCCGCCGGCAAGGCGTCAATCCCGATCGAATTGGAAATTCTTGAAGTTGCCCCCGCCGCGGCTTTGCTCGCCAGAGGCGGCGCGGATATCTGCGTGCTCGACGCGGAATTGACCGATGCGCACAAGGCGATTCTGGTCAAAGCGGCGCGAACGGCGCGGACCCCGCCGCTGATTTTCATTGCGGGACCGAAAGACAGTCCGCGGGTCGACGGCGTCGATGGCGTGCTGGCCAAGCCAACCAATCAGGACGAAGTGCGCAAGCTCATTCAGCTTTGCATCCGCGCCAAGATTCCGACCCGCGTGCTGATCGTCGACGACTCCGGCACCATGCGCAGTATTGTGCGCAAGATATTGACGGCGAGCCATTTCGCGCTCGACATCCACGAAGCATCGGAAGGCATGGCCGCGCTCGAGCGCATGCGCGCGGAAAAATTCGGCATCGTCTTTCTCGATTATAATATGCCCGGGCTAACCGGCTTCGAGACCTTGGCGGAAATCAAACGCGAGAGTCCGCAGGTGGCGGTGGTGATGATGACATCGACTGTCGACAACGCCATTGCCGATCGCGCACACGCGGCAGGCGCGCTGGCATTTCTCAAGAAGCCATTTTATCCGGCTGACATCGACGCGACGCTGGAGCGCTACTACGGCTTGCACATGCCGCGCGGTTAAGGCGTGGCCGGCGGTTTATTGCCGCGACCGCTCGAGCGAGAATTCACCGTTGCGGATGCGCGCGCCGAGCCCTTCGGTGAATGTGGCGGCGGCTTCTTCGCCGTAGGTGGTGACGAATTCGGCCAAAGCGGCGAACAGGCAGGCCTGCGCCAGGCAGTCGCCGTCGATGCCGTCGAGCTTGGCCTCAGCCCAGGCCTCGTGCAGGTAGCCGAGTGCTACGCGCTTCTGCTCGTGATCCGGTACCGGTTCGCGCGTATGGGTAGATCGCCCCGCTGTCGTCATTGTCACCTTCGTCCCCGGGCGCCCGCTTAACGGACACCAGTCCTGCATCCCGAAACGGACGTTAGCACGGGGACTTCGGCCACCAAGCCCGCACGTAAAGGAAAGGTTAATAACGGTGGGCCTAATTGGCGTAACGCGCCGTAATTTCGCGTGCGATTTTAGCGCCTTCGTCAAGATAGCGCCGAATCGCGACATTCGCGGCCGGCGTACAGGTGCGATAAGTCTGTTGAAAACCCCGGTAACCACGATTGAAGCTGGCCACAATGATGCGGCGGCGCTCGCCATTGGGCGCCTCGGCGTCGATCAAGGTCTGCATCTCGTTGCGCCATTTTTGACCTTCATTGGCGCCGCAGACCCCGCGCAAATATTGCAGCGAGCCGAGAATTTCGGCGAGCCGCTGCAGGTCGGGATCGAACGGCGCGGCGTTGCCTTCCGCCGCGCGCACCGGCAGCGTCAGGCACAGCAGGATCGAGCCGATGGTGAGAAGCCGCTTCACGCGTTCCAAGTCCCGTTATGAAGTCCCGTTATTGACGCGGATGATATGCGCCGGCCCTGCGGCATCCGCAAGGCAACCTTAGGGAAGCCTTGCCAATAAAGCCTTTGCCGCCAATATGTCGGCGGCGGACGCGACGATCTCTGCCAGTCCGTCGGTGGTTTTCAAGCCAGCGATTTCCGGCGGATCGATCCAGCGCGCGTCGTCGAGTTCTTCGTTCAGCACCGGCTCGCCGGAAATCCAGCGTGACGCAAAACACATGATGACGAAGTGCCGTTCGACGCGGCCTTGCGCATCGCGCATGATCGCCTCGCGATGACCGGCGAGCGCCACAACGTCGATTTCCAATGAAGTCTCTTCGCGCACTTCGCGGGCGGCCGCTTCGAACAGCGACTCGCCGGCTTCGACCACGCCGCCCGGCATCGTGTAGAGGTTGAGCGCCGGTTTGCGGGCGCGACGCACCACCAGCACCTTGCCGTCGCGAAAAATCGCCGCGCTGACGGCGAGGAAGGGGCGTTGCGGATAAGTTCTGGCGTCGGCCACGGTTACTTTCGTTCCATCAGCCCGTCGACCATGGCTTGCGGCGTCATGCCGTTGTGTATGCCGGCTTCGGTGTCGCCGTTAATCACGGCGCCGGCCCGCCCAACCAGCGGCTTGAGAAAGAAGGCGGTGCGGTCGGCCAGCGCGCCGGCCGCTTGCTGCGACATACCGGCATTCATCGCCGCGCGGGTTGCCTCTAGCATGGCGATCATCGTACCGGCCAGCGTGTCCAGGCATTCGCGCAAGGCCGGATCGGTGTCGTCGTATGCGGCGATCGCCAAGTCGCGGCCTCTGAAGTGCGACGCCGCGAAATGCTCGCGGTAACTCATCGGCCGCCAGGCCAGAAAATCGTCAAGGCAATCGGGGCAGTCCGACAGCATCTCGAGCAGCATGATGGCTTCGTTGAAATGGTTGAGGTAGTCGGTGGCAAAGCCGGTCGCGGGATTGATATTGGCGTCGGTGAGCCGGCGGGCGTCGGAGCTCTCGCTCTCGTCCGCCGCTTGCACTGCTTCGACGCAATCCTGGTATCTCATGGGCCTGCCGGATTCGACTGGACGGCAGTCTGATTCTACTGGGTTAAGGCGCGCTTAAGCCCGGGCGCCAAGGGATGCTTCAATAATGTGCGGCCGTTATACAGTGACAGTCACCCCGGAAGTGTTGCGGGCGTTGTTCGGCTACGACGAACAGCCCAACTTCCCGCCGCGCCACAATATCGCCCCGACCCAGCCGATCGCCATCGTCCGCCTGATGGACGGCAAGCGTCATTTCGCGCTGGTGCGCTGGGGCCTGCTGCCGTCCTGGGTCAAGGACCCGAAAGGCTTCTCGGTGCTGTTCAACGCGCGCGGCGAATCCGCGGCCGACAAGCCAGCCTTCAAGGCGGCGATGAAACGGCGGCGTTGTCTGATCCCGGCCGACGGCTTTTACGAATGGCGCACGAGCGGTGCGCGGCAGCCGTTCTACATCCGCGCCAAAGCGGGCGGGCCGATGGCCTTCGCCGGCCTGTGGGAGACCTGGATGGGTCCGAACGGCGAAGAGTTGGAAACCGCGGCCATCATCACCACGACGGCGAATCGGACGCTGCGGCCGATCCATGAGCGCATGCCGGTGGTGGTGCAGCCGGAGCAGTTTGACCTGTGGCTCGGCGGTCGTGATGAACATACCGCCGCAGCCTCGGCCCTGATCCGGCCAGCGCCCGACGATTTGCTGGACGCGTATCCGGTCTCGTCCGAGGTCAACCGCGTCGCCAATGACAATCCGAAGCTCTTGGAGCGGGCGGCTGAAATGACCGAGCCGCCGCCGAAACCAAAGCGCGCGGCGCCAAAAGCCCCAGCCAAAGACGACGGGCAGGGCGTGCTGTTCTAGCTACAGCACCTTGCCGGGATTGAGAATGCCATTCGGGTCTAGCAGTCTCTTGATGCCGTGCATCAGGTCGAGCGCGACCGGGTCTTTGTAATTGTGCAGGATGTCGCGCTTCATCACGCCGACGCCGTGCTCGGCCGAGATCGAGCCGCCGTATTTCTTGACCACGCCGAACACCACGGCGTTGACCTCGTCCCAGCGGTTCAGGAAGTCCTGCTTCGCCATGCCCTCGGGCTGCATGACGTTGTAGTGGATGTTGCCGTCGCCAACGTGGCCAAACGGCATCGTCTTGCTGCCTGGAATGAACTTCATCACAGCCGCATCGGCTTCCGCAATGAATTCCGGAATCCGCGCCACCGGCACTGAGATGTCGTGCTTGATCGACGCGCCGATGTAGCGCTGCACTTCGCCGAACATTTCGCGGATGCGCCAGAACGCCTTGGCCTGTTCCATACTCTCGGCAAAGGTCGCATCCAGCACGAGACCCTTCTCGTGACCTTCGGTCATGATCTCCTCCAGCGCCTCGCGCAAGCCGGTGCGCTGCTGCGAGGCGACTTCGATCAGCACGTACCACGGATGCGGTGTCGCCAACGGATCGCGGCTCACGGAATCGTGGGTGATGACCGCTTCGATGCCCTTGCGGGCCATCATCTCGAACGACGTCACGCCGCCCGACAGCCGGCTGGTGGCGACGCCCAAAAGATCGACCGCGGCCTGCGGCGAGGGCACGCCGGCGTAAGCCGTCTCGATCGAACGCGGCCGCGGCACCAGCTTGAGCACCGCCGCGGTGATGATGCCGAGCGTGCCTTCGGCGCCGATGAACAGGTTCTTGAGATCGTAGCCGGTGTTGTCTTTCTTTAGCTTGTTGAGGTTGTTCAGCACGCGGCCGTCGGCCAACACCACTTCAAGCCCCATCGCATGCTGGCGCGAAATGCCATGTACCAGCGCGGCGATGCCGCCGGCATTGGTCGAGAGATTGCCGCCGATGGTGCAGGTGCCTTCCGACGGCAGCAGTTGTGGATAGAGCCGGTCGGCGGCGGCGGCGGCCTCGCGCGCATGCTGCAGCGTGACGCCGGCCTCGACGGTCATCGTGTTCGACACCGGATCGATCTCGCGGATCTTGTCGAGCCGCTTCACCGACAGAATGATCTCGCCGCGATGGGGAATCTGTCCGCCGACCAGACCGGTGTTGCCGCCCTGCGGCACGATCGCGGTCTTGGTCTCGTTGGCGAGCTTGAGGATCGCCGACACTTCGGCCACTGAGCCGGCGCGCAGCACCACCGGCGTCGTGCCGTGGAACAGATCGCGCATCTCGACCAGATACGGCTCCTGCACCTGCGGATCGGTCACGGCATATTTCGGACCGACGATGTCGATGAAGCGCTGCAAGAGTCCCGGCGCGAGCGGCGGCAGCAGCGGCGGCTTGCTCTGAAGGTTCATCGAATTATCCTTTCCGTCCTTATTGTCTTGGCGCGGCGGCGCGCGCCAGCCGGTCGTTGATCGCTTCGCCCAGCCCGTCGTGCGGCACGCTCATCACTGCGATAGTCTTGGCGCCGGAGGCATCCAGCGCACGCAAATGCGAGAACAGATTGGCGGCGGCTTCGATCAGGTCGCCGCGCGGCGACAGATTGAACATGGTGCCGGCAAAATCCGGCGCCGGGCCGAACGCCAGTAGCGCTTCGCCATCGCGCGGCACTTGCGCGTCGAGCCGCAGTTGCGCCTTCGGCGCGTAATGCGACGCCAGCATGCCGGGAGCGATTATTTCAAGCTTTTGGGGCGCTTCGTCGGCGACCAAGAGCGCAGCCAATGCATGACCGAGCACGCGCTCGATGTCCTCGCGCGCCAGGCCGCCCGGGCGCAGCAGCGTCGGCTCGCCCAGACACGAGACGATGGTGGACTCAACGCCGACCTCAGAGACGCCGCCATCGATCACCAGATCGATGCGGCTGCGCAGGTCGCTCATCACATGGGTGGCGCTGGTGGGCGAGACGTGGCCGGAGCGATTGGCTGAGGGCGCCACCACCGGGCCGCCGAAGGCCTTGAGCAGAGCGGCGGCCACCGGATGATCCGGCACCCGGATCGCGACGCTATCGAGCCCGGCCAGCGCCAAGTCAGCGACGCCGCCGTCCGGCCGCTTCGGCAGCACCAACGTCAACGGCCCCGGCCAGAAGGCCTGCGCCAGCTTTTCCGCGTCCTTGTCGAAAACTGCGATGCGCCGCGCCGCTTCGAGATTGGCGACATGGGCGATCAGCGGGTTGAACGCAGGGCGGCCCTTGGCGGCGTAGAGCCGGGCGATGGCTTTGCCATTGCCGGCGTCGGCGCCGAGCCCATAGACGGTCTCGGTCGGGAAGGCGACCAGCCCGCCATGGCGCAAGGCTGCCGCGGCGGCCTCGATCGCCTGGCTATTGGCTTTTAGGATCCGCGTTCCTGGCTCGGCGGTCATTCGTACTCTCAGGCTTGCAGCTTTGAAGATGGGGGGGTTATAAGGCCGCCAACAGTCGGAGTGTAGCGCAGTCTGGTAGCGCACCTCGTTCGGGACGAGGGGGTCGCAGGTTCAAATCCTGCCACTCCGACCATCATTTTAGGGCCCCCAAGCCCTTTCCGGCACCGATATCGGCACCGAAACCAAAAGCCCCCGCGATTAGGATTAGTAGGTCTACGGTTAGCAGCCCTATTTTGTAGCGGGTTCACCTGTTGGCCGTACGTGGTAGCCTGATCGCATGGCCCATTCGCGAAGCCGGCATGAGAGCAGCTAATTGGTTTCTGCGACTTCAATCGCCCGGGACTGAAAAACCATTCTGAAATTCTCGATTACCTCAGTACGCCGCAATCAATTGATCGTCTCGAGGCTGTAAGGGTCCCGCGCGGAACCTCGGCAGGGTTCACCAATCCGCAAATTTCTCCTTTCGGTAGCAATTAACTAACGATACGGTGGCGGCGGGGAGGCCGGAAAAGACGGTCTCGGGGGAGTTGCTTCGGTGGTGCCTGAAAGTCTGCGGGGCACGCTCTTGTCCAGCGTGTCCGCGTTAGCATTGTCGAGTGCGTGGCTTTGGCCAATTGTGGCCGGCGCGCAGTCGTTGCCCACGAATGCAAACGTCGTCAGCGGCAGCGTTGGCGTCGCGCAAAGCGCGAACAGGCTGACAGTTACGCAATCGACGCCCACCGGTATCATCAATTGGTCGACGTTTTCGATCGGGCAGGGCAACCAGGTTTCGTTTCAAAACGGGTCCGGTTCCACGCTGAACCGAGTGACCGGCAACGTTCCGTCCTCACTCAATGGTCTTCTGACGGCGACCGGTAGCGTCTATCTCATTAATCCCGCGGGCATCGCGGTCGGTCCAACAGGCGTTATCAAGACCGGCGGCAGTTTCGTCGGTTCGACGCTCGATATCGCCGACGATAAATTCCGTGCCGGCGGTTCTCTGACATTCAGCGGCAACAGCACTGCATCGGTCGTCAATCTCGGCAAGATCGGATCGTCGCGCGGCGACGTGGTGCTGATTGCGCAGCAGGTCGAGAACGCCGGTTCGATCCGCGCCCGCAAAGGCACCGTCGGCCTCGCATCCGGAACTGAAGTGACCATTCGCGATCAGGAAATGGCAGACGGCAAGATCGCCGTCAGTTTGCCGGCGGCAAACGGCTCGGTTCGCAATACTGGATCAATTCGCGGGGCGAACGCTGAATTGCGCGCGAACGGCGGCAACGTCTATGCGCTCGGCGTCAATACCAGGAGTGTCATCAAAGCGACGGGCGTCGCCAGCAAAGGCGGCCGCATCTTCCTCACCGCGACCGGCGGCAATGTCACGGTGTCGTCGCGCGTCTCGGCGCAACGCAAGCAGACCGTTTCGCGCAATGCGCCGAAGGATGGCGGCCTGATCGTCGTCACCGGCACCAACGTCACGCTGACGGCCGGCGCCAAGTTGGATGCGAGCGGCGAAACCGGCGGCACCATTCTTGTCGGCGGCGACCGCACCGACGGCAGCAATGCCGCGCAGAATTTTGCCAACTTCCAAATCGTCAACGCGCAGAACACGACGGTCGAGGCCGGCGCGACGATCACCGCGAACGGCACCTTCGGCGACGGTGGCAATATCGTCGTGTGGTCGGACGGCACAACAAACTTCGCCGGTACGATCAGCGCGCGCGGCGGCGCGACGTTCGGCAATGGCGGCTTTGCCGAAGTGTCGGGCCATATCCTCAACTATTCCGGTATCGCCGATCTGCGCGCACCAGCCGGCAAGACCGGCCTGCTGCTGCTCGATCCTTACGACCTGACCATCGACGCCAGCGCCGCGTCAACGATCTCGACCAATCTCGGCACTGCCAATGTCACCGTGCAGACCAGCGCCGGTAGCGCCAGCAGTCCCGGCGTGGCAAATCCCACAGGCGTCGGTGACATCACCATCAACAGCGCGATCAACTGGGCGAGCGCCAATACGCTGACACTCGACGCCTATCGCGGGATTAACATCAACGCCAACCTGACCGCCAGCGGCGCCGGCAAGGTCGTCATCGTGACGAATAATGGCGGATCGGGCGGCGATTACGCTTTCGGATCGGGCGCCAGCCTGAAATTCACCGGCACTGCTGGCTCCGGCCAGGCGCTGACCATCAATGGCAATAGCTACAACCTCATCTATACGAGGGCTGAACTCGCCGCGATCGGTACCAATACAACGACGTTGGCGCAGCGGTATGCGCTCGCCAATAACCTCGATCTGTCGGGCAGTAATTTTGGGCCGATTGGAACCCTTGCCACTCCGTTCACAGGCGGATTCGAGGGAGTCGGCAACACCATCGCCAATCTGACGCAGACAAATCAGGCGAGTTCCAGCGCGCTGTTCGCAGCGACCCAAGTAGCGACTTTGCGCGATTTCAACATGACCAATGTGTCGCTGACCCATGACGGCACCGGCGCGATCCCGACCTATGTCGGCGCTGTGGTCGGCTACGCCGACAACAACGCTCCGGGGGGCACCAGCGGCACCACGCTGAAGAACATTTCTGTTTCCGGCAATATTTCGATCAACAAAGCCCACAGTCAGAACATAATCGGCGGCGTCATCGGCGTGCTGGAAGGTTTCGGCACGGCGACAAACATAAGATCCAGTATCAATGTGACGCAAACCGGCACCGACGTGGCGCAAACGGCGAATGTCGGCGGACTCGTCGGGTCGAACTCCGGCACAATCACCCAGTCCTATGCCAGCGGCGCCGTTTCGGGCATCGGCACGGTCGGGGGATTCGCCGGGCTGAATGACGGCACGATCACGCAATCCTATTCGACCGGCAACGTCACCTTGAACAACCCGGCGGCGACGGCGGGATCGGCCGATAGCCTCAACGGAACGATCGCTCTGTTTGCAGGTGGCTTTGTCGGGGTAAATGGCGCTCGGGGCACGGGTGTGGGGACCATCACGCAGTCCTATTCGACAGGCGCGGTGAATGTAAACGCCGGCAGCAACCGTCCCGGGCAATTGATTATCACGCCTATGGCCGGTGGGTTCACCGGTACAAACACCAGGCGGTTTACCGGCGACAGCATCAATGGCGGAACGATCAACGAAGTCTTCGCAACCGGTTACGTTGGCGGCAACGCGACGCAGTCCGGCGGCATCGTCGGCAAAAATAATTCGTCGTTCACGGGCTCTATCAATGGCACGGTGACCAACGCTTACTGGGACACCCAGACCACCGGCCAGACCACGATCACCGGCGACGCCGGCGCCTCGACGACGGGCGGCATGACCACGGCGGCGCTGCAAGGCACGCTGCCGGCGAATTTCAATACAGTGCAGAGCGGCGTGTGGTCGACGGCTGCGGGCCGCTACGCCTATTTCGGCTGGCGCTTCGCCAGCGCGCCAGACGTGATTTCGGGCAAGGCCTTTAGCGACAGCGGCACCACCGCACTCGCAGGCTCCGGCGTCGAGGCTCTGGTCGGCGGCGCCGTCGCCGGAACCGCCGGCACGGGCGCTAACGGCTATTATTACATCGCTACCGATGCCGGCTCGGTTTCCGGCGGCGTGCTGACCTCGCTGACCGGCACCACCAAAGGCAATGCCTTCATCGACGGAGCAAGCGGCGTGGTCGCCGGTTTCGACATTTACGGCAGCACGTTGCGCCTCACCAGCGGCGGCGCGACCTATTCCGGTATCGTCGGCAATCTCGCCACCGCGCTCGGCAGTAATACCGGTGCAAACTATCTGTTCACCGCAGGGGCAGGGCCGACCATTGCTCTCAAATCCGACGCCAATCTTGAGATCAATTCATCGGCAATCGCTCTGACCATGGATCAGTCGATTACCGCCAGCGGCACCGGAACGGTGACGGTGGTGGCTGACGACATGACATTGTCGAATGCGATCACGACCGCGGGCACGACCGTCAAGCTGATGACGACGACGGCTGGCCGGGGCATCACGCTCGGCGGCAGCGCGGCGGGTACGCTCGGCCTGTCCAATGCCGAACTCAATCAGATCACCGCGTCGACCTTGCAGATAGGCAATGACGGCAACACGTCGGGCGCGATTGCCGTGACCGGCGCCATTGCACCGGCATCCATCACGAACCTGAAGCTGCTGAGCGGCTCAAGCGTAAGCCAGACTACCGGAAGCACGATCACAGCGACGAATCTGGCGGTGGTGGGAACGGCGGTCACACTGGGTCAAGCCAACAGTGTAAACACGGTCGCCATCAACGCCTCGGGCGCCGTCAATTTCGTGGCTTCCGGCAATCTCACCGTTGGCAGCGTTGCCGGCATAAATGGCGTTACCGCCGGCGGCACCGCGACGATCAACGCTGGCGGCGATCTGACGCTTGATGCAACCAATGGCACGGTCTCTGCCGTCGGCAGCGGCAATGCGCTGCAACTTGTCAGCGGCGGCACATTCACCAACAACAAAGGCAGCAGCGCGCTGTCGATTGCGAGCGGCGGCGGACGCTGGCTGGTCTGGTCGCAGACGCCTGTGGGCGACACCCGCGGCGGCCTCACCTACGACTTCAAGCAATACAACGCGACCTTCGGAGTGTCGGCGGCCGCGCAGGCGACCGGCAACGGCTTCCTCTACACCATCGCGCCTTCGGTGACGGCGACTTTGACCGGCACGGTGAGCAAGGT
>JANMSH010000079.1:0-6362 GCA_031389105.1 Hyphomicrobiales bacterium
GTCCGGCGAGAAGCCGCCGAAGATCACCGAATGCACCGCGCCGATGCGCGCGCAAGCGAGGATGGCGTAGGCCGCCTCCAGGATCATCGGCAGATAAATGGTGACGCGGTCGCCTTTCTTGACGCCCTGCTTCTTGAGGACATTGGCGAACTTGCACACCTCGGCGTGCAACTGCTTGTAGGTGATCTTCTTGTCGTCTTTCGGATCGTCGCCCTCCCAGATGATCGCGACCTGATCGCCGCGCTTGGCGAGATGACGGTCGACGCAATTGTAGGCGGCGTTGAGCGTGCCGTCCTCGAACCATTTGATCGAAATATTGCCGGGCGCGTAGGAGGTGTTCTTCACCTTGGTGAAGGGCTTGATCCAGTCGATGCGCTTGGCCTGCTCGGCCCAGAAGGCGTTCGGGTCCTTGATCGAGGCTGCGTACATATCCTTATATTTGGCGCTATCGATCAGCGCGCGCTTCTTCCACTCGGCCGAAACGTCATAGACCTTGTCGGACATCGCAACTTCCTCCCCCAACCCGCGCGGTACGCCCGCGGGCGATTATTGGCTCGTTGTTGGGCTTATTATGCGTCAGCGCTTGTCGGAGGGACAAGGCGCGGGATACCCCCACTTTGGCAGGGGGTGAGGGGCCTTAAGGCCCCATCCAGCCGACAATGCCGCCGATGATGATCAGGACGCCGAGCCAGTGGGCACTGTCGATCAACGTGAGCATGGCCTTGCGGCCCTGATAGGCGTTGTTGATCACCACCGTGGTCAGCACGAAGCCGAACCAGCAGAACGCGCCCGTAATGACGCCGGCGCGCAGGCTCCACAGGCCGCTATGGGTCAGGATGCCGTACAGCACCACGCCCATGATCAGGGCGCCGACGAAGGAGAGAATGAAGGGCACGGCCATCGCAAGCTTGGACTTGCCGGCGTTCTCGACTTTGCAAGAATCGACCGTCTTGCCCTGCGCGGCCATCCAGACTCGGCCTAGCGTGGTGTAATAGATAGCGCCGAAGATGAACGATGCGACCGCCGCGATGAAAACGCTCGACCAGTTCATCATGTGACCCATCATTTTAGCCCGCCCATCTTACACACGATCTTCCAC
Organism: Hyphomicrobiales bacterium; assembly: GCA_031389105.1. Taxonomy (GTDB): domain Bacteria; phylum Pseudomonadota; class Alphaproteobacteria; order Rhizobiales; family Xanthobacteraceae; genus Pseudolabrys. The sequence goes on from JANMSH010000079.1 coordinate 1,100, forward strand.
TCGGTGTCAGTCACCGGCGGTACCGACAGTCGTGATTGCTTCAGAAGCGCCATGTCGGCGAGCTTCGGCTCGGCCTTGATCGCGGCGAGTGTCACGGGCTTCGGCACTGGCTCCACGGCCTTGATGTCGACGCAGACCCAGGGCTCGCCGGCTTTCGCGGTCGGATCGGGATAGGCGGGCTTTACGACTTCGCAGATGCCGACGATCTCCTTGCCGACATTGGAATGATAGAAAAACCCGCGGTCGCCCCTTTTCATTTTCATCATGTTGAGCTTGGCGGTGTGATTGCGAATGCCGGTCCACGCGGTGCCTTTGGCGCCGGCTTTCACCAGCTCGGTCCAAGCATAGGCATCGGGTTCGGATTTGACGAGCCAGTAGGCCATTTCATTCTTCCGATTTGATCGGCCGCGTTAGCAAAGATTCGATCGCGGCATCGACGCTCAGTTGTTCCGCCAGCACCGCGGCAATCGCGGTGGAGATCGGCATGTCCACATTCTTGGCGCGCGCCATTTCCAAAAGCACCGGCGCGGTGAAGGCGCCTTCGGCCAATTTGCCGTCGGGCTTTTGATTTCTGCCGAGCGCGACGCCGAACGAGAAGTTGCGCGACTGCGGGCTGGAGTAGGTCAGGATCAGATCGCCCAAGCCGGACAGTCCGGTCATGGTGTCGGGCCGCGCGCCATAGGCTTTGCCGAAGCGCACCAGCTCGGCAAAGCCGCGCGTGGTCAGCGCGGCGGAAGCGCTCGCACCCAGGCCGCGTCCGGTGACGATGCCCGACGCAATCGCCAGCACGTTCTTGGTCGAGCCGCCGACTTCGACGCCGCGCACGTCGGTCGAGTGATAGGGGCGGAACGTGCCGGAGTTCATGGATTTGGCGAGCGCTTGCGCAATGTCGGCGTCGGCCGCGGCAATCGTCACCGCCGTCGGCAGGCCGCGTGCGACGTCGGCGGCAAAGCTTGGGCCGGATAAAATCGCCGGCACCGCATTCGGGGCGCATTCGGCGATAATCTCGGTCATGAATTTCTGCGTGCCGTGCTCGATGCCTTTGGCGCAAGCAATAAGCGGCGTGTTGGCGCCGACAAGTTTTCCCAGCGTCGTGCAGACCGAGCGCATCGCCTGCGCCGGCACTACGAGCAAGATCGCGTCGGCGCACGCCGCCTCAGTGAGATCGCGCGTGACCTTGATGCCGCCGTCGAGCTTCACGCCGGGCAGAAACTTGCTTTCGCGTTTGGTGGCGAGCTGCTCGGCGTTGCCGGGCTCAAACTCCCACAGCGTCACATCGCGGCCGGCGCGCGCGCAAGTTTGCGCCAGTGCCGTTCCCCAGGCGCCGCCGCCGAGCACGCTGATGCGGGAGATGGTCATGTCTATTTCCAGGCGGAGGTTTTGGGCGGGGCGTTGGCGGCGGCGACTTCATCGAGCGGCCAGCGCGCGCGCGGCGCGACGTCGAGCGTATCGGTGAGGCCGAGCGCCAGCCGTTCGGCGCCGGCCCAGGCGATCATGGCGCCGTTGTCGGTGCACAGCTCGAGCGGCGGCGCGACCAAGACAGTGCCGACTTCGAAAGCCAGACGGTGCAGCACCTTACGGATTGCCTGATTGGCGGCGACGCCGCCGGCCGCGACCAGCGCGCTCGGCGCGCCGTATTTGGCGCGGAACATGCGCAAGCCGGCGCGCAGACGATCCAGCACGACATCGACCACCGCCTGCTGGAACGACGCGCATAGATCGGCGACATCCTGGTCCGACAGCGGCGCGATCTTTTCCGCTTCGAGGCGCAGCGCGGTTTTGAGCCCCGAAAGAGAAAAGTCGGCGTCCTTACGGCCGTGCATCGGGCGCGGCAGCGCGAAGCGCGTGGCGTTGCCGCGCATGGCTTCTTTCTCGACTTGCGGGCCGCCCGGATAGCCAAGGCCCAAGAGCTTCGCGGTCTTGTCGAAAGCTTCGCCGATGGCGTCGTCCATCGTCGTGCCGAGCCGCACATATTTGCCGATGCCGAGCACGGCGACGACCTGGGTGTGTCCGCCCGACGCGAGGAACAGACAGAACGGAAATGGCGTGGCGTCGGTCAGCCGCGCGGTGAGCGCGTGGGCTTCCAGATGATTGATGGCGATCAGCGGCTTGTTCTTGACCAGCGCAATCGCCTTGGCCGTGGTCAGGCCGACGATGACGCCGCCGATCAGTCCGGGGCCGGCCGCGGCAGCGATGCCGTCGAGGTCGTCATAGCTGCGCTCGGCTTCGTTGAGCGCGCGGTTGATGATGTGATCGAGCGCCTCGACATGGGCGCGTGCCGCGATCTCGGGGACGACGCCGCCGAAGGCCGCGTGCTCGCTGACCTGGCTCAGGATCACATTGGACAGGATCCGGCCGCGGCCGTCCTCGAAACGCTCGACGACCGCCGCCGCGGTCTCGTCGCAAGTCGTCTCGATGCCGAGAACGATCATTGTTGCCTCCGGCCCTCCCTTTTCGGGGACGGGTGAATTACAAGGTGGCCTAGCATCGAGACATAATATGACGCAATCCGCAGCCACAATCTTGCGTATCGGCACGCGCGGCAGCCCGCTGGCTTTGGTGCAGGCGCGGGCGGTGCGGGCGCGGCTGGCGGTTGCGCTCGGCATCGCCGAGGACGCGATAGAGCTTGAAATCATCCGCACCACCGGGGACGCCATCCAGGATCGCCCATTGGCGGACGCCGGCGGCAAGGCCCTGTTCACCAAGGAAATCGAGGAAGCGCTGCTGGACCGCCGCATCGACCTGGCGGTGCATTCTGCCAAGGATGTGCCGAGCTTTCTGCCGCCGGGTCTGATGCTGGCGGCCTGCCTCGAGCGCGAGGATCCGCGCGACGTTTTCATCTGTCACAAAGCCGGTTCGCTCGCCGATTTGCCGCAGGGCGCGAGCCTCGGCACCACGTCGCCGCGCCGCCAGGCCATCGCTAAGCGCATGCGGCCCGACCTGCGGATCGTGCCGTTGCGCGGCAATGTCGAGACACGGCTGCGCAAGCTGGAGAGCGGTGAAATGGATGCCACCATTCTCGCCTTGGCAGGTTTGAAGCGGCTCGGCCTTGAACATAACGCCACCAAAATCATGCCGGTGGATGAATTCCTCCCGGCGGCGGGGCAGGGCGCCATCGGCATCGAGATTCGCGAGGACGATACCCGCATGCGAGAACTTCTGGCGCGCATCGATCATGCCGATACGTCAATTGCGCTGGCCTGCGAGCGTGCCTTACTCGGCGTGCTCGATGGCTCTTGCAAGACGCCGATCGGCGGCTATGCCGAAATTTCCGGCGGCACAATTCATCTTCGCGGATTGCTGGCGCATCCCGATGGCGATCCCTCGATCGAGTATGAACTGCGCGGCCCGCGCGCCGACGCGATCAAGATCGGCACCGAAGCCGGACATTATATAAAGCGCGAAGCTCCCGCCGGATTATTGGCTTGATCATGCGTATCGTACTCACCCGCCCGCAGGACGACAGCGAACGTACCGCGGCGGCGCTGCGCGCCCGCGGCCATGAGGTGCTGGTCGCGCCGCTGCTGCGCGTCGAGCTGGTCGATGCCAAGCTTCGCAGCAATTGGGGCGGCGTCCTGATCACCAGCGCCAATGCCGCCGCCGCAATCGCCACGCATCCGGCACGTGACGGGCTGATCAAGCTGCCGGTGTTCGCGGTCGGCAAGCGCAGTGCCGACGCCGCGCGGCAGGTGGGATTTACCGACATCACGACGGCGGGCGGCGACGTGCGCGATCTGTTGCGCATCGTCAGCGCGCGCCGCGCCGACGCGCATGCGCCGTTGCTGTATCTCGCCGGCGAGGACCGCGCCGGCGACCTGATCGGCGATCTTGCGGTGCGCGGCATCGCCGCCGAACTGGCGGTGATCTATCGCGCCGCGGCCGCGCCTTTTTCGCCGGCTTTGATCGCGGCGCTCGACGCCAAGCAGGTCGATGCGGTGTTACATTTCTCCCGGCGCAGCGCGGAAAGCTACATCGCGGGCGCGGCAACAGGGGGCATGCCATCGCTGGCGCTGGCCGTGCGGCATTTCTGCCTGTCCGAGCAAGTCGCCGAACCGCTGCGTGCCGCCGGCGCTCCCGACGTCGCCGTCGCCAGGCGTCCGGACGAGGCAGCATTGCTTGAACTGCTTGAGGCGCCACAAGCTTGATTGATTGGCACGCAAGCGCCATTTGCGTTATTCCCTGCGGACAGGCGGGGCCGATTCGACGAGGAGTTGCGCATGGCAGATAAGCGCACAACGCCGGAGCCGGGCCGCCGCAAACGCGCGGCTCCGACCATCGACCTCACCGCAAAGGAAGTTCCGCCGGTCGCCGCGGCCAGCACGCCGCCGCCTCAGGCCGCAGCCGCGCCGCCACCACCGCCACCTGAACCGCCTCCGCCGCCCGCCGGCAGCGGCCCGTCCGGCGGCGATCCCTGGCACTGGCTGAGCGCCAGCATGACCAGACCGACGCTGGTCTCGGGCCTCGCTGGCGCAAGCTTGGTGGCGATCTTGATGTTTGCGCTCTGGTTGACCGGCGCGGTGCCGATCCGCCACGCCGGCTCGACCGCGACACGCGCGCGCGTTACCGCGCTGGAAATGGAAGTGCAGGCTTTGCAGAACCGCCCGGCCGGAGCGGTGGATACCAAAGCGCTCGACGGCCTTTCGGAGCGTATAAGCAAGATCGAGGAATCGATCGCCAAGATTCCCGCCACCAATCCCGGCACGGCAGAGCGGATCGCCGCCGCCGACAACGCAATGAAGTCGCTCGCTGCGTCGGTCGCGACCCTCAACCGCCGCAACGACGACATCGCGGCCGGTACGGCGCAGGCGCGCGAGCGCGCCGAAGCTGCGGAGAAGGCTGTCGCGGAATTGCGCAGCAGCGTTCAGATTGCGTCGACCGCGACCGCGGGCTTGTCGTCGGCCGATATGGAGGCCTTGCAGAAGCGCATCGCTGGTCTTGAGCAATCCACCAAAGCCGCCCGCGACGAACTCAACGTGGCGCGTAACGACATCGCCAGGACCGGCAGCGCTGATGTCGCGGTGCGGCTCGCCGTGAGCGCGTCCGCGTTGCAGGATGTGGTCCTCCGCGGTTCGCCGTTCTTAGCCGCGTTGGCGCAGGCCAAAGCCCTGGGCGCCGATGAAAAAGCCTTGAGGCCGTTGGACGAGTTCGCCACCACCGGCCTGCCAACCCGCGCCGCGCTTGCCAAGGAATTACAGCCGATACTCACGGCGCAGCAGAAGCTCTGGGATGCGAAGCAGCCGGCGTCCGGCGGCTTCATCGAGCG
>JANMSH010000102.1:0-7457 GCA_031389105.1 Hyphomicrobiales bacterium
GCAAAACTGCGTCGCGGCGACGAAATCAAGATCGCCTCGCGGCGCGGCTTCATTCGCACACGGGTGGAGACGCGCGGGCGCAACAAGCCGCCGCGTGGCGTCGTCTTCGTGCCCTGGTTCGATGAAGCGCAGATGATCAACAAGGTGACGCTCGACGCCACCGACCCGATCTCGTTTCAAACCGATTACAAGAAATGCGCCGTGCGCATCGAGAAGGTGTGAGCGCATGATGGGAAGCCCGCGCTTGTTAATATTTGCGGCGATCCTAGCCGCCATGTCGACCTCGCTTCTGGCGCAGACGGTCAACTCAAACTTGCGCGGGCCGACGCCGCTCAATGAGGAGGGGCCTGCCGCCGCGATGACGCCACAGCGCAATACGGCGGAAAAAGAGACGCGCAGCTATCCCGAACAGCCGCCGGTGATTCCGCATACCAGCGAAGGCTACCAGATCGACATGAACGGCAATAAATGCCTGTCGTGTCACGCCCGGGCGCGCACCGCGGAGTCGCTGGCGCCGATGGTCAGCATCACGCATTTCATGGATCGTGACGGCCAGTTCCTGGCCTCCGTGTCGCCGCGCCGATATTTCTGCACGTCGTGCCATGTTCCCCAGCACGTCGTGAAGCCGCCTGTCAGCAACGACTTTGTCGACATCGATTCTCTTCTGAGCCTGGCAAAGCCGGGTGGGCCGCGATGAGCATCGGCGATCAGCCGCGTGCGACAAGATGGGCGCGCGCGCGCTCGTTCGTCGTTGAGCTCTGGCATGTGCTGATCAGCCCCAGTTCGGTATTCGGGCTTGGTGTCCTTGTTCTCGCCGGCTTCGTCGCGGGGGTCATTTTCTGGGGCGGGTTCAACACGGCTTTGGAGGTCACAAACACCGAAAAATTCTGCACCGGCTGTCATGAAATGCGCGACAACGTATTTGCAGAACTCAAGTCGACGATCCATTTCTCGAATCGCTCCGGGGTGCGTGCAAGCTGTCCTGACTGCCACGTTCCGCATAACTGGACAGATAAGATCGCGCGCAAAATGCAGGCGTCCAAGGAAGTTTGGGGCAAAATCTTTGGTACCATCGACACGCGGGAGAAATTCCAGGAGATGCGGTTGGAAATGGCGCTGCGGGAATGGGCCCGCTTCAAGGCGAACGACTCGCTCGAATGCCGCAACTGCCACAGCGCGCAGTCGATGGACATCACCAAACAGTCGCCACGCGCGTCGGTCGCGCATCAGCGTTTTCTTTTCACCGCCGAGAAAACCTGCATCGACTGCCACAAAGGGATTGCGCATTCGCTGCCCGACATGCGCGGCGTTCCGGGCTGGCAATAAGCAAAGACCCGGCAATAAAAAACCCCGGCCGCGAGGCCGGGGTTTTCGTTTGAGCGATGTGTCCCGCGCTATTCGCAGAACTTGCAGGGCGGGAATTCGCGGCTGTAGACCGGCTGCGCCAGGAATTTTTCTTTGCCGTAGGTCCAGAATTGGCTGACGTTGGGATAAGTCTTGACCACCGTGTTCCACAGCTCCGGCTTGTCGTAGCCGAACATCTGCTTCTTCTCGACCTTCTTGATGTAGATGTTGTGGATCGGATTGCGCATGTCGTCGAAGGCCACCGGCCCGCGCGGCGTATCGATCTTGAGCGCGCCCATCATCTGAACGAACTTTTCCGGACCCGGCCATTTGCCGCCGGTCTGTTTATAGACTTCGTGAATCATTTTCGCGGTCGAGTAATTGCTCTCGGAGAAGTAGGACGGCACCTTGCCGTATTTGGCGCGGTACTTTTTCACGAAGGCTTCGTTGGCCGGCGTCTCGAGCGCGGCGCTGTATTGCAGTGCGGAGATGTCGCCGATGACTTCGTCGGCCATGAAGGGCAGGGCGAACTCGTCATAGCTGGTGCCGCCGCCGAGAATGACTTTCTTGTAGCCGGCAGCGCGCAACTGCTTGGGGAACTGCGCGGCCATCGGCCCAACCATCAACGAGAACACCGCGTCGGCGTCCGCTTTGATGGTGGAGATGTACGGCCCGAAGTCCTTGTTGCCTAGCGTCGGCCAGATTTTCTGGATGACCTTGCCGCCGCAATCCTCGAAGGCTTTCTGGAAGCCGCCCAATGCCTCGTAACCGAAGGCATAATCGGCGGCGACGCCGACGACTTTCTTGAAGCCCTGTTCACAAGCCCAGGCGCCGAGTGCGTGATGGGGCTGCGAACTTGCCCAGCCGGTGCGAAAGAAAAACGGATACTTGCTGGCGTCGCGTTGCGTCAGATCGTCGGACGCCGGCACGGAAGCGAGATAAACGGTTTTTTCCGCCGTGCTGACGGGCGCCAGCGCGTAACCGGTCGATGCCAGCACGCCGCCGACGAACATCTGAACCTTGTCGCTCAGAATGAGTTTTTTGGCCTTGGTGACGCCAAGGTCCGGCTTGGCCTGGTCGTCTTCCAGGATGAACTTTACTTTGGCGCCGGCGAAGTTGCCGTTGACCTCGTCGAGGTACATCTGAAAGCCATCGACCATGTCCTTGCCGACTTGGGCAAAGCCGCCGGTCATTGGCGCGATGAAGCCAATGGTGAGGTCCTCGGCCTTCGCGGGTGCAGCCGCGGCGGCCAGCGTGAGCGCCGTGCCAAACAGTAACGGTGTAACGGTTCGTGAAAATCTCATAGTTATCCTCCCGATTTGCCGGCTCGTCATCCTTTCTTGCGCGGATGTACGAAAGCCAGATGATGCAGCGTTTTCCCGATGTCGAAACGCTAGCATTCCGCCACCTAAGGTGGAAGCCCAGCTTGGTTGCAGTGAGGATGGATTGGACCTTGCGGCCGGCGTCTCGATTTTCAGCAGTTGAAACTTAATGCCGCCGAACTCGGGTGCAGGCGGTCAGACCGCCACCTTGGTGAGGAAGTTCTCGACTTCGCTGCGCATGTCGGCCGCGGCTTCTTCGACGGCTTCCGATGCCGTCACCACGCTCTGCGCCGACTGTTGGGTTTCCGTGGTGGCGCCGGCCACTTCGCTCAACACCGAGACGATCAGCTTGGCGCCGTCGGCGGCGCTGGCGACGTTATGCGAGATCTCGCTGGTCGCTGCGTTCTGTTGCTGCACCGATTCCGCGACCGCCGAGGTGTGGCTGTCGATCTCGTGCATGCGATGGGCGATCCGCCCGATCGCTTCCACGGCCTTGTCGGTGGAGTTCTGCACTTCGAGGATCTGGCTGGCGATGTCTTCGGTGGCTTTCGCGGTTTGCACGGCGAGCGACTTCACCTCGGAGGCCACCACGGCAAAGCCGCGGCCGGCTTCGCCGGCACGCGCCGCCTCGATGGTGGCGTTGAGCGCCAGCAGATTGGTCTGGCCGGCGATGCTGCGGATCAGCTTGATGACGTCGCCGATCTTCTGCGCGGCCTGCGCCAAAGCGTTGATGTCGTGATTGGTGGTCTGCGCTTCGCCGACGGCCACCCGCACCACTTGCGCGGTCTGGCCGACGCGGTGTCCGATCTCGGCGATCGAATTCGACAATTCGTCGGCGGCCGATGCCGCGCCATCGACGTTCGACGACGCCTTGTTCGACGTCTGCACCGCGCTTTCGGCGCGTTGCGATGTCTGACCGGAGGCTCGGTACAAAGCGGAGGCGGTCGAGCGCATGTCGCGCGCGCTGTCGGCGACGGTTTGAAGCAGAGTTTCGGCGCGCTGGCGGAATGTCGAAATGGCATTCTCGATGACAGAACGGCGCTCTTCCTGCTGCTGCATGGTCGTGCGTTGCTGCTCGGCCTGGCGCCGTTCGGTGACGTCCTCGTGCGTGCCGATCCAGCCGCCGCCCTTCATCGGATGGTTCATCACCAGCAGTATGCGGCCGCCGGTGGACTTCACTTCATGTGTGGTGGTCTTGCCGCGGCCGACTTCGGTCAGCAGTTCCTTGCGGTACTGATGGGGATCGCGCGAGAACGTGCCTTTGGCGACCCGGCGTGTCAGCACTTCGGACAGAGTGAAGCCTTGCTTCACGTCATCCTCGGTCAGGCCATACATCTCGAAATACTGCGAATTGCAAACGACCAGCCGCTCCGAGGCATCGAACATGCACAGGCCCTGCGCCATGCTGTCGATTGCGGTGCGGATTTGCGCGTTCTCGCGGCGCAGGCTGCGCGCTAGCAAAATTCCAGCGAGACCCATCGCACAAAGAGCGGCGAACCCGGCGATGACGAGGGTGAGGAAGCCGTCGGACATCGAGAGGATCGCGGCGGCAATCCAGCTGGTGCCGAAAACCATCAGCGTGGCAGCGCTCGCCACGAAACAAGCAAGCCCGGCGGCCAGCACCGGCCACCAGCCTCGCTTGAGGTTGATTGAGAAAAAATCTCTATACATGATTCCGGCAATCGGCCAGCCGACCGTAGTCCGGAGCGGTCTTTTTTCGGTTAATCGCTGGTTACCGGATCGTTAACGACCGCGAGGCATCGGGCATTCGTCATAGTCGGCACATCACCTGGTGAACAGGCCGGCGAAGGCGGCGAATTGCTCCATGAAGCCCTTAAGGAAGCCGCGCACGCTCTCGTCGGCGACGTTGCTCTCGGCGTCGATCAGTTCCGGCTTGAACTGGATGTAGGCTTCGCCGGGCATCAACGGCAACGACGGAAGGCCGCCGAGCACTGCGCGCAAATGCTGCTGCACTGCCGCGGTCGAAATGACGCCGCCCGACGTGCCGGTGATGGCAGTCGGTTTGCCCGGCCAGGATGACTTGCCCCAGGGCCGCGTACCCCAGTCGATCGCATTCTTGAGCAACGCCGGGATCGACCGGTTATGCTCCGGCGTCACGAACAGCAGTGCCTGCGCGGCTTCAACTTCAGACTTGAAGCGAGCCACCACCGACGGCACCGGATTTTCGTGGTCCTGATTGTACATCGGCAGATCGCCAATCTTGATGAAGGTGACCTCGAAGGCATCGCCGCCGAGCTTGGCCAGCGCCTGAGCCAGGATGCGGTTGATCGATTCCTTGCGATCACTGCCGACGATCACGCCGAGCTTGATTTTAGACGTCTTGATTTCAGTCATGTGTGCCTCTAGCTTCATGGTTACGAATGAATACTGAGGCTAGATAGATGACCGCAAAAACCGCACAAGAAGGCACAAAGCCGATACCCGGTACCCTGCATGTGCCCGAGGACTGCCGCGCGGTCAGCGAGGTGCTGTCGCGGGTCGGCGACAAGTGGACCGTGCTAGTGGTGTCGACTTTGGGCGACGGGCCCAAGCGCTTCAACGAATTGCGACGTGCGCTGGGCAGCATTTCGCAGCGCATGCTGACGCTGACCTTGCGCGCGCTCGAGCGCGACGGGCTGGTGACGCGGACGGTTTTTCCGACCGTGCCGCCACGGGTGGATTACGAATTGACCAATCTCGGCCGCTCTTTATTGGAGCCGGTCAAGGCGCTTGGATCATGGGCGCTCGACAACCGGCCGCGTATCCAGGACGCACGGGCCCGCTTCGACGGCCTCGTGAAATAGATATTTTGCGCTCTCTAATTGCGCGCTATGTGCCGTAAGCACAACTCAAGGTAGCTAGCTATCGCCCTGTCATTCGGCTTTGCTAGGTGCGGGAATACCTCTTGCGCTCCCGTAGGGCCCGCACAGTGCCCCGTTTCTACTTCCACTTCAGCGATGGGAAGCGCCAATTCACCGATGACACCGGTTTTGAATTGAGCGGGATGGCGGCTGCCCGCACGCACGCCACCAAACAGGTGCGCGAGCTCAAGGCTGCGATGTGCGATCCGCATATCCAGGATCTGGCGGGCTGGAGCATGTCGGTGGCCGACGCCAAGGGCACGACGGTGTTCACCATCCCCTTCGAACGCGCCAGGCCGGGGAACTAAGCGGCGCTCGCACGCGCGGCCGCGATCGGCTAGGTTGAACTTATGCACAAGCGCCTCGCCACGATTCTGTGTCTCGCTCTTCTGGCTTTAAGCCTCAACGGCTGCACCAAATGCGGCTGGATCTGGCAGGACAGCGCGTCGTGCAAAGCGGATTTGCCCAAATAATCGGAAAAGTAATCCGAGGTGCCGGCGGCATACGGGCGATTGTCCACCGCCCCTAAAATATTCAAAAAAAAGTCCTAGGACTATATTGACAGCGTTACGCTCCTCCGCTATGGTTTGGGCATGCTCCACAACTGGGTTCGCGGTTAACGGATATTCACACCGCGGACGAGACGGCGGAACGGTTGCGTGCGCCCTGCGTTGTTCTCCCGAGCGGCGGTCTGTTGCCGCTGCACAGGAGATCAGCAATGCCACATGTCGAACATGGTCAAATCGTCGAAACCGCAACCGAGGCGCGCGGCGCACTGCCGGGGCGTCCGGTGCTTTACGTGCTGATGTGGGGCACGCTAGGCGTAATCGTGCTGTTCACCGCGGTCTATGTCTATTCCTTCGCTTGAGTTGAGGCGCGAAAGGGCGCAAAGGCTGCGCCATGTCGCAATCTCCAGATGAGCGCCCCTCCGCCAGCCCGGATCAGCCACACGCGTCGCGCCTGGCGCAGGGCTTGGTGATCGCCGCCATCATGGTGCTGATCGTGATTTCGCTGGTGCAGTTCCACTAGCATCGCAATTCAAAATTGACGCTTTACGCGCTGGCATCCGCCGGCGCGTTTTGCGTTGTACACGCAAAAACGGCGAGGGTTGTCATGACCGAGATACCGGAAGCAGCAATGCGCGCCCGGCAAATGTATGCCGTTGGAGCGATCGTCGCGACCATTAGCGCCGAAACAAAACTGAAGCTCGACCGGATTTATTACTGGGTCGATGGCGGCAATGGCCGGCTGGCTGCGCTGCCTCGCCGCCGTTTACTGGGGCAAGGCTTCGGCAAGCGCAGCCGGCGCGCGTCGATGATCGCGCGCATGATGCGCGCGGCCGAGCAACAACTTGTCGAGATCGAACAGCGGCTGGCGATCCCGGGCCTCGAGCCGGCGGAATCCGAACGCAATAATCGCGCCTTGGCTGTTCTCTCGCGCACCATGCGCGAATTGACGGCGCTCGACGCGTTTCATCGCAGCCAAGAGCTTTTACGCGGACAGAAGCAGACGAATGATGACCCCGTCCCCCGAAACGTCGACGAGCTTCGAGAGTCGCTTCTACAAAAAATGGACGCGCTTATCGCCGCTCAAACGGAAGATTCTGCTCACGAACCTGTCGCCTGACCATGCGGAGCTGGTCGACCGCTCCTGGGACGTATTCGTCCAGCCGCACCAGCAGCCACCACCGGCGGCCAGTAACGGTGAGCCTTGGACCACCTGGCTCATCCTTGGCGGCCGCGGCGCGGGCAAGACCCGCGCCGGCGCCGAATGGGTCCGCAGCCTGGCGCTGAACGATCCGCAGGCGCGCATCGCGCTGATCGCGGAAACCGAGCATGAAGCCCGCGAGGTGATGGTGGAGGGCGTCTCCGGACTGCTCGCCGTGCATAGAACCGATGAGCGGCCACTGTGGATTCCCTCGCGGCGGCGC
>JANMSH010000110.1:0-2812 GCA_031389105.1 Hyphomicrobiales bacterium
GGGGCTGGGCGAGATCGGCTTCGGCCCCGGCGAGAAGCTGCTGCAGAGCGGGACCGCGGGGCTGACCTGGAGACCCGAATATTCGAGAGGGAATGCTTTCGCGCTGGCGCGCGCGCAACTGCCTGCGGGCGTGCGCCTGGCTGCTTTCGAAGCCTATGTCGCCAATCCGCCCGACGGCGCGGCACCGCTGGCGATCGCTGGCGCGCTCGCGCGGCTCAAAAAGGGCGACCTGCTGTCGCCCAGCTCGACTGCATGGCTGATGACGACAATGGAGGAATCGCACACCGGCAAGCAGCGGTTGCGCGGCGCGGTACCTGTGGGCTGGTCGTTCGGGCACAAGACCGGCACCGGCCAGAATTTGGGCGGCCGCACCGCTGGCTATAACGACGTCGGGTTTCTGATTGCTCCCGACGGAAAATCCTATGCGCTCGCCGTATTGATCGGCGACACGCCCCGCCCGGTCAAGGAGCGGCAGGATTTGATGCAGGCCGTGGTCGCCGCAATCGTCGTCAACCACCGGTAGCGCGAACAATCACTTTTTCGTGGGTGCCAGCAACTTCTTAAGCGCTTCGCTCAGCGAATCCTCGTGCTCGCCGTAAGCTTCGGTCAGTACTTTGAGTGCTAGCAGCTCGTCCTCGGTCTCGAGCACGATCGCCGTCCCGAGGAAGCGGTCCGCAGTAGGGGCGTCGACCAGCGCTGCTGCCTGGATGTGCGCAAGCTGCGCCGCCGAATAAGTGAAGCCATCCCGCAGCCAGCCAAGATCGATCCGGATCGGTGCGGTTATCTGCTCATTGCCCTCTGCCGGCTTGGCGCCCAGGATAGCGTTTTCGGTGAGGCTGACCAGCAAGATGACATGCTTGCGGCCACGCCCGCGCGTCGGCGCAGCGGTTCGGCCATAGACCAGGCGCTTTGCCTGAAAGCGGACCGCAATCTTGTCGTCATTGCCGGCTTTGATGCGGAGGAAGCGGACCTCGCCGGTCAGGTCGAACCCGGGCTGCTGGACGACCTCGCCACCACCGTCGAGCACCGCGCGACGGACATGGAGAATGCCCCGCCATTCATCCTTCTCCTGTTTGGGAAAGCAGGTGTCGACCACGCCAGTCGCCGACCAGACGGCATTGCGCTTGCGCTGGGCGTCTTCGAGCAGGGCCTTGCCGAGCTTGACGACACTGTCGACCGCGAGTCCGGCGAGCTCGTCGACCAGTGCCATTTCGGTGAGGTCGAAAGCTTTGTCGCCGACCCGCTGGCAGTTGGAGATGCTGAGCGACGCCGCCTCGATCTCGGGCGCAGCGGGCGCACTCTCGGCGACCGGTCGCGCAAGCGGCGCCGAGCCGCAGCCCGCCAAGATCAGCGCAAGCGCGGGAACCCCAGGACACAGCGATCTCGTCCAGTTGCCAGCTCTCATCACGGTCCCCTCTGCAATTTGCCCTCACCGAAGGAGCCCACTGTCACCGCAACTGTCAATGGCGACCGCATCCGTTTTGGAGGCTCGCCCGTCCGCTTTTGCGCTGCTAAGCCGCCCGGCATGGCCAATCATCTCTACCTGGTCGACGGCTCCGGCTATATTTTCCGCGCCTATCACCGGCTGCCGCCGCTCACCAACAAGCATGGCGAGCCGGTCGGCGCAGTCTATGGCTATACGACGATGTTGTGGAAGCTCGCCGACGCGCTCCACAAGGCCGACGGCCCGACGCATATGGCGGTGATTCTCGACAAATCCGAGCACACTTTCCGAAACGATCTCTACGACCTGTACAAGGCGCACCGTCCCCCGGCACCCGAGGATCTGGTCCCGCAATTCCCGATGATCCGCGACGCGACCCGCGCCTTTTCGCTGCCGTGCATCGAGGAACTGGGCTGGGAGGCCGACGATTTGATCGCCTCCTATGCCAAGGCGGCGCTCGCACAAGGCTGGCAAGTCACGGTCGTCAGCTCGGACAAGGACCTGATGCAGCTGATCGAGCCGGGGCTCGACATGCTCGACACGATGAACAACCGGCGGCTGGGCCCTGAGGCCGTGGTCGAGAAATTCGGCGTCGGCCCCGACAAGCTCGGCGAAGTGCTCGCGCTGATGGGCGACAGCGTCGACAATGTCCCCGGCGTGCCCGGCGTTGGCCCGAAGACCGCCGCCAAGCTGATCCAGGAATTCGGCGACGTCGAGGCGGTGCTCGCCGCGGCGCCGGAGATGAAGCCGTCGAAGATGCGCGACAATCTGATCGAATTCGCGGAGCAAGCGCGCCTCTCGCGCAAGCTGGTCGAACTCGCGCGCGACGTGCCGCTTCCCGATCCGCTCGATTCGCTCGAATTGCAGGGTATCCCCGATGCCCCCTTACGCGCCTTTCTCGAGCATCATGGCTTCAAGTCGCTGATCGCCCGGCTCTCCGCAGTTGCCGACGCGCCGGTCGAGAGCCCTACGCCGCCGGGGATCGAGGAAGATCCGCCGTGCAACCACGACGGTTATGAGACCGTCGTCGACGAGGCCGCGCTCGACCGCTGGGTCTTCGCCGCCCGTCACCAAGGCTGGCTGGCGATCGACACCGAGACCACCGGCATCGACGCGACTCGCGCCGAACTGGTCGGAGTCAGCATGGCGCTACACCCCAATCTCGCCTGCTACATCCCGATCGGCCATGGTGGCACCGACATGTTCGCCGAAAAGCCGGTTCAGCTCGATCGCAGGGTCGTACTTGCGAAGCTCAAGCCGTTGTTTGAGGATCTCGCGGTGCTCAAGATCGGGCACAATCTCAAATACGAGGGAACCCTGCCCATCGTGCTGCGCGTCGATTCCTCGCTCGTGCGCGTGCGACTCGGT
>JANMSH010000136.1:0-1678 GCA_031389105.1 Hyphomicrobiales bacterium
CGCGCAAAAGGAGCTGAAGGACGCGGCGGGGTTCCAGACGGCCTACCAGCAGCTGCGCACCAAGCTCGATCACGACGGTATTTTCGCGGCCAGCATCAAGGGTCGAGCGGTGGTGCTCGGTTACTACTTCAACGGCGAGGAGAACGCGGTCCGCGTCAACGCAATTCCCGAGCCGGTGCTCCCCAAGGGTACTTTCGCCGGGCGTAACATTGCGTTCGCGCACTGGAACGGCTATACCGGCAACCTGCCGGCCTATCTCAGCAACGCTGCGGGCGCGGGACACTTCAATCCGCTCGTTGACGACGACGGCGTATCGCGCCGCGTGCCGATGATCCTCGAACACGACGGCGCCTACTACGAGCCGTTTTCCCTGGCCATGGTGCGCACGCATATCGCGGTCGGGACGGGAAGCATTCCGAAGGTGGAGCCGGGTTTCCCGCCCGAGCAGGCGCTGTCCGGAAAGTACGGCGGCATGGAATGGATCAAAGTCGGTCCGTACACGATCCCGGTTGACGACGAGGCGGCCGCGCTGATCCCATACCGCGGCCCGAAAGCCACGTTTGGCTATGTTTCGCTATCCGATGTGCTCAACGACAGAATCAAGCCTGACGCGCTGAGCGGCAAGATCGCGATCATGGGCACCACCGCGCCCGGACTTCAGGATTTGCGCTCGACGCCGGTCGGCAGCGTCTATCCCGGCGTCGAGATCCACGCCAACATGATTGCCGGCATCCTCAATCACGGCATCAAGGAAAGACCGGCGTACATGCTTGGCGCCGAAGTGCTTCTGCTGCTTGTCGGCGGCGTCGCGCTCTCGCTGCTGATCCCGATGCTATCGGCATTGTGGGCGACGGTCGCTGCCGCGGTTGGATTCGCGCTGATCACCGGGTTGAATTTTCTAATCTGGTCTGGTGCAGACATGGTGCTGCCGCTTGCCGCATCGATACTGATGACCGCGTTCATCTATACGATGAACATGGCCTATGGCTACTTCGTCGAATCCCGCTCCAAGCGCCAGTTTACGGAACTCTTCGGCCAGTACGTTCCGCCAGAACTGGTCGACAAGATGGCCTCGGATCCGCAGAAGTACAGCATGGAGCCGAAGGCGGCCGATTTGACAATCCTGTTCTCGGACGTGCGGGGATTCACCAGCATCTCCGAGGCGCTCAAGCCGGAAGAACTGCGCGAGTACATCAACGAGTACCTGACCGACATGAGCGGAATCATCCGCGCGAAATATAATGGAACACTTGACAAGTACATCGGTGACGCGATCATGGCTTTCTGGGGGGCTCCGGTCGAGGATCCGCAGCATGCGCGCAACGGCGTGCTCGCCGGCTTGGAGATGCAGAAAGAGTGCGAAGTGCTCAACGCGAAGTTCGCCGCGCGCGGCTGGCCGACGCTCAAGATCGGGGTGGGGCTCAACTCGGGCAATGTGCGCGTTGGCGACATGGGATCGCAGGTGCGCCGCGCATACACCGTCATGGGCGATGCGGTGAACGTGGCTTCTCGGCTCGAAGGGCGCACCAAATCCTACGGCGTCGGCATCTTGGTCGGCGAAGCGACGCGCAACATTGTCAAGGATGTGATCTTTAGGGAAGTCGACCGAATTAAGGTCAAGGGTAAGGACGAAGCGCTGGCGATTTACGAACCGGTGGCACTGGAGTCCGAGGCCGAC
>JANMSH010000190.1:0-2163 GCA_031389105.1 Hyphomicrobiales bacterium
CATCCATCGGGAATACGCCGGCAAAAGTGGTGACGACGGCGTTCGACGTATAGCGCCCGCCGACGATCTTTTCGGCGGTACCCGTCTTGCCGCCGATGCGGTAGCCGGGAGCATCGGCTTTCTTGCCGGTGCCGTGCGTCACAACGAGGCGCAGCAATGCCCGCATCTTGTAGGACGTTTGCTCGCTGAACACCCGCCGGCCTTGCGGGACCGGGTGGCCGGGGCCGTGCTTTAAAAGGGTCGCAGGGCGCCACAACCCGCCATTGAAAAGCGTCGCATAGCCGCTGGCGAGGTGCAGCGGCGTCACCGCGATGCCGTGGCCGAAGCCGACCGTCATGGTTGCGATATGGCCCCAGTTGGCGCCCGGAGTGAGGGTTCTGCCCCGCTCCTTCAGTTCGATCGACACCGGTTCCAGGAATCCCATCGCGCGCAGGAAGGCTTTCTGGCGTGCGGCTCCCACCTGCGCCGCAATCTGCGCGGTGCCGATGTTGGAGGATTCCTTCATGATCTCGGCGACGGTGCAGCTGCGCCCGAACGGATGCGTGTCGGTGATCGTGAAGCCACCGACGCTAAGCCCGCGCGGGCAATCATATTGCTTGCCGAAGCTCTTTATGATTCCGGCGTCCATGGCCATTGCCACGGTGAACGGCTTGAACGTCGAGCCGAGCTCATAGACGCCCAGCGTCGCGCGATTGAACCGTGCTTCCGGCGAGCCCTGGCCCGGCACATTCGGGTTAAGCTCGGGCAGCGATGTCATCGCCAATACTTCGCCGGTCTTGATGTCCATCACGATACCGGCGGCCCCGATCGCGGAGAAATTTGCCATGGCGGCGGACAACTCGGCCTCGAGCGCCTGCTGCACCCGTGCGTCGACCGACAATTGCAGGGGCACGCCGCGCCGATCGGGCGCTGACAGTCGCTCCTCGAGAGCGCGCTCGATGCCTGCGTCGCCGGTGCCGTCGAGGTTGGTGTAGCCAAGCACATGGGCGGCGAGCTGCAGGTTCGGATAGAGCCGCTCCGGCTCCCGGTCGAACGCGATCCCGGGCTCGCCGATGGCATTGATGGCGGCGACCAGCTCCGGCACCGCGCGGCGGCTGAGATAGACGAAGGTCTTTTCCGATCGCAGGAGGCGCCGATATTCGGTGAAGCTGCGTTCCGGCATCAACTCGGCCAGCTTGGCGGCAACCGTATTCACGTCGCCAAGCAACTTCTTTGGATGGACGCCGATCGACCAGGCATCGATCGTGCGCGCCAGCGGAACGCCGTTTCGATCCACAATGTCCCCGCGAACCGGCACGAGCGGGTTGCCGATCGCATCGCCGTTCGATCGATCAGAGAAAATCTGCAGCAGCCCGAGCCGGGCCACGACCAGGAAGGTGACGCCGGCAAACAGCAGCATCACCATCATCATTCGGTGGTAGGTAAGGGCGAGCGATTGCTGCCGATCGGCCGGGAGCAGTGCGCGTCCTGGATTTGCGGCGAGCGCGGTCATCGTCCGCTACGGTTCGCTTCAAGCTTGGCGGCGGCACCAATCGCCTGCGCCAACGAAGCATCGATACGGCTCGCCGGCTTCACGACCCGTGCAGGCTTGCGCGGCTTGGGCGCCGGAGCCTCGAGGCTGGCCATCTTGACTGGCTTGGGCGCAGCCGCCACCGGGCTCACCGGTTTGGGCAGCCTGCTGGGCTGAGCCGTGAGGCCCGCCGCACTCTGCGTCTTGACAGCCGGCACAACTAGGCCGGCCTGGTGCAAGAGCGGATTACGGGGCGTAGCAGCCGGCGCCACCGGCACCGAGGCTTGCACGACCGGAGCGTCGATCTTCTGAGGTGCCGGGGCAATCTCCGCCGAAGCCATCCGAAATTCAGCCCTGTCGTCGAGGGTGGGAGCGCGTTGATCGAAGCGCGCGAGCTTCACTTCATCTTCAAGAAACTGGGCGGTGGTCGGCGCGGACAGCGCCAGAATATCCGCATTCCATTGCTCAAGCTGGGCGAGCCGGCCGCGCGTGCCGAGTTCGGTCTGCAGCGTGCGTATGTCTTGCTTGGTGGCAATGATCTGCCGCTCGATCTTGAGCAGATCGGCGCGCTCCGACGCGACGTTCAGCGACAGCATGTAGCAGCCGATTGCTGCGCCGGCGACTGCGGCGACCCAACCGACGGGTTTGAAACC
>JANMSH010000207.1:0-32543 GCA_031389105.1 Hyphomicrobiales bacterium
GTCGCAAGAGCAGACCGATGTGCCGTCCTTTGCGCCGCTCGAACCGCGCGCCGATGCCTTCCGCAACTACATCAGCGGCAAACATCAGTTCATGAAGCCGGAGGAGGCCATGGTGGACCGGGCGCAGTTGCTGGCACTGACCGCACCCGAGATGACGGTGCTGGTCGGCGGCTTGCGCGTGCTCGGCGCGAATGCCGCGGACTCCAAGAACGGCGTGTTCACCACCAAGCCCGGTACGCTGACGAACGACTTCTTCGTCAACCTGCTCGACATGAGCACGGTGTGGACGCCTGCCGGCACCGACGGTGTCTATGAAGGCCGCGACCGCAAGACCAAGGCGGTCAAGTGGACCGGCACGCGCGTCGACCTGATCTTCGGGTCGCACTCGCAGCTTCGCGCGCTGGCGGAGGTTTATGCCTGCGCCGACTCGAAGGCGAAGTTCGTGAAGGATTTCGTGAAAGCCTGGACCCGGGTGATGAACAACGACCGCTTCGACGTTGCCGCACAGCCGGCGCTCGAGGCGGCTGAGTAGCCGGTCTTTCGGACGCAAAACAAAAACGGCCGGGAAATTCCCGGCCGTTTTTTTCACAGCTACGGCGTGATCGCCACTTTGAGAACGCCGTCGCGCTGATGAGAAAACAAGTCGTAAGCTTTCTCGATCTCATCGAGCTTGAAACGATGGGTGACGAGCGGGCGGGTGTCCAGCCGACTCGTCGCGATGACTTCCATCAGCCGCCGCATCCGCTCCTTGCCGCCCGGACATAAGGTGGTCCGAATGGTGTGGTCGCCGAGCCCGGCGAGAAATGCGTCGAGCGGTATCTTCAGGTCCTCCGAATAGACGCCGAGTGAGGACAATGTACCGCCCGGCCGCAACACACGGAGCGCGGCTTCAAAGGTCTGCTGCCGTCCGAGCGCCTCGATCGCCACGTCGACCCCGCGCCCATCGGTCAAGCGCATGATCTCCGCAACCGGATCGACCTTGGTGAAATCCACCACGTGATCGGCGCCCATAGCGCGGGAGATCTTCATTCGGGCGGGAACCGAGTCGACCGCGATGATCGTGGTCGCGCCCATCAGCCTCGCACCGGCGGTGGCGCAGAGTCCGATTGGCCCTTGAGCAAAGACTGCGACCACGTCGCCAATGCGCACGGCTCCGCTTTCGGCGCCGGAAAAGCCCGTCGACATGATGTCGGGGCACATTAAAACCTGCTCGTCGTTGAGACCGTCCGGTATCGGCGCCAGATTCGTCATCGCATCGGGCACGAGCAGATATTCCGCTTGCGCGCCGTCGATCGTATTGCCGAAGCGCCAACCACCCATGCCTTTGAAGCCATGCTTGGTGCCGGCGCCATCCTGCGAATAGCAGCCGCACAGGCAGGCCGCGCTATAGCCACTCGGTGTGATCGCACCGGCGATCACGCGCTGACCTTCCTGGTAGCCCTGCACGGCGGACCCAAGTTTCTCGATAATTCCGACCGGCTCGTGGCCAATCGTGAGGCCGCGCTCCACGGGATATTCGCCTTTAAGGATGTGAACATCCGTGCCGCAGATCGTAGTGGTCGTGATGCGCATCAGCGCATCCAAAGGACCGATTTCCGGAATGGGCTTTTCGTCGAGCACGATACGGTTCGGTTCGACATAGATCGCAGCTTTCATCGTTTGCGCCATGACATTCGCTCCAGCGTTCAGGTCGTGGGCCTCTTAAAACCAAAGGCCCGGCCGCGAAGGCGATCCAGATCAATTCCGCGCGAATTCGCGGCCGCCCGCGTATGGCAACGCGAAATACCTCAACTTGTTCAAATGAATGATTTATGAATGTGATGCGACACGCACATCGCAGCGCGCCGACAATCGCGGTATCATATTAGTAGAAAATCGCTAGCTGTTGCCATCCACCACGCCGCCGGCGGCTTTCAGCGCATCCGGCTGCGGCATGGCGATGACGTTGTAGCCTGAATCGACAAAGTGGATTTCACCGGTCACGCCGGTCGACAGATCCGAGCACAGATAAAGCCCGGCGCCGCCGAGTTCTTCGAGCGTGACACCGCGGCCGAGCGGCGAGTATTTCTGCTGGAACGCAAACATATAGCGGGCGTCGTTGATGCCAGCGCCGGCCAGCGTGCGGATCGGACCGGCTGAGATCGCATTGACGCGGATTTTCTGCGGGCCGAGATCGACTGCCAGATACCGCACCGAGGCTTCGAGCCCCGCC
The DNA here is from genome assembly GCA_031389105.1 of Hyphomicrobiales bacterium. Classification (GTDB taxonomy): domain Bacteria; phylum Pseudomonadota; class Alphaproteobacteria; order Rhizobiales; family Xanthobacteraceae; genus Pseudolabrys. The sequence goes on from JANMSH010000207.1 coordinate 2,213, forward strand.
TTGGCGACGCCCATCACATTGTAATTCGGCATGGCCCGATCGCCGCCATTATAGGTCAGCGTGATCATCGAGCCGCCGTTCGGCATCAGCGCCGCGGCGCGCTTGGCCGCTTCGGTGAAGGCGTAACAGGAGATCACCATGGTGCGGATGAAGTTCTCGCGCGTCGAATCCGCGTAACGGCCCTTGAGCTCGGACTTGTCGGAGAAGGCGACGGCGTGGACGAGGAAATCCAGCGTACCCCACTGCTTCTTAATCTCGTCGAACACCGCATCGACCGAAGAAATGTCTTCCACGTCGCACGGCATCAGCATCGAGGAGCCGACGGACTCGGCGAGCGGCTTCACGCGCTTGAGCAACGCATCGCCCTGATAGGTGAAGGCGAGCTTGGCGCCGTGATTGCTCAGCATCTTGGCGATGCCCCAGGCAATGGAGTGGTCGTTGGCGACCCCCATGATCAAGCCGCGTTTTCCGTCCATCAATCCCGGCATGCTTTAGCTTTCAAAATGTTTCGTGAAATCAAAAATCAAGCGTCTACGTGCTTGAGCACGATCGAGGCGTTGGTGCCGCCGAAGCCGAACGAGTTCGACAGCACGGCGCCGAGCTTCACGTTGTCCTTGCGCTCGCGCAAAATCGGCATGTCGGCGAAGGCGGGATCGATGGTCTGGATGTTGGCGCTCTCGCACATGAAGCCGTTGTTCATCATCAGCAGCGAATAGATCGCTTCCTGCACGCCGGCGGCGCCGAGCGAATGGCCGGTGAGCGATTTGGTCGCCGAAATCGGCGGGCACTTATCGCCGAACACGTCCCGGATCGCCCCGATCTCGGCGGCGTCGCCGACCGGCGTCGCGGTGGCATGCGGGTTGATATAGTCGATCGGCACTTTCACGGTCTCAAGCGCCATCTTCATGCAGCGCATCGCGCCTTCGCCCGACGGCGCCACCATGTCGTCGCCGTCCGAGGTCGCGCCATAGCCCGCGACTTCCGCGTAAATCTTCGCGCCCCTCGCGCGGGCGTGTTCGAGCTCTTCCAGCACCAGCACCCCGGCGCCGCCAGCGATGACAAATCCGTCGCGATCCTTGTCGTAAGCACGCGAGGCGGTGGCAGGTGTGTCGTTGTAGTGGGTCGACATGGCGCCCATGGCGTCGAACATGTTCGACAATGTCCAGTGCAGTTCTTCCGAGCCGCCGGCGAACACCATGTCCTGCTTGCCCCACTGGATCAATTCGGCGGCGTTGCCGATGCAATGGTTGGAGGTCGCGCAGGCCGACGAGATCGAATAGTTCACACCCTTGATCTTGAACCAGGTGGCGAGAGTCGCCGACGCGGTCGACGACATGACTTTGGGAACGGCAAAAGGCCCGATGCGCTTGGGAGAGCCTTTCTCGCGCGTGATGTCGGCGGCCTCGACCAGCACGCTGGTCGAAGGACCGCCCGAGCCCATCACGATGCCGGTGCGCGGATTGGAAATGTCTTTCTCCTCGACGCCGGAGTCGCGGATCGCCTGCTCCATGGCAACATGATTCCAGGCCGAGCCCGGGCCGAGAAAGCGCATGGCGCGGCGGTCGATCGATCCCGACGGATCGAGTGTCGGCATGCCCGCCACCTGGCTGCGGAAGCCGTGGCTGGCGAAATCCTCCGAGCGCGTGATGCCGGATTTGGCTTCACGCAGACTGGCGAGAACTTCCTGGCTGTTGTTGCCGATGGATGAGACGATGCCCATCCCGGTCACGACGACTCGTCTCATGGCCGCACATCCTCACCTAAAGCCGTGGAATTATCGCTGATTGGGCCACATTTGGGCCGCCCGAGGCAACCGCGCAAGGGCATCGATCGGGAGCCCGCGGGCTCGCCTCAGACGCCGCTCGGCTGCAAGGTCTCTTCCTGCTTGAACAGGCCAACTTTCAGGTCGGTCGCCTTGTAGATCACGGTGCCGTCAGCCGACAGCCAGCCGTCGGCGATGCCCAGCACCAGCTTCGAGCGCATCACGCGCTTGAAGTCGACGCCGTAGACGATCTTTTTCACGCTGGGCAGCACCTGGCCGGAGAACTTCACTTCGCCCATGCCGAGCGCGCGGCCTTTGCCGGGCGAGCCCAGCCAGCCGAGGAAGAAGCCGACCATCTGCCAGAGGGCATCGAGCCCGAGGCAGCCCGGCATCACCGGGTCGCCCTTGAAGTGGCAGAGGAAGAACCAGAGGTCCGGTTTCACGTCGAGTTCCGCCCTGACCATGCCCTTGCCGTGAGGGCCGCCCGTTTCGGATATCTCGGTAATACGGTCGAACATCAGCATCGGCGGCAGCGGCAACTGCGCGTTGCCCGGACCGAACAGTTCTCCGCGACCGCAGGCCAACAAATCCTCGTATGTGAAGCTGGAACGCCGGTTTTCCATGAGTTTGCTGTCCCCGAGCGGGGAACCCGCTGCCTGAATGTCCATGCGCGATTCGTAACACACCGTGGCTAGCGGGCAAAGATGGCGGCAACGCGGGCCGGCAGCAAAACTCGGGCTAAAAACAGCGGAAAAATGCCCTCAATCATATTTGCGAGGCAGTTGCATCAAGGATGCCATTGCGTATATGTTACAAATGAAACGGGTTTGCCGGCCAGTCGCCGGCCTATAGGCGTAACGATGACCGAGATGCGTACCATAGTGATGCCGCTCGCCAAGGCCGATGCCGCGCTTCCGCCCGACCGGACGGACCTCACCGGCTGCCCGTGGCATGATGTGAAATCCATGCTTCGCCAAGTCGGCTTGCGTCCGACCCGCCAGCGCATGGCGCTCGGCTGGATTCTGTTCGGCAAGGGCGACCGCCATCTCACCGCCGAGGCGCTGTACGAAGAAGCGACCCGCGCGAAAGTGCCGGTGTCGCTAGCGACCATCTACAACACGCTGCATCAGTTCACCGAAGTCGGTCTGCTGCGCCAGGTCGCCGTGGACGGCTCGAAGGCGTATTTCGACACCAATGCGACCTCGCATCATCACTTCTTTGTCGAGGGTGATGACATGTTGCTCGACATTCCGGACGCGGAAGTTCTGGTCGGCAAGACTCCGACGCCGCCCGAAGGCTACGAGATCGCACGTGTCGATGTTGTCGTTCGCCTGCGGCGCAAGGCATAATTCCGATATTCTCTGATTTGGAAAGCGCGCCCGATGCGCGGCTTTTTTATTGCCAAAACCATTTGGCGCATTCGCGCCGGCGTTCGGCTTCGCTGCGGCCGATATCCACCAATTGATCCGCGTCGAGTTCGCGCAAGTGACGGCGCGTCGCGATCCGTCTAAGCCATAGCCCAATTAGAGCGATCATCATGGCCGCACACTGCTCGGTGGCGTGCGGAGATGTTACGGTGGCGGCCGAAGCATTCCGCTGCCGGACGGCCTAAGCTCACGGCGGACAATGCAAGGAAGCCGGCAATGACCCGTACCGCGGCACTATCGGAAATAGCCACGGCGGCAGGCGATCCGGCGCGTGCGGTCATGCTCAACGCGCTGATGGATGGCCGCGCTTTGACGGCAACGGAATTGGCGCGCGTCGCAGGCATTACGCCGCAGACCGCCAGCGGCCATCTGGCGCGCCTGACCGTGGCGGGCCTTCTTGCCGTCCAGAAGCAGGGACGCCATCGCTATCATCGTCTCGCCTCGCCCGCTGTCGCGCGCATGCTGGAAAGCATCATGGAAGTCGCCGCCGGCGCGCAGCCCCGCAAAATATTCATCGGCCCGCGCGACGCCGCGATGCGCGCGGGGCGCACTTGTTACGATCATCTCGCCGGCATTCTTGGTGTCGCGATCGCCGATGCGATGATACTGCGCGGACACATCGAACTCGCGCCCGACGCCGGCATCGTCACCGACAGCGGCCTCGCGTTGTTGCACCGTCTCGGTATCGATCTGGAGACGAGCAAACGCAAAGGACGCTTGCTGTGCCGTCCCTGTCTCGACTGGAGCGAGCGCCGCCCGCATCTGGCCGGCGCGGTCGGTGCCGCGCTGTGCGCGCATTGTTTCGATGCCGGATGGATCAGACGCGTCGACGACAGCCGGGCTGTAAAGATCACGCCGAAGGGTCAGCGCAATTTCCGCGAAATATTCGGGATCGGCACGGCTTAGTCCGGACGAAGGCGGTCTAATCGACCTTCTCGTTCGGATAGGCGCCCCAGACGCGCTCTTGCATGATCCAGCCGCTAAAGTTTGTGCCTTTGAATTCGCACCACAGGCCGTTGCAGGTTTTCAACTGGCCAAGCACGCCGGATTGCAGCTTCGCCACGACGCCGGACTCGCCATTGGCGCTCTCGTAAAGCGGCACCAGATCGTCCTTCAAAGTCGGCACCACCACCGCGCTGCGCCTACCGGACAGCAGCGAGTGATACACCCACCCCTCCGCACCTTCCCAGTCGCGGATGCGCCGCCAGTTCTCGAATTCGGCGGTCACCTCAACCGGCATGCCGGCGCGGGTATAGACCCAGCGCACGTCCTGGTCCTTGTTCGGACCCGACCGCACATTGACCCGGTCCGATTTCAGGCTGACGAAGCGCGGCACCTGTAGGCCACTGGCCGAGCCGGTCGGGATATCGTTGGCGCCAAAAGCGGTGCCGACCAGCATCGCCACCGCCCAGCCGGCAAGCATGGCGCGGCCAAAGGGCTTGAAAGCGGCCCGAAAGCTTTGTGTTGTCACTGCCATCTGGTAGGAAAATGGTTGGATTTCGACCCTGCCCGCGCTGCGGCGCAGTGTGGGCGAGCACGGTTAAAGAGGGCTGAACGGCGCTCGATTGGCGGCAAAACAAGCCGCCGGACGCCGCGGTAGACTGGACATGCCAAAGAACAAAAAGCCGGTGGTGGTCGTCACCCGCAAGCTTCCCGACAGCGTCGAGCTGCGGATGCGGGAACTTTTCGACGCGCGGCTCAATCCCGACGACAAGCCCATGACCACGGCCCAATTAGCCGAAGCGGTGAGAACCGCCGACGTGCTGGTGCCGACGGTGACCGACCGGATCGACGCCGCGGTGCTCTCGAAATCGGGCGAGCAGCTCAAGCTGATCGCGAACTTCGGCAACGGCGTCGATAATATCGATGTCGTGACCGCGGTTCAGCGCGGCATCACCGTCACCAATACGCCCGGCGTGTTGACCGAAGACACCGCCGACATGACCATGGCCCTGATCCTGGCAGTGCCGCGCCGTCTCGCCGAAGGCTCCAATGTGCTGATCGCCGACAAGGATTGGCCGGGCTGGTCGCCGACCTGGATGCTCGGCCACCGCATCTGGGGCAAACGCCTCGGCATCATCGGCATGGGACGCATCGGACAAGCGGTGGCGCGGAGCGCCCGCGCCTTCCGCCAGCAGATCCACAACAAAAACCGCCCCACGGTCGCGCCCAAGATCGAGGAAGAACTCGACGCCACGTATTGGGAAAGCCTCGACCAGATGCTGGCCCGCATGGACATCGTGTCGGTGAACTGTCCGCACACGCCGGCGACGTATCATCTGCTGTCGGCGCGGCGGCTGAAGATGCTGCGCCCCGAAGCCTTCATCGTGAACACCGCGCGCGGCGAAGTGATCGACGAGAACGCCATGGCGCGGCTGATCGAATCCGGCGACATCGCCGGCGCCGGCCTCGACGTGTTCGAGCACGAGCCCGCCGTCAATCCAAAGCTGGTCAAGCTGGCGCGCGCCGGCAAGGTTATTTTGCTGCCACATATGGGCTCGGCAACGATGGAAGGCCGCGTCGACATGGGCGAGAAGGTCATCATCAACATCAAGACGTTTATGGACGGGCATCGGCCGCCGGATAGAGTCTTGCCGAGTATGTTGTGACGATCAATATTTTCCCGACAAATCCTTGATCGTCGGCTTTTCGCCCGACAGCGGATTGTCTTTGTCCCACATATAATTCAGCGTCTCGAACCGCATGGCGCGGGCGTCGACCATCAGCAGCCGGCCGGTGAGGCCTTCGCCGAAACCGACGATCTCGCGGATCACTTCCAGCGCCATCATCGAACCGAGAATGCCCGGCAGCGCGCCGAGAATGCCGGCTTCGGCGCAAGCCGGCACCGTGCCCGGCGGCGGCGGCTCCGGAAACAGACAACGATAAGTCGGATTGCGCACGCCATCGCGCGTCTCGTGCGCGCGTAACGTCGTGAGCGAGCCATCGAAGGTGCCGACCGCGGCGGTGACCAGCGGCTTCTTGGCGAAGTAGCACGCGTCGGACACCAGATAGCGCGTAGCGAAATTGTCGGAGCCGTCGGCGACGATGTCGTATTTCGATATCAGATCGAGTGCGTTGGCCGCATCGAGCCGCATCATGTGCGTCTCGATTTTCACATTCGGATTGAGTTTCTCGATCGCCACCTCGGCAATGTCGACCTTGCGCTCGCCGACATCGGGCGTGGCAAAGATCACCTGGCGCTGCAGGTTCGACAGCGAGACCGAGTCGTCATCGACGACGCCAAGTGTGCCGACCCCGGCGGCGGCAAGATAAAGCAGTACCGGCGCGCCGAGACCACCGGCACCGATGACCAGCACGCGCGCGGCCTTGAGCTTGGCCTGACCCGGGCCGCCGACCTCGCGCAGCACGATATGGCGCGCGTAACGTTTCAGTTCCAGGGCGTCCAGCATGAGTTAACCCTATGACCTCGCGTGAGTTTCGGCCAGCCTTATGCCGTCTTGCGCCCTGGGCTCGATGCTCTAAGGTGCCGCAAAACGTGGTTAGGGTAGCGTTAAAAACGATGCGTGCGGTCCCGATCCTGCTGATGCTGACATTGTTGCCATGCGCACCGACGCTGGCGCAGGAGCCGGCTAACATTTTTCAGTGGTTTACGCCGGCCGCCGAAAAGCCAGCGGCTGAAAAACCAGCGACGCCAAAAGCAAAAACCGCCAAGCCGGCCATGCCGACGCTCGGGCCGGTATCGGCCGGGAGCAAAGCCGCGACCGATGCTGCAAAGCCCGCCGCTCCGACTGCCAAATCCGAGCCGATCCGCTTGCCGCCGGTGAAGCCGTCACAGGCCAATGCGGAGCCAGTCAAACCGGAAATCAAAACACCTGAATTGAAAAAGCCCGAACTCGCAAAATCGGAGCCGGCAAAGACTGAGCCGGCGCCCGTTGCGTCCGCCGCCATTCCCGCCGCCGAACGCTCCAAGATCCAGGCGGCACTGCTGTGGGCGGGCGACTTTAACGGCGCGGTCAAAGGCGAGGATCCGCTGCTCACCGCGATCAAGAATTACCAGAAGCGCATCAAGAGCAAAGTCACCGGCGTGCTTACCGACGGCGAGCGCGCCAGCCTGGTCGCCGCCGCGGGCAATCATGAACAGGAGTTTGGCTGGAGCGTCGTGGTCGATCCGGCGACCGGCATCCGCATCGGCCTGCCGACCAAAATGATGCCGCATGCGCGCGACGCCGCGCGCGGCACGCGCTGGTCGTCGTCGCACGGCGACGTGCAGGTCGAGACTTTCCGCATCGCCGATCGCGAACTCAAGCTGTCCGCATTGTTCGAGCAGGAGAAGAAAGAGCCTGCGACGCGCAAGATCGAATACAGCTTGCTGCGCGACGACGGTTTCTTCATCAGCGGCCTGCAAGGGCTGAAGAAGTTTTCCGTGCGGGCGCAATTCCGTGACGGCGAAGTGCGCGGCTTCACGATGATGTACGACCAGATGATGGAAACCATCGTCGCGCCGGTGATGGTAGCAATGTCGTCGGCGTTCTCGCCGTTCCCTGATCGAAGCGCGCCCTTCGCGGCGCTGGCGAAATCGGTCGAGTACGGCAACGGACTGGTTGTGAGCGCTCAGGGTCATATCGTTACCGACCGCAAGTTGACCGAAGGCTGCCAGGTGATCGTCGCCTCGGGGCTTGGCGATGCCGTGCGCGTCGCCGACGACAAGGACAACGGTCTGGCGCTGCTGCGGGTCTATGGACCGCGCAAGCTGTCGCCGCTGGCGCTGGTGACCGACGCGCCCAAATCCGACGAGCTGACGCTGTTCGGCATTCCCGACCCCAAGGATCAAAACGGCAGCCGCAGCCTCACCGAGATCAAGGCGCGCTTGACCGGCACCGCGATCGAACCGCGTCAACCGGTGCCGATGGCGGGATTTTCCGGCGCCGCCGCACTCGACGGCCAGGGCCGCTTTATCGGCATGATGGAAATGCGCAACGCCGTGCTCGCCAGCGTCGAGCCTGCAGCGCCGCCGGTGCGCCTGGTCACGGCGCAGACCATCCGCGGATTCCTCGCGGCTCATCATGTCGCTGCCGCCGATGCACCCGCCGCCGACGCCAAGGCCTCGATCGTGCGCATGATTTGCGTGAGGAAGTAGCTCCGTCACCCTGAGGTGCGAGCCAACGAAGTTGGCGAGCCATCGCAAGTCGGTTTAGCCGACTTGCGCATTCTAGTTCCAATGTCGGGTTTACCCGACATTGGTGGGCGACGGCCCGCATCCTTCAAGGCCCTCGCCATAGCGCGTCGAAGACGCGCGTTAACGCGCTTATGGCTCGAGCACCTCAGGATGACGACATTATTACTTATTCTTCCACTCCGGTTTCCGCTTCTCGACGAAGGCCCTCATGCCTTCCTTCTGATCCGCGGTCGCGAACAATGAGTGGAAGATGCGCCGCTCGAAGCGCGCGCCTTCGGCCAGCGACGTCTCGAATGCGGTGTTGACCGCCTCCTTGCCTGCCAGCACCGAAGGCAACGACATCGTGGCGATGGTGTCGGCGACCTTCATCGCTTCCTCCATCAGGCTTAGCGCCGGCACGACGCGCGCCACCAGCCCGGAGCGTTCGGCCTCGGCGGCGTCCATCATGCGGCCGGTCAAGATCAAATCCATCGCCTTGGCCTTGCCGACCGCGCGCGTAAGCCGCTGCGTGCCGCCGATGCCCGGAATGACGCCGAGCTTGATTTCCGGCTGGCCGAATTTCGCACTGTCAGCAGCAATGATGATGTCGCATTGCATCGCCAGTTCGCAGCCGCCGCCGAGCGCAAAGCCCGCCACCGCGGCGACGATCGGCTTGCGGGCGCGCGCGGCTGTGTCCCAATCGGCGGCAAAGTTGCCGAGAAAAGCTTCGATAAAAGTCTTGTCCGCCATTTCTTTGATGTCGGCGCCGGCGGCGAAGGCCTTGTCGCTGCCGGTGATCAGCATGCAGCCGATGGCCTCGTCGGCGTCATGGGCGGCAATCGCCTGGCTGAGCTCGCCGATCAGCGCGCGGTTGAGCGCGTTGAGCGCCTGCGGCCGATTGAGCCGGATGATGCCGACACGGCCTTTGGTTTCGACGATGATGTTTTCGTAAGCCATGCGCTGTCCTTGTCGTTCAATCGATTTTAGCGCCGGAGCGCCGGATGACGTCGCTCCATTTGGCGGAATCCGCTTTAATCGTCGCGGCGAAATCCTCAGGGCTGCCGCCGCCCGGTTCGTCGCCAAAGGTGGCGAATTTCTCGAGGAAAGCCGGCGACGTGAGCGCCTTGTTGACCGCGGCGTTGAGCCTGTCGACGACCGGCCGCGGCACGCCGGCCGGCGCCACGATGCCGGTCCAGGTGGCCGCGACATAGCCGGGCACGCCGGCTTCGGCGATCGTCGGCAGATCCGGAAACGCCGGCGAGCGATGATCGCCGCTCACCGCCAGCGCGCGCACATTGCCGGAGCGCGCGACCGGCGCAATCGATTGCAGGCTCTCGAACATCAGGTCGACATGACCGGCGATCAGGTCGTTGATCGCCAGCGATCCGCCGCGATACGGCACGTGGACGATCTGCGTGCCGGTCATGAATTTGAACAGCTCGCCGCCGACATGGCCGGGCGAGCCGTTGCTGGACGACGCATTCGACAGTTTGCCGGGATTCTTCCTGGCGTGCTCAATCAGTTCCTTGACCGAATGAATCGACGACTTTTGGGAAACGGCCAGCAGCATCTGGCCCCGCGTGATCTGAACGATCGGCTGGAAATCGCGCTCGATGTCGTAAGGGAGCTTCGCCACCATGTGGCGGGTAATGGCCAGCGCACCAATCGGACCCATGCCAAGGGTGTAGCCATCGGGGGCTGACTTCGCGACGAGATCGAGCCCGATGGTCAGCGCGCCACCGGGACGATTCTCGACGATGATCTGCTGACCGAGATCCTGGCTCAGCACCGCGCCGACCAGGCGGGCTGCATTGTCGGTGGCGCTGCCGGCCGCCTGCGGCACAATCAGCCGGATCGGACGGTCCGGATAATCTGCAGCAGCCGTGCCAGCGGTAAGAACGAGAGCGAAGGCGGTCAGACAAATTTTGCGCATGATGTTTCCCGGCATCCCACTCTACTTGTCACCAGCGGGCTTGCACAACTCGCCAAGCGACTCGCCAAGTGAATTGCCCTCTATTCGCTCACCTTGATGTCGCCCGCTCGATAACCTCTTTCCATTTTGCGAAATCGTTTTTTTGATCACCGCGGCATAATCCTCCGGCGTGCCGGGCGCCGCATTCTCACCGATCAGTTTGAATCGGTCGGCCATCGCCTTGGAGGCCAGCGCCTCGTTGAGGGCGCGGTTGAGCCTGTCGATGATGGGGCGCACCGGGTATCACTGCGGCTAAAACCACGCGACGCATGTTTGCCTCCCCAGGCATTATTTCATGGCCGGGGTTTTCCCCGGTCCATTGCTTGAGGACATGAAAGCAAGACATGGCCACCGGGCACAAGGGAGGTGTCTCCGGCCCACCGGCCTGCCCACGGCCCAACCGAGAGGCTATTTCTGGCAACTCGGGCAATAGAAGGTCGAACGGCCGTTCTGCACCAAACGTTTGACGATGCCCTTGCAGCCGGGGCATTTTTCGCCTTCTCGGTCATAGACCAGAAAATTGTGCTGGAAATCGCCGAGCGAGCCGTCGGCGCGGCGATGATCGCGCAGCGACGAACCGCCGGCTTTGATCGCGTCGTGCAGCACCGCCTTGATGGCATCGACCAGAGCGACGGCGCGCGCGTTCGGATTTCCTTTGCGGTCGGCGATGGTGGAGGCTTGTCTCTTGGGAGAAAGCCGCGCGCGGAACAGCGCCTCGCAGACATAGATATTGCCCAAGCCTGCGACGACGCGCTGATCGAGCAGCGCGGTCTTCAGCGAGGTCTTCTTAGCCGTACAGGCTTTCGCCAGCATGGCGGCGTCGAATTCATTGCCGAGCGGCTCCGGACCGATGGCACGCAGCAACGGTTCCTGATCCATCTTGGCGCGCGGCACCAGCTTCATCGAGCCGAAGCGGCGCGGATCGTTGAACGTCACCGTCGCACCGTTCGACATGTGAAACACGACGTGGTCGTGCGTCGTGCTCTTGGACTTCTCGTGATGATATTTGGCGATCTTGGCGTCATCGACGCGGAACGAGCCCGACATGCCCAGATGCATCACCAGCACGTCGCCCGACGACACATCGACGATCAGATATTTCGCCCGGCGACCGACGCTGGTGACGGTCTGGCCGGTGATCCGCTTCTCGAAGTCTTTGGCGATCGGCCAGCGCAAGCCGCGGTGGCGCACCTCGACCTTGTCCAGCCGCGCGCCCTCCATGGCGGGCGCCAGGCCGCGGCGGACGGTCTCGACTTCGGGCAACTCGGGCATGGTTAACCGCTTCAGCAGTCACACATAGCGCCCTGCAGCCTTGCGCGCTATGGTCCTGCCCGCAAAGGATTATTGGCTTATGGCGCCGCGCGAAGACACCCATTTTGGCGAGAAAACCGTCCCCCTGTCCGACAAGCAGGGCATGGTCGACGACGTTTTTCACTCGGTCGCCAAGCGCTACGACCTTATGAACGACCTGATGTCGGCCGGCCTGCACCGGCCCTGGAAGGACGCGCTGGTGACGGCGGTCAATCCGCCGCGCTCCGACAAGGAATTCGTGCTGCTCGATCTGGCCGGCGGCACCGGCGACGTCGCCTTCCGCGTGGTCGAAGCCGGCGGCATGGGTACGCGTGTGACGGTGTGCGACATCAACGCCGAGATGCTGGCTGTCGGCCGCGAGCGCGCCGAACGCCGCGGGCTCGACGGCATGGTCACGTTCGAGCAGGGCAACGCCGAGGAATTGCCCTATCCCGACCGCAGCTTCGATTGCGTCACCATCGCCTTCGGCATCCGCAACGTGCCGCGCATCGAGCGCGCGCTGAGCGAGGCCTATCGCGTGCTCCGCATCGGCGGACGCTTCCTCTGTCTGGAATTTTCGTCTGTCGACGTGCCGGGGCTCGACAAGCTCTACGAGCTGTACTCGTTCCAGGTCATCCCGCGCGTTGGGCAAGCCGTAACCGGCGACCGCGAGGCCTATCAATATCTGGTCGAGTCGATTCGCAAATTCCCCAAGCCCAAAGCCTTCGCGCAGATGATCGAGACGGCCAAATTCCGCCGCGTTTCGTTCAAGCCGATGACCGGCGGCGTGGTGGCGCTGCATTCGGGCTGGAAGCTGTGATCGCTTCGATTTCCCATCTCGTTCGCTTGAGCCGCGCCGGTTTTGTGTTCGCGCGCGAGGGCGTGTTCGCGCTGGTCGATACACGGCCGCTGCCGCTGCCGGCCAAGACCGCGATCGCATTGGCGCGGCTGATCGAACGGCCAACCGCGAAAGACGGCTCCAGCCGCCTCGCCGCGGCGCTGACAAAACTAGGTCCGACCTACGTCAAGCTCGGTCAGTTCATGGCGACGCGGCCCGACGTGGTCGGCAAGGACATCGCGCACGATCTCGAAAGCCTGCAGGACAAGATGGCGCCGTTTCCGCAGGGCCAAGCGGAAGCCGTCGTCGTCGCCGCCTTCGACAAGCCGCTGAACGAGCTCTACGCCAGCTTCGGTCCCGCGGTGGCGGCGGCGTCGATCGCGCAGGTACATAAAGCCGAAGTCGATACGCCCGAAGGCCGCAAAGCCGTCGCGGTGAAGATCCTGCGGCCCAATGTCGAGCGCCGTTTCAAGGTCGATCTCGACGCCTTCCTGCATGCCGCGCGCATGGCGGAGGACTTCTCGCTCGATGCACAACGGTTGCGCCCGGTCGAAGCCGTGGTGACGCTGGCGCGCTCGGTGGCGATGGAGATGGATTTCCGGCTCGAAGCCGCCGCTTTGTCGGAGATGGCGGAGAACACCGGCAAGGATGAAGGCTTCCGCGTGCCGACCATCGACTGGGACCGCACCGCGCGCGAAGTGCTGACCATGGAGTGGATCGACGGCACGCCGCTCAACGACCGCGCCGCGCTGGAAGCGCGCGGGCTCGACCTGCCGGCGCTCGGCCACAAGGTGATCCAGAGCTTCCTGCGCCATGCGCTGCGCGACGGTTTTTTCCACGCCGATATGCATCCGGGCAATCTGTTCGTCGATGCCGAGGGCCGCCTTGTGGCGGTGGATTTCGGCATCATGGGACGGCTCGGGCCGAAGGAACGCCGCTTCCTCGCGGAAATTCTGTTCGGCTTCATCACTCGCGATTACCAGCGCACCGCACAAGTGCACTTCGACGCCGGCTATGTACCGCGCCACCATTCGGTCGAGGCCTTCGCGCAAGCCATCCGCGCCATCGGCGAGCCGATCCACAATCGCACCGCCGAAGACATCTCGATGGCGAAGCTGCTGATGCTGCTGTTTGAAGTGACTGGGCTGTTCGACATGCGCACGCGGCCGGAATTGCTGCTGCTGCAAAAGACCATGGTCGTGGTCGAAGGCGTCGCGCGCACGCTCGACCCCAAGCTCGACATGTGGGCGGTGGCCGATCCGGTCGTGCGCGAATGGATCGAGCGCAATCTCGGCCCCATCGGAAAAATCGAAGACGTCGCCCAAGGCGCCGGCGAGATCGGCCGTTTCCTTGGCCAGGTGCCGTCGCTGCTCACCCGCGCCGGTACATTGATCGATCAGTTCGACGACATCACCCGCAACGGCCTGGTGCTGGCGCCGGAAACGGTGGCGGCCATCGGCAAGGCCGAAGCGCGACGCAATCGCTGGACCGCGGCGGCGCTGTGGGTCATCGCCGCGTTGCTGGCGGCCATTGCGTGGATGATCGTTTAGGCCGCGACTCCAGTATTCCCCCGTCACCCTGAGGTGCGAGCCATAGCGCGTCAAAGACGCGCGTGAACGCGCTTATGCCTGCCACACCAATGCACGCGGCACGGCGAACGCGCGGACGATCTCGACAGTGGCTTCGCCGAATTTGGCGGTCGCGTTCACGACATAGTTCCCAGATGCGCGCCGAGACGGCCGAAGCTGCTGGTCCAGCCTTCGCCATGGCCGTCGCGTTCCGCGACCGACTGGAACGGTGTCTGATGCAGCGTCATCCGCGTCTTCTTGCCTTCGTCGGCGAAGGTGATCGTCACCAGATTCTCAATGCCGCGCTCGCCTTCCTCCTCCCATGTGAAGGTGAAGACGAGCCGCTCCATCGGCACGACCTCGCGGAACGTGCCGTGGTGCCAGAGGTCATTGCCGGTTTCGACCGAGCGCAGGCAATTGCGCCAGACGCCACCCGGCCTCACGTCCATCGCGAGATGGGTGGCCGGGTGGTGCTCGGGACCCCACCATTTCATGAGCTGCTCGGGATCGGTCCATGCCCGCCACACCAGTGCACGCGGCGCGTCGAAGACGCGCGTGATGGTCAACGCGAGTTCAGCGGATGGTTTGGTACCGGAAGCAGCGGGCATGGGGCGATCGGGGTTACAGTTCGAGGAAGGACTTGAAGCCGCCGAAGATCATGCGCTTGGCGTCGAACGGCATGGCTGCGGGATTCATCATCGCCACCAATCGCTTGTCCTTCATCACCTTGTCCATGATGCGATCGCGCGCCGTGCGCGATTTGTAGGTGATCCACGAGAACACCACGACTTCGCCGCGCTTGAGCTTGACGCTGCGCGGGAACGACGTTCGCTTGCCGAGCTTAACGTCGTCGGCGACGCATTCGACGTAAGAAAGCGCGCCGTGCTCCATCCACACTTTGCCAGCCTTCTTCGCCATGGCGCGATAGGCGCCGAGATTTTTCTTCGGTACGGGAAGGATAAATCCATCGACATAGGTCATCGCAATCTCCTTGACACTTTTGAATGTTGTATTGGCTGCCGGTGTCAGCCGGCCGCGCTTTTGAGTGTTTCTATGTCCAGCTTTTTCATCTTCATGAAAGCGTCCATCACGCGTGCGGCCTTTTCGGGGCCACCGGACATCAACTCGGGAACGATGCTGGGGACGATCTGCCAGGACAGTTTGAATTGGTCTTTGAGCCAGCCGCACGGGCCTTCCTCGCCGCCGCCGGCGGTGAGCTTGCTCCAGTAATGATCGATCTCTTCCTGCGACTCGCACATCACCTGAAACGAAATGGCTTCGTCGAAGGTGAATTGCGGCCCGCCGTTGAGCGCGGTGAAAGTCTGACCTTCGAGTTCGAACTCGACGGTCATGACCGTACCGGCGTTCTTGCCGTGGATCTCCTTGCCCGCGTCGGGAAATCGGCTGATGCGGCCGATACGGGAGTTCTTGAAGATGCCGACGTAAAACTTGGCGGCGTCTTCGGCCTTGGTGTCGAACCACAGGCAGGGCACGATTTTCTGGCGGGCTATGGCCATGGTCTAACCTTTCACGCTTGCAAGATAATTGACGAGCTTGTCGAGCGTGCCGCTCCAACCCATCGTCATGCTGTCGTGACCGGTGTCGAAGGTCGTGCGCTCTTCCTCGGTCGGGTTGTACGGCGTCCAATGCACCGTGAACCTGGTTTTGCCGCCCGGCATTTCCTCGAAGGTGAAGATCGACATCATCTCGATCGGCCAGCTCGGCGCCAGCGGGTGACGACCCAGGCCGCCGGCCTCGTCGGAAAACGAGTTGATGAACACCAGCCGTTCCGGCGGGGCAATCTCGCGGAAGATCTGCCGGCCCCACATCACGGTTCCGTCGGGCTGCCGCATGCCGTAGTGGTAGGTGCCGCCCACTCGAAGATCCATCTCGGATTTGGTGATCGTGACGCCACTGGGGCCCCACCATTGTTTCATGCGCTCGGGCTTGGTGAAGCATTCCCACACCAATTCGCGCGGCGCGGCGAGCACGCGTGAAATGACGAAGTCCTTGCTTTGAGTCGCGGGCTCGGCAGCCATGGTGTCCTCCACTCGGTTTCTTTGATGCCGCTTACGGCTGCGCCACCAGGATCATCCACTGCACGCCGAACTTGTCCTTCAACATGCCGAAGCGCGGCGAGAAGAACGTTTTGGCTTGCGGCATGGTGACTTCGCCGCCTTCGGCCAGCGCGTTGAACAGCGTGTCGGTTTCAGCCTCGGTCTTGGTGGCGATCGACAGCGCGAAGCCTTCGAACTTCGGTTGACCCTTGTTGTAGCCATCCGACATCATGATGCCGGTCTCGCCGACGGTGAGGTAGGCGTGCAGGATGCTGTTCTCGGAGCCCGGCGCACACGAACCCTCAGGGGCGTCCTTGGCGCGCATCAGCATGCCGACGGTAGCGCCGACCGTTTTCTTGTAGAATTCGATCGCCTCGTCGGCGCGGCCGTCCATCATCAGATAGGTCTGAACTTGCATGGGATATCTCCTCACTCTGCTTTTACGTCATTGACTATTGGGTTGATATCAACATATATTCAAATATGTCAACCCGCGAACTGCCGGAGCTTCCTTTCGCCGCAACTCTTGAGGTGCGGGACGCCTGTCTGTGCCTGCATGTCCAGCGCGCGGCGCGCGCGTTGGCACGCAAGTTCGATGAAGCGCTGCGACCGCTCGATCTGACCAACGGCCAGTTCTCGCTTTTGAATTCGCTGAACCGGCCCGAGCCGCCGACCATCGGCAGCGTCGCTGCGTTGCTCGCGATGGACCGCACCACGCTCACCGCAGCGCTCAAGCCGCTGGAGCGGCGCAAGCTGGTGAAGGTGTCGGTCGACAAGGAAGACAAGCGCAGCCGGCGGCTGACCATCACGGCGTCCGGACGCGTGTTGCTGGGCAAGGCGTTCCCGATCTGGAAGCAAACGCATGTCGAAGTGGAGTTCCAGATTTCGCACGGCAGCGCCGACGATTTGCGCAGCGCCTTGCGGACCATCGCCTGAGCTACTTTTTTCGGCCACGGATTTTACCCTTGGCTTTATTCGCCGCGCCTTTCGGTTCGTCGGCCTGAGCGGTCTTCGCCTGGATCTGAACGGCCTTGAGATAATCCTCGAGTCGATCGAGCCGCTGCTCCCAAAGCCGGCGATACTCTTCCAGCCAGTCATCGGCAGCCTTGAGCGCAGTCGCATCGATCTTGCACGGCCGCATCTGCGCATCGCGACTTCGCGTGATCAGGCCGGCGTGCTCCAGCACTTTGAGATGCTTCGAGACGGCGGGCATGCTCATCTCGAACGGCTTGGCCAATTCCGACACCGACGTTTCACCGCGCGCGAGGCGCGCCAGAATGGCGCGGCGCGTCGGATCGGCGAGAGCCGAAAAGGTAGCGCTGAGACCGTCGGGGGCGAGCTGCATCTGTTATGAACCGTTCAGTTAAATAACCTAACGGTTAAATACATAAAATGGCTTGGCTGGTCAAGCATGGAGATAATTCGGCATGTGATTGCACTGATTGCAATGCAATCACCTTGGTGCTAAATATCTTGAACCGCAGCGGATTTAGTCATGGCCTCGCTCACTATCCGACAACTTGATGACCGGCTGAAGAAGCAATTGCGGCTTCGAGCGGCGCGTAGCGGGCGTTCGGTCGAGGACGAGGTGCGCACGATTTTGCGCGCGGCGGCCGACGAGACCGGGTCTGAGGCGCTTGAGACCATCAACCCGCCGGCACCGAACGCGCCGCGCTGTGCAGCGGCCACACCCGGCACCAAGCGCGTGCTGCTGATCATCGGTGGCGGCATCGCCGCCTACAAATCGCTCGACCTGATCCGGCGGCTGAAGGAGCGCGGCATCGCAGTGCGTTGCATCCTCACCAAGGCCGCCGAGCAATTCGTTACGCCGCTGGCGGCCGGCGCGCTCGTCGGCGAACGCGTCTTCACCGATCTGTTCGACGCGCAGAGCGAGTTCGACGTCGGCCATATTCGCCTGGCACGGGAGACCGATCTCGTCATCGTCGCGCCGGCGACCGCCGACCTGATGGCAAAGATGGCGAATGGTCACGCCAACGATCTCGCCACCGCCGTGATGCTCGCGACCGATGCGAAGATTCTATTGGCGCCGGCGATGAATCCGCTGATGTGGTCCAACAAGGCGACGCAACGTAATCTTGCGCAGCTGACGAGCGACGGCGTCGCGGTGATCGGGCCGAACGAAGGCGAAATGGCGGAATCTGGCGAACGCGGCATTGGCCGAATGGCGGAGCCGCTCGATATCGCCGCCGCCGCGGAAAAATTATTGACCGCGAGCACGGACAAGCCGCTCGCCGGCAAGCGCGTATTGATCACATCGGGCCCGACGCATGAGCCGATCGATCCGGTGCGCTATATCGCCAACCGCTCATCCGGCAAGCAGGGCCACGCCATTGCGATGGCCGCTGCGGCCGCCGGCGCCAACGTCACGCTGATCAGCGGCCCGGTGAACCTGCCCGATCCGCCGGGCGTGACCATCGTGAAGGTCGAAACCGCGCGCGACATGCTGCAAGCGGTCGAACGCGCGCTGCCGGTCGACATTGCGATCTTTGCTGCGGCCGTCGCCGACTGGCGCGTAGCCAATGCCGGCGAACAGAAGATCAAGAAGAAAGCCGGTCAGGCGACGCCCGATCTGTCGCTCACGGAAAATCCCGACATCCTGTCGGCCATCGCGCATCGCAAGTCGCAGCGGCCCAAGCTGGTGATCGGCTTTGCCGCGGAAACCGAGAACGTCGCCGCCAATGCCAAAGACAAACTGGCGCGCAAAGCCTGCGACTGGATCCTCGCCAACGATGTGTCGCCGCAAACCGGCATCATGGGCGGCGATCGCAACACCATTCAACTGGTAACGGCAAAGGGCATCGATCCCTGGCCGCCGCAGAGCAAGCAAGACGTCGCCGCGATGCTGATCGCGCGTATCGCCGAAGCCGTCAACGGAGCAAAACCTTGAGCACCACTGAACTGCACATCATGCGCCTGCCGCACGGCCACGATCTACCACTGCCGTCTTATCAAAGTGCGCTCGCCGCCGGGCTCGATCTGATGGCCGCGGTACCGGCCGATGCGCCGCTGGTGATAGCGCCCGGCGCGCGCGCACTGGTGCCGACCGGCATTGCGATCGCGCTTGCCGAAGGCACCGAAGGCCAAATTCGGCCCCGCTCCGGCCTTGCCGCGCGCCATGGACTGACGGTACTCAACGCGCCCGGCACCATCGACGAGGATTACCGCGGCGAATTACAGGTATTGCTTGTGAATTTGGGGAGTGATTCGGTGAGCATCACCCGTGGCATGCGAATCGCGCAGTTGGTGATTGCAGCCATAGCGCGTGCGCAGTTGCGCGAAGTCAGCACCCTCGACGAAACGCTTCGCAGCGGCGGCGGATTCGGCTCGACCGGCGGTTGAATCGACCTGCGCCATGTTAACACCTAGACGGTTCACTGACTGTAGCCTATTACCACTGCAATTAGTTACAGTGGTGCCATCTTATGCCTTTAGTATCTCGCAAGGGCATCCTTGCGATCGCAGCCGTCATTGATGTCGCTATTCACGCTCATGGCCGGCCGGTGTCCGCCAAAGCGTTAGCCGCGCGTCACAAGCTTCCTCCCCGCCATCTTGAGCCCGTTCTGCAGGCACTGGTGCGCGACGGCATCCTGAAGGGCGTGCGCGGGCCGCACGGCGGCTACGAACTCGCGCGCGAGCGCAAGCTCATCACCGCCGAGGATATCCTGCGCGCCGCCGGCAGCGCTGAGGAGGCCGACGAGCCGCCACTGCCGTCATCCGCGCTGATCAGCGACGTGGTGCGGCCGGCGCTGGCGGAAGCCGAGCGCACGTTCTCCGCGGCGCTGGGACGCATCAATGTCGAAGACATTGCCAAACAGGCCGAAGGCCTGAAATAGCGCAAGCAGTCGCCTGAAATAACACGTTCACGGTCTGGACTCTTTCGGCGCGATTCCCCTTGGGAGTAAAGTCCAACGATTCGTGGACGGTGTGGCGGACGCCGTCCCCTAATCCCTGGGGCAAGCCTGAATGCCGGAGACAATCCGGACGGCGAACGAGAGGCTGCGTTCTCGTCCGAAGCGGGGCGGTCTCCTTGTCGCCTTCCTGATCGCAAATCTCTGCATCGCCGCCGGCGCGCCAACGCGCGCCGAGGCGGGCGTTGCGATGAACGCAATCATGGGTGTGGTCGATACCGTCGATCGCGTCATGAGCGCGCTCGGTCAGCAGCAAGTCGCCACCCTCACGCTGACGCTCGGCCTTCTCATCTTCGCCGTGCTCGCGACCATCGCGTTGTTGCGCACCCGCAAGACCGCCGACCGCGCCGAGGCGGCATCGCGCGAACAAACGATGGAACTGAACACCGAGATCAACCGGCTCAAGACCATGCTGATGTCGGAGCCGCAGGTGCTGGTGGCGTGGGCGGCGGCGTCCGACGAGCCGGATATTCTCGGCGACAGCAGCATCATCCTGCCGGGCAGCGTGCCGGAGCGTGTGCTGGCTTTCGGCAGTTGGCTCGAGGCGGCGGCGGCGCAGCGCATGGAGCATGCGGTCGAGACGTTGCGCGCCGAGGGCCGCGGCTTCGTCATGACGCTGACCACCACGGCCGGGCGTCCGATAGAAGCCGAAGGCCGCGCCGTCGGCGGACGCGCCGTGCTGCGGCTGCGCGACGTCAGCGGCATCGAGCACGAACTCATCGACTTGGCCGCGCGCCACGACAAGCTGCTGAGCGACGTCGAGACCATGAAAGCATTGCTCGATTCATTGCCGGCGCCGGTGTGGGCGCGCGACGCCGCAGGGCGGCTGGTGTTCGTGAATTCCGCCTATGCCAGCGCCGTCGAAGCCAAAGATTCCACCGACGCCGTGGCGCGCGAGGTCGAGTTGCTGGACCGCGGCGCACGTCACGAACTGGCCCGCGCCCGCAGCATCGGCGAGGCCTATTCCGGGCGGCTGCCGGCCATCGCCGCCGGATCGCGGCGAATTTTCGACGTGGTCGATGCCCCGAGCGGCGCCGGCAGCGCCGGCATGGCGATCGACCGCACCGAGGTCGAAACCATGCGCACCGAACTCGCGCGCATGGTCGAGGCGCACCGCCGCGTGCTCGACCAATTGGCGACCGGGGTCGCCATCTTCAACGTCGACCGCAAGTTGATCTTCTACAACACCGCGTTCCGATCATTGTTCGATCTCGCGCCTGCGCTGCTCGATGAGACGCCGACCGACAGCGCGGTGCTCGATGCCTTGCGCACCGGCCGCAAGCTGCCGGAGGAACAGGACTTCCGGCAATGGAAGCTGGCGCTGTACGAAGCCTATCGCGCGGTCGAGCCAAAGGAGCACATGTGGCATCTGCCGGATGGCCGCACGCTGCGCGTCGTCACCACGCCCAATCCGGAAGGCGGCGTCACCTACCTTTACGACGACGTTACCGAACGGCTGGCGATGCATCGCCGCTACGACGCGCTGATCAAGGTGCAGAGCGAGACGCTCGATCATCTGGCCGAAGCCGTCGCGGTGTTCGGCAGCGACGGCCGCGTCCGCCTGCACAATCAGGCGTTCCAGCGCATGTGGAAGCTGGCGCCCGAATCGCTCGATCGGCATCCGCATATCGAAGCGGTGGCGGCCTGGTGCCAGGCGCTACATGACGATAATGCGGTGTGGCGCAACCTGCGCGGCGCGGTGACCGCGATCGACGAGCGCGAACCGATGGTGGCTCGCATCGAACGCCGCGACGGCATGATGATTGACATGACCACCATGCCGCTGCCGGACGGCGCCACGCTGGTCACGTTCCAGGACATCAGCGACACCGTGAATGTTGAGCGCGCGCTGCGCGAACGCAACGAGGCGCTGGTCGCTGCCGACGGCATCAAGATCGATTTCGTGCATCACGTCTCGTACGAGCTGCGCTCGCCGCTCACCAACATCATTGGCTTTGCGCATTTCCTCGGCGAGCCTGCCTTTGGTTCTCTCACGGAAAAGCAGCACGAATACCTCGGCTACATCACCACCTCGACCAATGCGTTGCTGGCGTTGATCAACAACATCCTCGACCTCGCCACCATCGACGCCGGCGCCATGTCGCTAACCCTCGGCGAGGTCGATATCCGCGCCAGCATGGAAGCGGCGGCCGAAGGCGTGCTGGACCGGCTGGTGAAGGACAATCTCAAGCTGGAGATCGACGCTCCGCCCGGCATCGGCAACTTCACCGCCGACGAGCGGCGGCTGCGCCAAATTCTTTTCAATCTTTTGTCCAACGCCGTCGGCTTCTCGCCGGTGAACGGTACCGTCACGCTGTCGGCGGAACGGCGTGCCGAGGCCGTGGTCTTCACTGTCACCGATCGCGGCCCCGGCATTCCGCCGGATCAGAAGGACAAAGTGTTCGACTGGTTCGAGACCGACTCGCGCGGCTCCGAGCACCGCGGCACCGGCTTGGGGCTTTCGCTGGTGCGCTCATTCGTCGAATTGCACGGCGGCACCGTGAACATCGATTCGACGCTGGGACACGGCACCACGGTGACCTGCGTGTTTCCGGCCGAGCAGGCCGAAAAGCCGACGGCGCGTCAATCCGCGGCTTGATCCGATAGCAAAAAACCTCCGCGGCGAACCGCGGAGGTCTTCTGCACTCTCATCAACGGCGAAGCGAACTAGCGCATGCTCACGCGGCGGCGCGGCCCGTCGCCGATCCACTGGCCATTCACGCATTCGCTGCGTGCGGTCCAGAGAATGCCGAAGCCGTGGCATTTCGCGGTGAGGCCTTCGATCAGTGCGAGCGTGCCAACACCGGCAACGCCGCCCACGACGGCCGCGGTACCAGCAGTAGCGCCCGCCGCCGTCGCAAACGCGCTGCTGCCGTACCAACCCTGATAAAGACCAACACCAACCGCGGTGCCGACCACAGCGCCCGCGACCGGCGCAACGTAGTAGCGGCTGTAGTTTGGGTTGACGCCATCCGGTTCCGCCAGCGCCGGTGCGGCGAAAGCCGCCACGGCGGTAAGCGTCAGTGCGGGGAGAATTTTACGCATCATAATGTTCCTTCAATTCTAATCAGCCGCCCACCATGCAAACAAAGGTCGCACGCAAGCGTTCCGCATTGCACACGCGAAACCGCAAAACGTTTTGCAACGATGGCATTGTTGTGATTGGCTTAGGGAACCGCGGTGCCCGTGCGGAAAAAAAGTGGCGCTAAAGTGGCAGCGCGCTTTAGCTCGCGATCGCGCGCACTTTCGCAACCGACTTGCGGCCGACGACTTCGGCGTACTCCGCAATATCGAGCGGGCGCCCAGTCAAATAGCCTTGCACTTCGTGACAGCCTTCCTGCGCCAGGAATGCATGCTGCGCCTGGGTCTCCACGCCTTCGGCCAGAATCGGAATGTTGAGGCTACGGCCGAGGCCGATCACCGCATGCACGATCGCAACCGATTGCTGGTTGCTGCCGAGATCGGAAATGAACGAACGGTCTATCTTGATCTTGTCAAACGGGAACGCGCGCAGATACGACAGCGACGAGTAACCTTTGCCGAAATCGTCCAACGCAATCCGCACGCCAAGCGCCTTGAGCCGGCGCAGGATCGACAGCGCACGGGCGAAGTCGTCGATCAAGACACCCTCGGTGATTTCGAGCTCGAGCCGATTGGCCGGCAACCCGGTTTCCAGCAGAATCGAGTGGACCAGCCGCGGCAGGTCGCCATGGCGAAACTGCACCGGCGAGACGTTGATCGCGATATTCAGCGGCCGCTCCCAGGACGCGGCCTCGCGGCAGGCTTCGCGCAAAACCCATTCGCCCAGCAACAGAATAAGGCTGCTTTCCTCGGCCAGCGGAATGAACTCGGACGGCGGCACCATGCCGCGCTTCGAGCATTTCCAGCGGGTCAAGGCTTCGAAGCCTTTTACTTCGCCGGTGATCTTCAACTGCGGCTGATAGTGCAATCGCAGTTCGTCGTTCTGGATGGCGGATTTCATATCCGCCTGCAGCGCAGCGCGTTCGCGCAGCCGCGTCGCCATTTCCGTCTTGTAGAACTCAACCGTGCCGGAGCCTTCCGCCTTGGCGCGATAGAGCGCGGCGTCCGCGTTGTTCAATAGCGTCTTGGCGTCGGTGCCGTCAGTCGGATAGATCGCGACGCCGATGCTCAAGCCTTGCGGCAGCCGGAGCTCGCCGACGTCGAAGTCTTTGACAAAGGCGGCGCGCAACCGCTCGGCCAGCAGTTCGAGATGAGCCTTCGTCCGGTTGGCGGCGATCATCGTGAACTCGTCGCCGCCGAGCCGCGCGATGAAGCAGCCGTCGGCCACGGCGCGCAGGCGGTCCGCTATTTGGCACAGCAGCGCGTCGCCAACCGCGTGGCCGTAAATGTCGTTGATATCCTTGAAGCCGTCGAGATCCATGCACAAAATGGCAAAGCCGGTGTGCTCCGCCTCGGCAATTTTCAGGGTGAGACCCAGGCGCTCGTTGAAAGCCGCGCGGTTCGGCAGATCGGTGAGCGGGTCGCTATGCGCCATATGCGCGATGCGCCGCTCGCTCTCACGTATTTCCGTCACATCGTCGATCAGCGTCAGAATGTATTCGGGCTCGCCGTCATCGCCGGCAATGGCCACCTTCTTGGTGACGATCAGACGGTCGCCATAGGGCGTTGGAATGGGATACTCGCGCATCACCATCTTCTCTTCGGTCTGCAGGCATTCCGCATCCTGCGCCGAGATCTGATCGGCGCGTTTCTTCGGGAAAATGTCGTACAGCGTTTTGCCGACGGTGTCGTCGCGGCGATAGCCGTGCAACTCCTCGCTCGCCTTGTTGATCAGCGTGAAGCGCCTGTCCTTCACGGTTTTCACCACGATCGGCAACGGAACGTGCTCGATCACCGTATCGAGAAACTTCTTGGTGCGGCGTAGATCGTTCTCGGCCAGCTTTTGCGCGGTGATGTCGTTGACCGCGGAGACCCGTACTTTGCGACCTTCGTAACTCATGACGCGCGAACAGATTGCAACCGAAAACGTCGTTCCATCGGCGCGGCGATGCAGCTTGACGTTTTGATCGTTCTGGATTTCCGGCAGCGCGCGAATAGCCGCTTCGGCGCTGGGGCCGCCCTCGGCGTGAGTAGCGGTTACTTTCATCGATAAAAATTGTTCGCGGGTGTAGCCGTAACACGTCAGCGCGGCGTCATTGACGGCGACGAATTGCAGCGTTTCGCGGTCGAACAGCCACATCGCCATCGGGTTGTTGTCGAACAACAGACGGAACGACTCGTCGCGCCGCCGGATTTCGGTGCGATCTTCGTGCATGGCGACCCACCCGCCGTCGGCGGCCGGATAGTCGGTGATGACGATTTCGCGGCCATCTTCGGTTTCGATGACGCGGCGCACGACCTGATTATTTTCGAAACGCTTCAGCGTATCGGCGGTGTATTCCTCGGGGTTGCCTTTGAGATGGCCACGTTCAACCCGGTGCCGGAAGATATCAAGCAGCGAAGCACCCGGCTTCACGATGTCGGCGGACAGATTATACATCTGCAAATAGTGGTCGTTGCACACGACGAGATGCATGTTCGAATCGAACATCAATATTCCTTGCGGAATATTGTTGAACACCATCGTCAGCCGCTGCGCCTGATCGTTGTCGTATTTTTCGGCCTGCTGCGGCTGCAAGCGTTCGCTCTCGCAAACGTTGCGGCGACGCCAGATCGAACGGATTTTACGCAGGAATGTCGACACGCCCGGAATCCCATTAGGAACGTAAAATCTAGCGGGCAGACGTAATCGAATGATGAGTCAATCGGTTAAAACGCCGGTTTGCTTAACCTTTAGTTGCAGGGAACCACACGGCATCAGCGTTAATTTGGAACCGCGCCCGGAATGGCCCGGATTGAGAGGACCGGCGCAATTAACAGCCGAAATCCGCCATTTCCGCTTTTGGCGGTCGCCTTCCACCCGCGCCGCTATAAGGTTTTGGTCTTCACGCGGATGATTCGATGTTTCCCACGGCCTCCGACAATTTCAGCTTCACGGTGGCGCTCGAGGATGAGCAGGCCACCCGCCGGCTGATGACGGACATCGCCGCGGTCATTACGCCCGGCGACCTGATCACGCTGTCGGGCGACCTCGGCGCCGGCAAGACCACCTTCGCGCGGGCGCTGATCCGCCATATCGGCGGCGACGAAAGCATCGAGGTACCGAGCCCGACCTTCACGCTGATGCAAGCCTACGAATTGCCGCGCTTCAACCTGCTGCATGCCGATCTCTATCGGCTGTCCGGCCCTGGCGAACTCGCCGAACTCGGCTTCGAGGATGCGTCTGAGAATGCCGTGACGTTGCTGGAATGGCCGGACCGCGCCGCGGGTTTCCTGCCGCCCAACCGGCTCGACGTCGCGCTGACGCTGTCGCCGCAGCAGGGCGAGACGTTCCGCAACGCGCGCGTCACTGGCTACGGCACCTTCGCGGCCAAGACCGAACGCATCGCCATCATCCGCCGCTTCCTGGCGCGCGCCGGTTTCGGCCTGGCCGAGCGCAAACATATGCAGGGCGACGCGTCGAGCCGAGCCTATGAACGGCTCACGGTCGACGGCGCCAGCTACATTTTGATGAACGCGCCGCGGCGTCCCGATGGGCCCATTGTGCGTGATGGCAAACCATACAGCGCCATCGCGCATCTGGCCGAGGACGTCACGCCGTTCGTGGCCATGACGGAGGCGTTGCGCGAGCGCGGCTTCTCGGCACCGGCGATTTTCGCCGCCGACCGCGAGGCGGGATTGCTGCTGATCGAGGATCTCGGCCGCGATGTGGTGGTGGCGGGCGATCCGCCGGCACCGATCGAGGCACGCTATGAGGTAGCGGTCGACGTGCTCGCGGCGCTGCACCGCAACCGCTTGCCTGACATGCTGCCGGTCGAGCCGGGTGTGGAATATCGTTTGCCGCGCTATGATCTGGAGGCGCTGCTGATCGAAGCCGAATTGCTGCTCGACTGGTATCTGCCGAAACTCGACGCCAAAATTTCCGACAACAAGCGCGACGTCTATCTCTCGCTGTGGCGCGACGCGCTGCTGCCGATCATCCAGGCGCCGCCGACCTGGGTGTTGCGCGACTATCATTCGCCCAACCTGATGTGGCTGCCGGAACGCCAGGGTACCGGCCGCATCGGCCTGCTCGACTTCCAGGACGCGGTGATGGGCTCGCCCGGCTACGATCTCGCCTCGCTGTTGCAGGACGCCCGCGTCGATGTGCCGGAGCTGATGGAGATCTCACTGCTGTCGCGCTACACGCGGGCGCGCATGAGCGCCGAGCCTGGCTTCGACGCGCCGTCCTTTGCGCGCGCCTATGCGACACTGGCCGCGCAGCGCGCCTCGAAAATTCTCGGAATCTTCGCACGGCTCGAGAAGCGCGACGGCAAGCCGCAATATTTGCGTCATCTGCCGCGGGTATGGGCCTATCTGCAACGCTCGCTGGCGCATCCCGCGCTGGCGCCGTTGCAGGCCTGGTACAAGCTCCACGTGCCGCCCTTGAAAGCCTTGAAATGAACGCGACGACAACCAATTCGCCGCGCCGCGCCATGGTGCTGGCGGCCGGCATGGGCACGCGCATGCGCCCGCTCACCAATACGATGCCGAAGCCTTTGGTAAAGGTGGACGGCAAACCGCTGCTCGACCATGTGCTCGATAGGCTCGGCGACGCCGGCATCGAGCGCGCGGTGGTCAACGTCCATCATTTCGCCGAGCAGATCATCGATCACGTCAAAGGCCGCGCCCGGCCGCAGATCGCGATCTCCGACGAGCGCGGGATTCTCCTCGATACCGGCGGCGGCGTGGTCAAGGCGTTATCGGCACTGGGCGACAAACCCTTTTTTCTGATGAATGCCGACACCATCTGGATCGACGGCGTGAAGCCGAACCTCACGCGGCTCGCCGAGACCTTCGACCCCGCCACGATGGACGCGCTGCTGCTGCTGGCGCCGATCGCCGGAAGCATCGGCTATGACGGCCGCGGCGATTTCAATATGGCATCCGACGGCCGGCTGACGGCGCGGCCCGAGCGCGTAGTCGCGCCATTTGTCTACGCTGGCGCTGCGATCCTCTCGCCCGCACTGTTCAAAGATGCGCCAGAGGGCAAGTTCTCGCTGACCACACTGTTCATGCGTGCCGCCGAAGCCGGCCGCCTGTCCGGCCTGCGACTGGAAGGCCTGTGGATGCATGTCGGCACGCCCGAGGCCATCGGCGCCGCCGAAGCCGCGATCAAGGCCAGCACGGAGTAGCGCTTCGCCAAAGCGTGTATAGATTCGAGGCCCATGCCGGCCGCGAAAGCCAATGTTTTCAACATCCCCGCCTCGGCGCCGTTTCTGGCGGCGCTGATCGATACCTTGCGCGCCGGTAAACTGGTGCCGGGCTTTCCGGCCTCTGACGATCCGCTCGAACTTGCCCGCGCCACGCTGTATCTGCCGACGAGGCGTGCCTGCCGCCTCGCCCGCGAGGCCTTCCTCGAACAAATGAAGGGCGACGCCGCGATCCTGCCGCGCATCGTTGCGATCGGCGACCTCGACGAGGACGAGATCGTATTCGCCCAGGCCGCCACCGGGGAACTCGCGCAAGCCGCGCTGACGCTGCCGGAAGCCATCGCGCCGCTCGAACGCCGCCTGCTGCTGGCCGAGCTCATTCTCAAATGGGCAAATTCGCCGGAAGTGCGCGGCGCGCAAGGCGCCGAGCTGATCGCCAATACGCCGCAGGCCGCGCTCGGCCTCGCCGACGATCTCGCCCGGCTGATCGACGACATGACAACGCGGCAGGTCGACTGGAAGGCGCTCGACGGCTTGGTGCCGGACGATCTCGATCGCTATTGGCAACTCTCGCTGCGCTTCCTCAAGATCGCGCGCGAAACCTGGCCGGCGATCCGCGCCGAGCGCGGCGCCATCGAACCCGCCGAACGCCGCGACAGGCTGATCGAGGCCGAGGGAAAGCGCCTCGCCTCCAGCACCGGCCCGGTGATCGCCGCAGGTTCCACCGGCTCGATGCCGGCCACCGCCAAATTGCTCGCCACCATCGCCAAGCTGCCGCATGGCGCGGTGGTGCTGCCCGGCCTCGACACCGACCTCGACGACGCGTCGTGGAAGGCGATCGCGGGGAGCGAGGACAAGACCCATGATGGCACGCCGGCGGCTGGCCACGCGCAATTTGCGATGCAGGCATTGCTGGCACGTATCGGCATTACCCGGAGTGACGTGCAGCCGCTGAGCGCGCCAGCATCGCATGGTCGCGAGATGCTGGTGTCCGAAGCGTTACGCCCCGCCGCCACCACCGAACACTGGCTGGCGCGGCGAAGCGCAGCAGATTTCGACGCCGCCACCGACAACGCGCTGAAGTCCGTCGCCATGATCGAGGCGGCCAACGCCGAGGAAGAAGCGCTCGCCATCGCGGTATGCTTACGCGAAGCCGCCGAGACTCCGGGCAAGACCGCCGCCCTCATTTCACCCGACCGCGCACTGGCGCGCCGCGTCGTCGCCGCGTTGGAGCGCTGGAAAGTTCCGGTCGACGACTCCGGCGGCGATGCGCTGGCCGACACGCCGGCCGGCGTCTTCGCGCGGCTGGCCGCCGAAGCGGCGCTGAAAGGTCTCGATCCGGTGACGCTGCTGGCGCTACTGAAACATCCGCTGCTGCGGCTGGGCGCCGCCGCTGGCGGCCACACCAAGGCCACCGCCACGCTGGAATGCGCGCTGCTGCGCGGTCCGCGCCCGCGCGCCGGGTCGAACGGGCTTGAACATGCGCTTTCGACGTTTCGCGCCAACCGCGACGCGATGCACCGCAGCGATCCGCGCTGGCTCATTGCCGACGATGAGTTCGACGTCGCCGCCGAATTGATCGCGCGGCTGGCAGCAGCGTTGGCGCCGCTGGAAAATCTCAAACGCGACAAGCCGCTCAGCCATCTCGCCACTCAGCACCGCGAGGTGATCGCCGCGCTCGGCACCAACGCCAAAGGCGAGATCGCCGCTTTTGTCAATAATGACGGCGTCGCGCTCGCCCGCGCCTTCGAAGATCTGGCGCTCAGCCCGACCGCTGCCGGCCTTGCCGTCGCGATAGGCGGTTACGCCGAGCTGTTTCACACCGCCATTGGCGACCGCGTGGTGCGGCGGCCCGAAATAAGAGACGTGCGCGTGCGCATCTTCGGCCCGCTGGAAGCGCGCCTGCAATCGATCGACCGCGTCGTGCTAGGCGGCCTCAACGAGGCCACGTGGCCGCCGGAAACGCGCAGCGATCCCTGGCTCAGCCGCCCGATGCGCCGCGATCTCGGGCTCGATCCGCCGGAACGCCGCATCGGCCTCTCCGCACACGACTTTGCGCAAGCGTTGGGCGCGCCGGAAATCATCCTGTCGCGCGCGGC
>JANMSH010000069.1:0-2142 GCA_031389105.1 Hyphomicrobiales bacterium
CGAGACGCCGCTGGTCGCCGCGGTGCAAGGCAACGCCGTCGGCGTCGGCACCACGATGCTGATGCATTGCGATCACGTCGTCGCCAGCGCAGAAGCGCGGTTCTCGACGCCCTTCGTCAGCCTCGGGCTGGTGCCGGAAGCGGCTTCCAGTTTGATCGCGCCGCGGCTTATGGGTCACGCAAAGGCATTCTCGCTTCTGGTCATGGGACGTCCGCTCACCGCCGACGAGGCCAAAGACGCCGGACTGATCAACACCATCGCCGCGCCCGACGCGGTCGAAGCCGAGACGATGAGGGCCGCGCAGGCCATCGCCGCGCTGCCGCCGCAGGCTGTGCTCGCCGCGCGCCGCCTGATGCGCGGCAACCCGGAAGAGATTGTCGCGCGCATCGACGAAGAAGCCGAACAGTTCAAAGAACGGCTTCAATCCGCCGAAGCGCAGGCCGCGTTCACGGCCTTCATGACGCGTAAGCGCTAGCCGCTATTGCGGCGTGACGCCGGCGGCCTGCAACACCTTGCCGTAACGTTCCGAGTCCGAACGGATGAGGGCGTCGAGTTCTTGGGGCGTGCTCGTAATCGTAATGGCGCCCAGCGACTGCCAGCGCGCCTGCATCTCCGGAGTCTTGAGGATCGTAGCGATGTCCTCGCTGATCTTCTTGACAATCGGCGCCGGGGTTCCTGCGGGCGCCATAATCGCGAACCAGGAATCGTATTTGTAGTCCGGCAGGCCGGCTTCAGCCATCGTCGGCACGTCAGGCAATTGCGGCACGCGCTTGGCCGTTGCGATACCGAGCGCCTTGATTTGTCCCGATTGAATGAACGGCAAAGCATTGCCCATGAACGCCATGCTCAACTGCGAGTCGCCGCGAATCAAACTGGTGAACTGCTCCGGTGTGCCGCGAAACGGCACATGCGCGATGTCTATCTTGGCGGTCTGCTTTAAAATCTCGCCAGCCAGATAATTAGAGCTCGCCAGTCCAGCCGACGTGAAATTCAACGTACCGGGTTTTTCTTTCGCCAGCGCGACAAGTTCCTTCACATCCTTGACGGGCACCGTTGGCGCCACGACCAATACCAGCGGAACCGAGGCAATCTGCGTGACGCCGGCGAAATCCTTGATCGGATCGATGCCGAGATTTTTATTGAGGGCGCCGACGATGGTGTGACCGTTCGACGTCGATATCAGCGTGTAGCCATCGGCCGGGCTCTTGGCGACGCTGATGGTGCCGGCAATGCCCGGCTTGTTCTCGACAATGACGGTCTGCCCCCACATCGCACCGAGCCTTTCGGCCAATGCGCGGCCGAGAATGTCGCTAACGCTGCCGGCGGTGAACGGATTGACGATGCGAACCGTCTGGTTCGGATACGGCGCTTGCGCGAAGGCTGCGGACGCCGACAGAAGAAGTCCGGCCACAAGCAGTCCGGCTTTATGCGAAAGCTTCATGTGTTTCCTCCAGTAGTAGTTTCTTATGAATTTTAGAGTTTCAGCAGTTTCCTCGCATTGCCGCCAAAGATCAATGCGCGATCGGGCGCACTCACCGGCGCTGCATCCAGCCATTGCCGCCCCGGCACATTCTGCATGAACGGCCAGTCGACCGAGAACAGAATTCGTCCGATACCCATTTCAGCGATGGCACAGGTCAGCGCCGGATCGGAAAACGAGCCGCTGGTCGTGAGCCAGAAATGTTCGCGGTAATAGTCGGCGAAGGCGCGCGGCATCTTCATGCGCTCGGCCACCAGATAATTCGTCCGCCACATCAAAAAGGGCATGGTCTCGCCGAGATGACCGACAATGATTTTCAGCTTGGGAAATTCGTCGAACAGGCCGCTGACGACGAGCCGCACAGTGTGGGTTAGCGTTTCCAGCGTGAAGCCGAGCGGGGCCACGGCGAGCGCCGGATATTCCTTGAAATAGGCGTCCTGAACCGCCTGCAATGGCGGGGTGGGGTGAATATAGACCGGCACATCGAGCGCCGCGGCGCGCTCGAAGATCGGGCGAAACTGCTTGTCGTCCATGAATCGGTTATGGGTCAGCCCCATGATCATGGCGCCCTTGAAGCCGAGTCTGTCGACGCAGCGCTCCAATTCGTCGGCCGCGGCTTTCGGATCGGGCGTCGGCAGCGTCGCGAAGGCCGCGAAGCGTGT
>JANMSH010000233.1:0-2687 GCA_031389105.1 Hyphomicrobiales bacterium
CCGCTGACGTTCCAGGCCGTCATCATCTGGCGCGACGAACTCAACGAAGGCAAAGTTTTCCTGCGCGACATCATCGACCTCGAGGCGACCTACGCCGGTCCCGATGCCAAGCAGATGCAGACGCCGGTGATCATCGGTCCCGACGGCAAGCCGGTGCCGCAGGCCGTCGGCACGCCGGTGCCGGGCGCGCCGCATCTTCAGGTCGTGCAGCCCGCCGCAGCGCCGACCGCGCCGCCGCAGGCGACGCCCTTCAAGGCGCCGGGCGATGCCGCCGAAGGCGAAGAGGTGAAGGATCCCGCCGCCGAAGGCGACTACGACGAAGACGATATGGAGAATTCGCTGTCGCTCGCCGCCATCGAGGCCGAGCTGAAGCCAAAAGTCGTCGAGACCTTCGACAACATCGCCGACGCCTTCAAGCGGCTGCGCCGCCTGCAGGAGCAGGACATCGAATTCCGGCTCAAGAACACCACGCTGTCGCCGGCGCAGGAGCGCAAATACAAGAAGCTCAAGGAAGAGATCATCGGCGAGGTGAAGTCGCTGCGGCTCAACCAGGCGCGCATCGATTCGCTGGTCGAGCAGCTCTACGACATCAACAAGCGGCTGGTGTCGAACGAAGGCCGCCTGATGCGGCTGTCGGAAAGCTACGGCGTCACGCGCGACGATTTCTTGAAAAATTACATGGGCTCGGAGCTCGATCCGCGCTGGCTCAACCGCATTTCAAAACTGTCCGCCAAGGGCTGGAAGAACCTGGTCGCCAAGGAGAAGGACAAGATCAAGGAAATCCGCTCGCTGGTGCACGAGCTCGCCGGGCAGACTGGCGTTGAGATTTCCGAATTCCGCAAGATCGTGCAGATGGTGCAGAAGGGCGAGCGCGAAGCCCGCCAGGACAAGAAGGAAATGGTCGAAGCGAACCTGCGCCTCGTCATCTCGATCGCCAAGAAATACACCAACCGCGGCCTGCAATTCCTCGACCTCATTCAGGAAGGCAATATAGGCCTGATGAAGGCGGTCGATAAATTCGAATACCGCCGCGGCTACAAATTCTCGACCTATGCGACCTGGTGGATCCGCCAGGCGATCACGCGCAGCATCGCGGATCAAGCAAGAACCATCCGTATTCCTGTGCACATGATCGAGACCATCAACAAGATCGTGCGAACCTCGCGCCAGATGCTCAACGAAATCGGCCGCGAGCCGACGCCGGAGGAATTGGCCGAAAAACTGGGAATGCCTTTGGAAAAGGTGCGCAAGGTTCTCAAGATCGCCAAGGAGCCGCTGTCGCTCGAAACGCCCATCGGCGACGAGGAAGACTCGCACCTCGGCGATTTCATCGAGGACAAGAACGCCATCCTGCCGATCGACGCCGCGATCCAGTCGAACCTGCGCGAGACCACGACGCGCGTGCTTGCCTCGCTGACGCCGCGCGAAGAACGCGTGCTGCGCATGCGCTTCGGCATCGGCATGAACACCGACCACACGCTGGAAGAAGTCGGCCAGCAGTTCTCGGTGACGCGCGAACGTATCCGCCAGATCGAGGCCAAGGCACTGCGGAAGTTGAAGCATCCGAGCCGCAGCAGGAAGCTGCGGTCGTTCTTGGATAACTGACGCCGGCCACCACCGATCATCCCCGCGAAGGCGGGGATCCAACGCTCCATCTGAATCAAAACGGCGGGCCAAAGCCCGCCGTTATTTTGTTTTGGCGCTAAGGGCGTTTTAGACGCTAACGCGCTTGAGTGTGTATGTGTGGCACTCCAATGGCTGGGAAAAGAGCTTCGTGGCTCTTGTCGATCGCCAACGGTCCACATCAGAACACGACCGACGGTAGCGCATTATCGCAGGTGCGGAAAAATGTGCTTTTTTACTCCGACATTTCTGAGCCGCCGAACCCTTTGTTCGCGAGATACACTCTATGCGTGTATAACAAAACAATATCACTAATAGTAGTAATAGTGGAAGGGCTGACGCAGTGAGTAAAGTGATATGGCGCGTCTCAGCAAGCGAGAGGAGGAAGTCCTTTCGCTGATTGGCCAAAGTTTGCGCGGCAAGCAGGTCGCACAAGCGCTCGGCATTTCGGAATTCACCGTGCGCAAGCATCGCTCCAGCATCATGCGAAAGCTCGGCCTGCGTGGCGCAGCTCAGTTGATTGCCACCGCGGTCAAGATGGCGCGAGGCTCGGAGCCCCCGCAGCCCGGTGCGTTTCTCGCGCGCGGCTAGTCCGCTGCGGCCGCGTGAGACGCAAGTCGTCCAGCTCGTGATGGCCGGGCACAGCAGCAAGGAAATCGCCCGCCAACTGAAAATCAGTCCGCTCACGGTGCGCAAGCATCGCGAGAACGCCATGCGCAAGCTCGCCGTGCACACGATGTCGGAGTTGATCGCCGCGGCACGCGCGCTCGGTTTGGACGATACGCCATCGGAGGTATTTCGCACCGGCGAAAACTAATCCACCCTCGGCCGCGTACACAACTTTAAGTGTGCGTGTGTAAAAATTGCAGCTTTATTCCGATGTCGCGAAAACGAAAACGAAACGCCCATCGCTCGGAAAAAACGGCTGCTCAACCGAGGAGTGAGGTCATGGTCGACGCCACAACGACGCAATTCGATTATTTCTACGACGCGCTGGCGAAGCGCTATCCCGGCATCGCCGCTGCCAACGGCACCACCACCAATTTCCAGTTCATGAACACGCC
>JANMSH010000234.1:0-7227 GCA_031389105.1 Hyphomicrobiales bacterium
CGGGCTCTATTTCCAGAAATACGGCGACCAGTCAGACGCGCTGGCCATGATCGCGGCCAAGAACCACAAGAACGGCGTCGGAAATCCGTATGCGCAGATGCGCAAAGATCTGGGCTACGACTTCTGCCGCACCGAGAGCGAGAAGAAACCCTTCGTCGCCGGCCCGCTCAAGCGCACCGACTGCTCGCTGGTATCCGACGGCGCCGCCGCGGTTGTGCTGGCCGATGTCGAGACCGCGCTTCAGCTCAAAAAAGCCGTCGCGTTCCGCGCCGCCGAACACGTGCAGGATTTCCTGCCGATGGCGAAGCGCGACATTCTCAAATTCGAAGGCTGCGCGCTGGCCTGGCAACAGGCGCTCGCCAAATCCGGC
The DNA here is from genome assembly GCA_031389105.1 of Hyphomicrobiales bacterium. Taxonomy (GTDB): domain Bacteria; phylum Pseudomonadota; class Alphaproteobacteria; order Rhizobiales; family Xanthobacteraceae; genus Pseudolabrys. Next base: position 371 of record JANMSH010000234.1, read on the forward strand.
CTGTCACTCGACGACCTGTCCTTCGTGGAAACCCACGACTGCTTCACGGTCGCCGAGCTGATCGAATACGAGGCAATGGGCCTGACGGGCGAAGGACAGGGCGCCCGCGCCATCCTGGAAGGCTGGACCCAGAAGGACGGAAAATTGCCGGTCAATCCATCCGGTGGCCTCAAGGCCAAGGGCCACCCGATCGGCGCCACCGGCGTGTCGATGCACGCACTCGCCGCGATGCAGCTCACGGGCTCCGCCGGCGACCTTCAAGTCAATAATGCAAGGCTCGGCGGTATTTTTAACATGGGTGGAACTTCGGTCGCCAACTATGTGAGCATCCTCGAGCGCATCAAGTGATTGATGCCGCGCGCGTTTCCCGCCGGGTCAATTGGCAGGGAAAGACTCTTGCAACAATAAGTCTTCACACTAGAAAATTGAACGTTATCCGGGACGTGGTACAGTTCTGCCGGGTGGACAAATTAGTTGGTACACAAACGACCTTGTTCAAGGGGTCGGGGCAAAGAGCAACACATGACGAATATCCCGACAGATCTCTTGCGGACGCTGGTTGCTGTCGTCGATTTGCGTAGCTTTACCAAGGCTGCTGCTTCGCTCGGCGTGACCCAGCCGGCGGTGAGCTCTCAGATCAAGCGTCTGCAATTCCTGCTCGGCAAAGACGTGTTCGACCGCACCGCACAAGGCGTGAGCCTGACCCCGCACGGCGACATGATCGTCAGCTATGCAAGGCGCTTGCTGTCGATCAACGATCAGATCATGGAAATCGGCGGCCCGAGCCGGGTTGCCGAACAGATCATTCGCATCGGCGCGCCCGGCGATTTCGTCTCGTCGATCCTGTCGCTTACGCTGGCGCGCTTTCGCGATAAGTGGCCCGGCGTTCGTTTCAATGTCCGAATGAACAACTACGATCCGCTGGTCAATGAACTGCGGCAAGGCGAAATCGATCTGGTAGTGAGCCTGTCCGCGACGCCGCCAATCGATGCGCGGCATACCTGGCAAGAAGAGGTTTTCTGGGTTCGCGGCGAAAATACCGATATCGACATCCACCGGCCGATTCCCCTGGTGTCTTACGGCGAGAAGAGCCTCAACCGCAGCCTGGCGGTCACGGCGCTCAAAAATGCCGGGCTGGAATGGGAAGACGTTTTCGTCGGCCCTAGTCTGCTCAGCATTTCCGGCGCGGTCGCAGCCGGGCTTGGCGTCATGGTGCTCGCGCGCCGGCGTGTCGATCCGTGCGGTCTGCTGAACTGGGATGAAGCACCCTTGGTTTGGGGCGACGTACCGTTGCCGAAATTGGATCATATCCATTGCGGCATCTATCTGCGCGAAGGCCGCAACCGCGATGCGCTCGAACAACTTGCCGATTTGATCGCGCAGGTGCTTGGCCCAACCGGCGCTGTCACGACCGCGGAATCGGACGAGTTCGTGCCGGTTTTTGATTTGGTCCGGGCCAAGAACTCGGCCGCCTAGTTTTCAGCTCTGCGCGAAACCCGAGCGCTGCGCCCAGCCGGTCATTCGCCGTTCCAGGATCGCCATTGCCGCGTACATGGCGATGCCCTCGACCGCCAGCACCACGAGGCCTGCGAAAATCAACGGCACCTGGAATTGTGCCTGCGCTTGCAGCATCAAATTGCCGATGCCGTAGTTGGACGCGACGCTTTCCGAAATAACCGAGCCGACGAAGGCGAGCGTGATCGCCACTTTCAGCGAGCCGAAGAAATACGGCAGCGTGCGCGGAATGCCGACCTTGCGCATGATGTCGAATTTGCTGGCGCCCAGCGCCTTGAGCACGTCCTCAAGTTCCGGCTCGATGGTGGCAAGTCCGGTCGCCACGTTGACGACGATCGGGAAGAACGAGATCAGGAACGCCGTCAGTACCGCCGGAATGAACCCGATGCCGAACCACAGCACCAGGATTGGCACCAAAGCGACTTTCGGAATGGCATTGAAGCCGATCATCAGCGGATAGAGCCCGGCATACATCGTGCGCGACCAGCCGACCAGCAGGCCGAGAAGAAGGCCGAAGCCGACCGCCAGTGCAAATCCGATCAACGTGGTTTCCAGCGTGATCCACGAATTGCGTGCGATCGGCCCGGAATAATCGACGAAGGCTTGCGCGATCGCCGTCGGCGGCGGCAGGAAAAACACCGGGATGTTAAAGATGTACACCGAGGCTTCCCAGATCACGAATAGGCCGATGGTGAACAGCCAGGGTGAAAGCCGGATGAGGAGCGCTGTCCGCGTCATTGCCGTGCCTTCACGATGTGGCTGCGCAATTCGTGCACGATGTCCTGGAAGCCTTGGGTGAACGTCACTTCAAGGTCGCGCGGTCGCGGCAGATCGATGCGGCGTTCGGCGACGATGCGGCCCGGCCGCGCCGACATCACGAAGACGCGGTCGGCGAGAAACACGGCCTCGCGCAGATCGTGGGTGACCAGAATGATGGTAATTTTGCGCGCGGCCTGAAGGTCGCGGATCACGCACCACAATTCCTCGCGCGTGAAAGCGTCGAGCGCGCCGAACGGTTCGTCCAGCATCAGCAATTGCGGTTCATGGATCAGCGCGCGGCACAGCGACGTGCGCTGCTGCATGCCGCCGGACAGTTCCCACGGAAACTTGTCACCTTGATCGCGCAGGCCCACCGACGTCAGCAGATTTTTCGCGCGCGCGACATATTCGGCTTTGTGCCGCCGAAGTCGGCTACGGTGCGGCTGCACGATTTCGAGCGGCAGCAGCAGGTTTTCCAGTGTCGTGCGCCACGGCAGCAAGGTGGGCGCCTGGAACGCCATGCCGGCGATCTTCACCGGCTTGGTGACGACCTCGCCGTCGACCTGAACGCTTCCCTTGAACGGAAACTGCAGGCCGGTGGCGAGCTTCATCAAGGTGGATTTGCCGCAACCCGACGGGCCGACGACGGCGGCGAACTCGCCCTGCTCGACCGAGATCGACAGCCCCTCGACGGCGATCGTACCGTCAGCCGCGCCGCCGTAGGCGTGGCTGACGGAATCGAGCGCGACGAACGCGGCCATCAGGATTGCTCGCGCTGGCCGCTAGTTGAACTTGCGGTCGGCGTCGGACGGCAGGAACGAAGAGTCGAAAACGTCTTCCGGCTTCGGCTTCGCGGCCTTCCACTTGTAGGTGAGACCGATCTGCTCGATGGCGCTGGTGAAGCGTGCGTTGTCGACGCCGCCAAAGCCGTTGGTCTTGACTTCCGGCGTGACGATATTGTCGCGGATCGCCATTTCCAGCCGCTCTAGTTCGGTCGGCTTCTTCGCGATGTCGTTGCGCTTGAGCACCGAGTCGACCGCGGTCGCCGGTGTCTTCACGGTTTCCTTGAGCCCCTTCACGAAGGCGCGCAGGAAGCCCTTCACCGCATTCGGATTCTCGGCGGCGAATTTCGGGTTCACGATGATGGCGTTGCCATAAAGATTGACGCCGTAGTCGGCCATCAGCAGCACGATGATATCGTCGACCGGAACGCCCTTGTCCTTGAGGTTGATGAACGAGGAGAACGAGAAGCCGGTGATGGCGTCGACCTGGCCGGCGGCCAGCATCGGCTCACGCACCGGGAAGCCGACGTTCTCGATCGTCACCTTGGACGCGTCGATGCCGTTGGCCTGCACGAAGATCGGCCACTGCGTATAGGCGCCATCTGGCGCCGGGGCGCCGAGTTTTTTGCCCTCGAGATCCTTCGGCTTGGTGATGCCGCGGCTCTTGCGGCCCACCACCGCGAACGGCGGGCGGTTATAGACCATGAACACCGCCTTGAGCGGGGTGCCTGGGTTGGCGTCGCGGAATTTGATCAGCGAGTTGATGTCGCCGAAGCCCATGTCGTAGGTACCCGACGCCACGCGGTTGATCGGCTCGAGCGACCCGGCGGCCGAGTCGATCGTGACATCGAGGCCTTCGGCTTTGTAGTAACCCTTGTCGAGCGGCACCAGGAACGGCGCCGATGGACCCTCGAATTTGAAATCGAGGCTGAATTTGATGCTGGTGTCGGCCGCTGTGGCGGCGGACGTCAGCAAGAGTCCTGCAAGAATTCCGGCAACTGCCGACCGGCCGGCATTAAATACGCGCATATCACAGTTCCTTTTCTCGAGGTCCGCAAGCACCCGGCGATGCCTAGCGCGGCCATGGCTGATATTCAGGCTGTGCCCAGCAAAGAGCATGCCGCCGGAAAGAGCAAGATATCGGTGCTGCAAGACCTGCCGATGCATGACAAATGGCAGTCGCTGCCGCTTCATTGGGCACGACGGCTCGGCCGGCGTCTCGATTCGCGGGAATCCGGTGGATGGTTTGAGATAGTGTCGTGATTATTCGGAGGATTGATCATGCCGGCGGTCCGGCCTGCCTCAGCCAAACCCGGCAAATTGTCCTTCCGCGCGCCCTATGCGCCGCCGGACGAAGCCATCGCCGCCGCGTTACTGGCGAATGCCGGCCGCCCGGCCGCGGCCGAGGCGCGCATCGACGCTAGGGCCAGCCATCTGGTGCAGGCGATCCGTGCTCGCATCGGCGGCATCGGGGGAGTCGAAGATTTCCTGCACGCCTATGCGCTCTCCACCAAAGAGGGCCTGGCGCTGATGGTGCTGGCCGAGGCGCTGCTCCGGGTACCGGATTCTAAGACCGCCGACCGCCTGATCGAGGACAAGCTCAAGGCCGGCGACTGGGCACGCCACGACCGCTCCTCGGCTTTGCTGGTGTCGGCCTCGGCCTGGACGCTCGGCATCACCGCCCGCGTCATCCATCCCGGTGAAACCCCGGAAGGCATCGTCGACCAGTTGATGAAGCGTCTGGGCCTGCCGGCGGTGCGCACCGCCGCGCGACAGGCGATGAAGCTGCTCGGTTCGCATTTCGTGTTGGGCCAGACCATCGATGAGGCGCTCAGCCGTGCGCGGTCGAACCCTGAGTTCCTGTATTCCTTCGACATGCTGGGCGAGGGCGCGCGCAACGCGGCCGACGCCGGGCGCTATTTCGAATCTTACGTAAACGCCATCGACGCCATCGGCAGAAACGCGGGCAACGGCGTGCTGCCGAAGCGGCCGGGCATCTCGGTGAAATTGTCGGCGCTGCATGCGCGTTACGAACCGCTGTCGCGCGACCGCGTGCTCAAGGAATTGGTGCCGAAGCTGATCGAGCTGGCGCGCATGGCGAAAGCCCATGAACTCAATTTCACCGTCGATGCCGAGGAAGCCGATCGTCTGGAATTGTCGCTCGATGTGGTCGCCGTAACATTGCGCGACTCGTCGCTCTCCGGCTGGGATGGTTTTGGCCTCGCGGTGCAGGCCTATCAAAAGCGCAGCGCCGCCGTGATCGACTGGATTGCAGATACGGCCGAGGCGCTCGACCGCCGTTTAATGGTGCGGCTGGTCAAGGGCGCCTATTGGGACACCGAGATCAAGCGCGCGCAGGAGCGCGGGCTGCCCGACTATCCGGTGTTCACGCGCAAGGCGATGACCGATCTTTGTTACCTCGATTGTGCGCGCAAACTGCTGGCGGCGCGGCCGCGGATTTATCCGCAGTTCGCGACGCATAATGCCCTCACGGTTGCTAGCGTGATCGAGGACGCCGGAGTCGCGCGCGATTACGAATTCCAGCGGCTGCACGGCATGGGCGACGCGCTCTATCAATCGCTGATCGCGGGACTGCCGGCGTTGGTCTGCCGCGTGTATGCGCCGGTCGGCGGCTATGCCGACCTGCTCGCTTATCTGGTGCGCCGTCTTTTGGAGAACGGCGCCAACTCATCGTTCGTGTCGGTGGTGGCCGATCCGAACGTGCCGATCGAAACCATCCTACGGCGGCCGCAAAGCTGGATCGCCGATCCGGAGCACGCGCGGCATCCGCGCATTCCGCTGCCGCACGATTTATTCGGACCTGAGCGGCGTAACTCAACCGGCGTCGAATTCGGCGACAGCGCCGCGCTCGCTGCATTGCTGGACGAGATGAGCGCCGTGCCAACCAACGTCACGGCGGCGCCCTTGGTCGATGGCGTCGCGCTGCCCGGAGCCAAGCGCGACGTCGTCTCGCCGATCGACGGCAAAGTTATCGGCACGGTGCAGGAAGGTGACGCCGCGATCGTGGCGTCGGCGGTTGCCGCGGCGCAGGCAGGATTTACGGCTTGGGATGCTGCTGGCGTAGAACCGCGCGCCGCTGCGCTGGCCCGCGCCGGCGATTTGATCGAACAAAACCGCGGTCCACTGATCGCGCTGCTGCAAAGCGAGGGCGGCAAGACGCTCGACGACGCCGTGTCGGAATTGCGCGAGGCCGCCGATTTTTGCCGTTATTACGCGGCCGAAGCGCGCCGCACGCTGGTACCGAAATTGCTGCCGGGTCCGACCGGTGAAAGCAACGAACTGCGCACGCGCGGGCGCGGCGTGTTCGTCTGCATCAGCCCGTGGAATTTTCCGCTCGCCATTTTCACCGGCCAGGTCGCGGCGGCGCTCGCCGCGGGCAATGCGGTGGTCGCCAAGCCCGCCGAGCAGACGCCGCTCATTGCCCATGAAGCCGTGAAGTTGCTGCACGAAGCCGGCGTGCCGGCGACCGCGCTGCATTTCGTTCCCGGCGACGGCAAGGTCGGCGGCCTGCTGATCGCGGATCGCCACGTTACCGGCGTCGCCTTCACCGGCTCGACCGAAGTGGCGCGCATCATCAACCGCACGCTCGCGGCCAAAGACAGTCCGATCGCGGCGCTGATCGCGGAGACCGGTGGCATCAACGCCATGATCGTCGACGCCACCGCGTTACCTGAGCAGGTGACCGATGACGTCATCGCCTCGGCCTTCCGCTCCGCCGGTCAGCGCTGCTCGGCGTTGCGCCTGCTGTGCGTGCAGGACGATGTCGCCGACCGCCTGCTC
>JANMSH010000300.1:0-18537 GCA_031389105.1 Hyphomicrobiales bacterium
CCGCTGTTCCCGCTGCCGGGCGCGCTGCTGCTGCCGCGCGGGCAAATGCCGCTCAACATTTTCGAGCCGCGTTATCTCGCGATGATCGACGACGCGTTCCGCGACGGCCACCGGCTGATCGGCGTGATTCAGCCCGACCCCTCGCATGCCGGTCCTCCCGACAAACCGCCGCTGTACAAGTTCGGTTGCGTCGGCCGCATCACGCAGCTCGCCGAGAGCGGCGACGGCCGCTATCTGCTCGAACTCACCGGCGTGGCGCGCTTCCGCGTCGAAGAAGAATTGAAGGCCAACACCGAGTACCGGCAGGCGAAGGTCACCTTCGCGCCATTTGCCGACGATTTTGTCGCGCGCAAGGGTGAGAATGAAGTCGACCGAAAATCGCTGCTGCGGGCGCTGACCAACTTCATGAAAGCCAACGACCTGAAGGCCGACTGGGAAGACATCGACAAGGCGCCCAACGAGGCACTGGTCAATGCGCTGTCGATGATGTCGCCCTACGGCCCGGCGGAAAAGCAGGCGCTGCTGGAAGCGCCGGATCTGAAAACCCGCGCCGAACTCCTGGTTGCGATCACCGAGATCGAACTCGCCAAGAAGAACATCGAAGGCGAGCCGCAGCTACAATAGCTCCCGCGCCGTGCTATAACCCCGCCGAACTTGCCGGGAGCTTTCTCATGTCCATGACCGAACGGCCCGAAGGCGGCGTCGATCCGAAGCTGCTCGAGATTCTCGTCTGCCCGCTGACCAAGGCGCCGCTGGAATACGACGCCGCGAAACAAGAGCTGATCTCGCGCAAGGCTAAGCTGGCTTTTCCGATCCGCGACGGCATTCCGATCATGCTGGAGGAAGAAGCGCGGCGCTTAGACTGAACGCCCACGACGCCAAATCGAATTCAAAACAATCCAAAACAGTCAGGAAACGACTCATGATCAAAATCTGGGGCCGCAATAACTCGTCCAACGTGCAGAAGGCGATGTGGGCGGTCGGCGAATTGGGGCTGGAGCACAGCCGCATCGATGTCGGCGGCGCCTTCGGCAAAAACAAAGAAGCCCCCTACCTCGCGATGAATCCGAACGGTTTGGTGCCGACGCTGGAGGAAGAAGACGGCTTCCTGCTTTGGGAATCGAATTCCATCGCACGCTATCTCGCCGCCAAGCACGACAAGGCCGGTGTGCTCGAGCCGAAGGATCTCAAATCACGCGGCATCGCCCATCAATGGATGGACTGGCAGCTATCGGTGGTCGGTCCGGCGATTTTCCAGGCCTTCTGGGGCTTGATCCGCACGCCCGAGGACAAGCGCGATCATGCGGCGATCAAGACCTCGCAGGAAAAAACCACCGCCTGCATGCAGATGATGGATGTGCAACTGGCGAAGACAAAATTCATGGCGGGCGACACGTTCTCCTACGGCGACATTCCGGTCGGCGTGATGTGTTTCCGCTACATGAAGCTGGTGCCCGACCGGCCGGCGACGCCGCATCTCGACCGCTGGTTTGACGCCATCGGCAAGCGCAAGGCGTTCCAGGATCACGTCGGCAACATTCCGCTGAGCTGACCTACAACACCTCGCCGCGCAACAGCTTCGGCACATCGCCGGTAAAGCCCGCCGCTTCGCGGATGAACACGCGCTTGAGCGCAGGAATGCGCTCGACCAGGCCGAGACCGACGTCGCGCGCCAGCCGCAACGCGTCATTGCTGTTGGAGAAAAGCCGGTTCAAGCCATCGGTGGCGACACCCATGGTCATAGTGTCGAAGCGTCGCCAGCGCTGATAACGCTCCAGCACATCGGGCCCGCCCGGATCGAGGCCGAGCCGCGCCGCGTCGGCAACGGCTTCCGCGAGCGCCGCGACGTCGCGCAGCCCCATGTTGAGCCCCTGCCCGGCAATCGGATGAATGATGTGCGCGGCGTCGCCGACCAGCGCCAGACGTTCGCAGATGAACTCGCGCGCGGTGAAAAGGCCGAGCGGGAATGCACGGCGCGGACCGATCACTTCAAGATCGCCGAGATGCAGGCCGAAGCGCTTTTCAAGTTCGGCGTGAAATTCGGCGTCGGGCAGTACGATGATGCGCTCGGCCTCGCGCGCGGTTTCGGTCCACACGATCGAGACGCGTTTGCCGATCAGCGGCAGAATCGCGAACGGCCCGGCGGGCAGAAAATGCTCCTCGGCGCGGCCGTTGTGCTCGCGTTCATGACCGACGGTCGTGACGATGGCCGACTGATCGTAATTCCAGCCATGACTGGCGATACCGGCGGTCTCGCGGATCACGGAGCGCGCACCGTCGGCACCGACCAGCAGCCGCGCGGAAATTTTCGTGCCGTCTTTCAGCATGACATCGATGGCATTTGCCGCCTGTTCAAATCCACTCACCGAACCCGCGCGCAGATCGACGCCCAATTCCTTGGCCTTGGTCACCAGCACATCGATCAGATGCCGGTTCTCGATCATGTGCGCGAACGCTTCGCCTTCTTCCACTTCGCCGCCAAACGTCAGGAAAGTCGGCCGCACCGCGTCGTCGAGCTTTGAGTCGGTCACCACCATGTCGAGGATCGGCTGCGCCTTGTCGGCGACAGCGTCCCAGACCTCGATCGCCTCGAACATCCGGCGCGCGGCGGCAGCGATTGCTGAGGCGCGCGGGTCCTTCGATTGCTGGGCGCCAAGCGCCGGGTCGACCACCGTCACCGAAAACGCGTCGCCCAGTCCTTGGCGCAGGGCGATGGCCAACGCCAGACCGGCAAAGCCGGCGCCACCGATCACCAGGTCGGTTAGTCGAGGTTTCAATGGCCGTTTCGCCATTCGCGAGTCTTCCTTGTAAAACGCGGCCGAGCATAGCAGGTTGAGTGGATATTTAACCGCGCGACCCAGAACCCACCATGTCCAATGCCGTCCAGGAACTGCTCGGCGTCCTCGATCTCGAGGAACTGGACATCAATCTGTTCCGCGGCCGTTCGCCGCAAAGCGGCTGGCAACGGGTGTTCGGCGGCCAGGTGATCGGCCAGGCGCTGGTAGCCGCGGTGCGCACGGTCGACGCCAGCCGGCCGCCGCACTCAATGCACGCATACTTCCTGCTGCCGGGCGACCCGAAAGTCCCGATCATCTATGACGTCGACCGCATGCGCGACGGCAAGAGCTTCACCACCCGCCGCGTCACTGCGCGCCAGCACGGCCACCCGATCTTCTCGATGCTGGTGTCGTTTCACGCCGACGAAGAAGGTCTCGAACATCAGGCGAAGATGCCGGACGTTCCCGGGCCGGAGACGCTGCCGAGCGAAGCGGAAGTCCGCGAGAAGATTCTGCCGTCCATGCCCGATCCGGTGCGGCGCTATTACGAGCGCGAACGGCCAATCGAACTGCGCCCGGTCGAGTTCGGCCGCTATCTCGGCAAGAAAATTCCCGACGGAAAATTCCACGTCTGGATCAAGACCACCGGCAAGCTGCCCGACGATCCGGCCATTCATCAATGCGTGCTCGCTTACACCTCCGACATGGGATTGCTCGACACCGCGCTGGTGCCGCACGGCCGCACGCTGTTCGAGAAAGAATTCATGGCGGCGAGCCTCGATCATGCGCTATGGCTGCACCGGCCGTTCCGCGCCGACGAGTGGCTGCTCTACGCGCAGGATTCGCCCAATCTGCACGGCTCGCGCGGCTTTGCCCGCGGACTTATATTCAAACAGGATGGCACGCTGGTCGCATCGGTGGCGCAAGAAGGTTTGGTGAGATTGCGGCGTACGCCGTGACACTTTCGCAATGAAACGAACGCTCGTTGCAGGTTTATTCTTGTCCGCGATGTTGACGGCGGCACTAGCCGCCTCCAGCAAACAACCGCCGCCGCCCGGTTCATTCGCCGGCGCGCCGGCTGAATTCACTCGCTTCTCCGCCGCCGAACTGCAACGCGGATTCATCGCGCTCGCCTTCGGTTCCGATCTGCGCATCGGCGCCGCGCCGCGCGGCATCCGCCGTTTCGATCGTCCGATCCGCGCGCAGATCGTCGCGGGCGGCAGCATCGACCGCGGCGCGGCGATGGCACGAATCGTCGAAGACTACGCCGCCAAGATTCCCAATCTGCGCCTGAGCCTCGTCGCCGCCGCGGAGACAGCCGACATTGAAATTCGGCTGATCGATGAAAAAGATTTCAAGTCCGCGCTGCAAGCCGCGTTCGGCGCCACGATCACCAAGACTTTCGTGGCACGCACCAATCCGCAATGCATGACCAGCGTGAAATCGAGCGCCGAGGGTGAAATTCTTCACTCGGTTTCATTTATCATCATCGACAAAGGCGACGGCATTTTCCTCGACTGCGCCTATCACGAATTGCTGCACGCCTTCGGCCTGTCGAATCACGACCAACGCAATGTGTGGACCACGCTCAACCAGCGCCGCATGGTCGGCTACCTGACGGTCTATGACCGCGCGCTGTTGACCGCGCTTTACGACCCCCGCATCAAGCCCGGAATGACAGCCGTCGGCGCCCGCGCCGTGCTGCCGGTCGTAATTAAAGACCTCGGCCTCGCCCACCCGAAATAGCCGAAATATGGCAATAATACTGACCTAATATGCCGTGAAATACAGCACCTGCCTGTGGGCGCGCCAATAATCCCGCTTAATTTTTAGACCGGCGGCCGTTACGCTATGCAGAGATGCCATTCTGGCACTAAACCTGTCGGCGCTTGCGTTGTCCTGCCGGGAAGGAAAACCATGAAGCTCGTCATCGCCGTCATCAAACCGTTCAAGCTCGACGAGGTGCGCGACGCCCTCACCAAGATCGGCGTTCACGGCATGACCGTGACCGAGGTCAAAGGCTTCGGCCGCCAGAAGGGCCACATGGAAATTTATCGCGGCGCCGAATACGCCGTGAACTTTCTGCCCAAGCTACGTATCGAATGCGCCGTGGCCAGCGAACAGGTCGACCAGGTCGTGGAGGCGATCGCGTCATCCGCCAAGACCGGACAGATCGGCGACGGAAAAATTCTGGTCACACCAATCGAACAAGCAATGCGAATCCGCACCGGCGAAACCGACGTCGACGCACTTTAAACAAAAAACAATGTCCGGGGGGACAACGACATGACAAGGGTATCATCTCACCTTGCGGCGGCCGCGTGCGCCGTCACGACAATAATCATCGCATCGCCAGCCTTCTCGCAAACCGCCGCCGCGGCGCCGAAGATCGACGCCGCCGACACCGCCTGGATGCTGGGCGCCACCGGCCTGGTGCTGATGATGACGATCCCGGGCCTCGCATTGTTTTACGCCGGCATGGTGCGCAAGAAGAACGTGCTCGCCACCATGGCGCAGAGCATGGCGGCGACTTTCCTCGTTTCGATCCTGTGGGTGTTCTTCGGATACTCGTTCGCCTTCACCGGCGACGGCCCCTACATCGGCACGCCTGATCGGCTGTTTCTGAGCGGCATGACGCTGGATTCAATTTCGCCGCTCGCCAAGACCATCCCCGAAAGCCTGTTCATGATGTACCAGATGACCTTCGCGGTCATCACCGTGGCGCTGGTCGCCGGCTCGGTGGCTGATCGCTTGCGGTTCTCGGCCTTCCTGTTGTTCTGCGTGTTCTGGCTGGCGCTGGTCTATGTGCCGATCGCGCATTGGGTGTGGGGCGGCGGCTTCCTCGGCAGCTATGGCGTCATCGATTTCGCCGGCGGCCTGGTCGTGCATCTCAATGCCGGCATCGCCGGACTGGTCGCGGCATACGTCGTCGGCAAGCGGCGCGGCTATGGCAGCGAAAATCTGTCGCCGCACGATCTCACGCTCGCCGTGATCGGCACCGGTCTGTTGTGGGTCGGCTGGTTCGGCTTCAACGGCGGCTCCGCGCTCGGCGCCAATTCGCGGGCGGCGATGGCCATTACCTCGACGCATCTTGCCGCCTGCGCCGGCGCCTTCACCTGGATGGCGCTGGAGTGGACCCTGCGCGGCAAGCCCTCGGTGCTCGGCATGATCTCCGGCGCGGTCGCCGGTCTCGGCACCATCACGCCGGCCTCCGGCTTTGTCATGCCAATGCAGGCGATCCTGATCGGCCTGATCGCCGGCGGCGTCTGCTTCTGGGCCTGCACCTGGCTCAAGATCAAACTCGGCTATGACGACTCGCTCGACGTGTTCGGCGTGCATGGCGTCGGCGGCATCACAGGAACTTTACTCGCCGGCGTGTTCGCGGTCGGAGCGCTATCGATCACGCCCGAAATGCCCGGCGGAGTATCCGGCCTGCTCGAAGGCAATCCGCAACAGCTCTTGGCGCAGCTCTTTGGCGTCGCCGTCACCTTGGTGTGGTCCGGCGGGCTGACCTTCCTGATTCTCAAAGTGATCGGCGTCATGGTTCCGTTGCGGGTCCGTCATGAGGACGAAATCATGGGCCTCGACGTCAGCCAGCACGGCGAATCGATACAATAGTTACCCAAAGCTTCCGCGCCGGCAGGCCTGCCGGCGCGGATTGAGCCAATTTTGCGTTGCTGATTAATTTTTGAGCAGGCCGCCTAAGTCATGGCGCGACTTTGGGCTAATGCCTGTTACGGTATTTAGGTCTTCCCGTCCGTTGCCGAATTTCATCCATCCAATCAGCCGGATAGGCCCGAGACGGGCAACTGGCACGGCGTTTGATTCTATCTCCGTGGTCATGCCTGCGAAGCGTGCTTCGACGGTCCGGCTCAGTGAAACCGCCCGCACTGCGTAACGTAAAACGGGCTCTCAAGCGGGGATCGAATCCATGAAAATCGTCATGGCCATCATTAAACCTTTCAAGCTCGACGAGGTCCGCGACGCTCTGACCTCCATCGGAGTGCAAGGACTGACCGTTACCGAGGTCAAGGGATTCGGGCGTCAAAAGGGTCACACGGAAATCTACCGTGGGGCTGAGTATGCGGTGAGCTTCCTCCCGAAGATCAAGGTGGAGGTCGCAGTGGCATCCAACCAGGTCGACAAGGTCGTCGGCGCCATTACCGGCGCTGCAAAAACCGGTCAGATCGGCGACGGCAAAATCTTCGTCTTCGGATTGGATCACGCCGTGCGCATCCGCACCGGCGAGACCGACGCCGCGGCGCTTTAGTAACCCGCACAACAATACGGACAGGAGTTAGACCATGACGTTAAAGAAACCCTCCCGTGCGGGACTCTTGGCACTCGCCCTTGGAGTTCTGCTCGGTCTCTTTCTGAGCGTAGCGTCGTTCGACGCTTCCTATGCTCAGACACCGGCCGCGCCGCCGGCCGCCGCGGCGCCGGCCGCTCCGGCAGCCACACCGGCTCCGGTGAAACTGGATACGGGCGACACCGCCTGGATGCTGACCTCGACTGCGCTCGTGCTGATGATGACCATTCCGGGTCTCGGACTGTTCTACGGCGGCATGGTGCGCAAGAAGAACGTGCTCGCCACGGTTATGCAGAGCTTCGCCATCACCTGTTTGGTGACGGTGCTCTGGATGGTCGTCGGGTATTCATTGGCCTTCACCGAAGGAAGTATGAACTCCTACCTGGGCAGTTTGGACAAACTGTTCCTGGCGGGCGTCAGTTCGACGACGGTCAATTCGCTCGCGGCGACGATCCCGGAGACCGTGTTCATTACCTTCCAGATGACCTTCGCCATCATCACCCCGGCCTTGATCTGCGGCGCTTTTGCAGAGCGCATGAAGTTCTCGGCCATGATGTGGTTCATGGCGCTGTGGCTGCTGCTGGTCTATTGCCCGATCGCCCACATGGTCTGGGGCGGCGGCTTCCTCGGTTCGGCTGGCGTTCTCGACTTTGCCGGCGGCACCGTGGTGCACATCAACGCCGGCGTTGCCGGTCTGGTCTGCGCCATCATCCTCGGCAAGCGCAAAGGTTACGGCACCACCAGCATGGCGCCGCATAACTTGACCTGGGCCTTCGTCGGCGCAGCGCTTCTGTGGGTCGGCTGGTTCGGCTTCAACGCGGGCTCGGCTGTTGCCGCGAACGCGCTGGCCGGTGCAGCGATGATCAACACTCAGGTTGCGACCGCCGGTGCGGCTCTTGCCTGGATGTTCTGCGAATGGATGATCGCCAAGAAGCCGAGCCTCCTCGGCATCATCTCCGGCGCCGTCGCAGGTCTCGTCGCGGTCACTCCCGCTGCGGGCTTCGTCAATCCGATGGGCGCGCTGGTCATCGGCATCCTCGCCGGTATCGGTTGTTACGTCGCGGCCGTCCACATCAAGAAGATGCTCGGCTACGACGACTCGCTCGATGCTTTCGGCGTCCATGGCGTCGGCGGCATCATCGGTGCGGTGCTCACCGGTGTGTTCGCGGATGTTGCGGTCAATGAACTGGGCAAGGACGCCAGCGTCATGACGCAGATCTACGGTGTCGCGGTGACGATCATCTACACGGCGGTTGTCACGGCCGTCATCTTGCTGGTCATCAAGGCCGTCATCGGCCTGCGGCCGACCGAGCAGGGTGAAGAGGAAGGTCTCGACATCACGCTGCACGGCGAAACCGTTCAGTAAGGCTCTCCACGGCGCCCGGTCCACAGACAGGACCAGGCGCCGGCCAGCTAGCGGTAGGGGCGGAAACCCGGCACTGTCCCTTCCGTTGAGGCCCTCGGTTCGCAAGAGCCGGGGGCCTCTCTTATTTTGGGCTCCCGACACGACGCAAACACCCTTTCTGGCGGGGATAAAACGCTCGGCCGCCCGATGGTTAATCGGGTCTTAACCTCGACCTTAGTATTGTGGCTGACCCTTGTTCAGCGGGCCTGCTCGCTCGCCTGGCGCATGATCCCGAAAAGTGGGAACCAGTTTTCGGAAAAGATCATGCGCGAGAAATATTGTGTAGCCGCATGCCCATGAAGACCGCCCAGCGCGAGCCTGCCTCACCCGACGCACCGGCGGCCGCGAACGCCGTCGATAGTCGCTCGCCGTTCGTGCGGCTGACCGAGCTCATCGCCGGCATCGAGCCGGGCAAGCCTCCGATCAACCTGTCGGTCGGCGAACCGCAACATCCGATTCCGCCCTTCGTCGGTCCGACGATCGCCGCGCATCTCAATGAATTCGGCCGCTATCCTGTCAACAAAGGCATCGAGCCTTTCCGCAAGGCTGTCGCCGGCTGGCTCGGCCGCCGCTATCGGCTGCCGCGCCCGGTCGATGCCGAGAACGAAGTGCTGGTGCTCAATGGCACGCGCGAGGGGCTGTTTCTCGCCGCTATCGCCGCGACGCGCTGGGTCGAGCCGCGATCCGGCAAAGACGGGACCTTGCCGGCGGTGCTGATCCCCAATCCGTTCTACGCCGCCTATAGCGCGGGCGCGCTCGCCGCCGGCTGCGAGCCGGTCTATCTGCCGGCCACGCGCGAAAGCGGTTACCTGCCCGATCTCGATGCGCTCGACGAGTCGCTGCTCAAGCGCACCGTCGCGCTCTACCTCGCCTCGCCGTCGAACCCGCAAGGCGCGGTGGCCGACCGCGCCTATCTTGAGAAGCTTGCAGGCCTCGCGCGCCGCTACGGCTTTCTGGTGTTCGCCGACGAATGCTACTGCGAGATCTACAGCGAACATAAGCCGGCCGGCATGCTGGAAGCCTCGGCGCCCGACTTCGCCAATGTCGTGGTGTTTCACTCGTTGTCGAAACGCTCGAACCTGCCGGGCCTGCGCGTCGGCTTTGCCGCCGGCGACCGCCGCTTTCTTGCCGCCTATCTCGAATTGCGCAACGTCGCTGCGCCGCAGGTGCCTGGCCCCGCGCAGCATGTTGGTATTGCGGCCTACAATGACGAGGCGCATGTCGAGGAAAACCGCAGGCTCTATTCCGCCAAGTTCGATCTCGCCGATCAGATCGTCGGCGACCGCTACGGCTACAAGCGCCCAGCCGGTGGATTTTTTCTCTGGCTCGATGTCGCCAAATACGGCGGCAGCGAGGTTGTGACCAAACGGCTGTGGCAAGAGGCCGGCGTACGCGTGGTGCCCGGGCGCTATCTCGCGCGCGAGCAGGCCGACGGCAGTAATCCCGGCGCGGACTACATCCGCGTCGCCATGGTGCAAGACAGTGCGGCCACGGCGGAGGCGCTGCATCGCCTCGTCGCCGTGCTCAAATGATGGTGCAATAATGCCGGCTTCGGATCGCAGCCTCGACGTCGTCGCCTTCGTCTCGGAACATTTCCGCGACATCCTTCGCCGTCGCCTGAGTGAAATCTCAGGGCTCGCGCTCATCACGCTGGCGCTGCTCGGCGCCATCGCGTTGACGACTTGGTCGGTGCAGGACCCCTCGCTCAGCCACGCCACGCAAACGCCCATCCACAATCTGCTCGGCTTCCCCGGCGCGGTCTTCTCCGACCTGGCGATGCAGTTGCTCGGCCTCGGTGCCATGATGATGCTGCTGCCCGAAGCAGTGCTTGGCTGGCGGCTGCTGGCGCACAAGCCGGTCGGCGCGAAATGGCGCGCGCTGGTGTGGATCGCGGTGACTTTCCTCTTTGCCGGCTTCGTCTCGACATTGCCGCAGATCGGCTCGTGGCCGCTGCCGACCGGGCTGGGCGGCGTCACGGGTGACGCGCTCGTTCAATTGCCGGCGATATTCGGCCTACCGCTCAACGGCTTCACGATGGTCGTGCTGGGTACCGTTTACGGTATTGCCACCATCGTCGCGCTGGTCATCGCTACCGGCTGGCGCCGGACCGCGCCCGACGCCGAGCCGGTTGCCGCGCACGAAGCCGACGATGAGGATGAGGACACCGGCAACGATCGCGCCTGGGCTTGGCTGGGCATGATCGAACACGCGCTGCTGAGCTGGAAGTCGCGCTTTGTGCGGCTGTTCAAACGCGCGCCGGCGCGGGCGCCGATGCGGGCTGCGCGGCCGGTCGCCGCAGGCCCACGCAACGATCCGCGCTTTGACGGCCACGCCCGCGTCGTCGCACCGCCGATGGCGCCCGACGACGTCGAAGAAGAATACGAGGAAGAAGCAGCGCCCGCGCCGCGCCGCCGTGCGCCCGCCAAAGTGGCGACCCGCCGCAGCGGCAGCGGCTTCGCGCTGCCTTCGTTGAATTTGCTGACAGCGCAAAAAGTTTCCGAACGCACAACGCTGTCGAAGGACGTCATTGACGCCAATGCCGTGGCGCTGGAAAGCGTGCTGAGCGATTTCGGCGTGCGCGGCGAGATCATCAATGCCCGCCCCGGCCCGGTGGTGACGCTCTACGAACTCGAGCCCGCGCCCGGCATCAAGTCGTCGCGTGTCATCGGTCTGGCCGACGACATCGCCCGTTCGATGAGCGCGGTGTCGGCGCGCGTCGCAGTGGTCTCCGGCCGTAACGCCATCGGCATCGAACTGCCCAATCCGACGCGCGAGAAAGTGTACTTGCGCGAATTGCTGTCGGCGAAAGATTACAACGAGCACACCGCCAAGCTGCCGCTCTGCCTCGGCAAGACCATCGGCGGCGAGTCGGTGATCGTCGATCTGGCGCGCATGCCGCATCTGCTAATCGCTGGTACCACCGGCTCCGGCAAATCGGTCGCCATCAACACCATGATCCTGTCGCTGGTCTATCGCTTAAGCCCCGACCAGTGCCGCTTGATCATGGTCGATCCCAAGATGCTCGAACTCTCCGTCTATGACGGCATCCCGCATTTGCTCACGCCGGTCGTGACCGATCCGAAGAAAGCCGTCGTCGCATTGAAGTGGGCCGTCCGTGAAATGGAAGGCCGCTACAAATCGATGTCGAAACTCGGCGTGCGAAACATCGACGGCTACAATGCGCGGCTTGCCGAAGCCAAAGCCAAAGGCGAGACGCTGACGCGCACGGTTCACACCGGCTACGACAAGGAATCCGGCCAGGCGATCTACGAGAAGGAGGAGCTCGAACTCGAGCCGCTGCCCTTCATCGTCGTCATCGTCGACGAAATGGCGGACCTGATGATGGTCGCCGGCAAGGACATCGAAGGCGCCATCCAGCGTCTCGCGCAGATGGCGCGCGCCGCCGGCATCCACGTCGTACTCGCGACGCAACGTCCGTCGGTCGACGTCATCACCGGCACCATCAAGGCGAACTTCCCGACCCGCATCTCGTTCCAGGTCACGTCCAAGATCGACAGCCGCACTATTCTCGGCGAGCAAGGCGCCGAGCAACTGCTCGGCCAGGGCGACATGCTCTATATGGCGGGCGGCGGCCGCATCAGCCGCGTCCACGGACCTTTCGTGTCGGACGACGAAGTCGAGAAGGTCGTGCGCCATCTCAAGTCGCAGGGTGCGCCGGAGTATCTGGAAGAAGTCACAGCCGGCGATCTCGAAGAGGGTGAGGACGGCGCTGTGTTCGACGCCACCGGCATGGGGAATGGAATGGGCATGGCCGAAGGCGGCGATCTCTACGCCCAGGCCGTCGCCATCGTGAAGCGCGACCGCAAGGCCTCGACTTCCTACATCCAGCGCCGGCTGCAGATCGGCTACAACCGCGCTGCCTCCTTGATGGAGCGCCTGGAGCAGGAAGGCGTCGTTGGCCAGCCCAACCACGCCGGCAAACGCGAAATCCTGATCCCGGAAAACCCGGCCGACGATCGTTACTAGGGTTCGACTGCGAAGATTTGTACTATTGAGAATCGACGGTTTCGCGACTAAGCCGGAAAGTCTCCGGAAACAAGGTCGCGAAACCGCCACAGCCGGCCCATATACGACAAACGAGCCTCACAGAGCCCCAAGGCGGAGAATCTAATGGCGGCATATCATACGCGAACCGGCCACTGCCTGGCGCTTGCCGCGCTGTTCGCATGCCTGACGGCCGCCCCGGCACTGGCTCAGAACGTGCCCCAAAGCGTCCCATTGCCCGCCAAGAAGCCCGCGGCCAACACCACCGGCTCGATCGTTTCCCCGCAAGGCGCGCAGGCGCAGGCGCAGCCACCGCGCGCGCAAGTGCCCGCTCCGTCGTCCAATCCGTTCTCGGCTCTGCTCGGAAAATCCGCGTCCGGCAACCTCAATGTCGAGCAGCGCACCATCATCGACCGGGTCAACGGTTACCTGACCGGCATGCAGGTGCTGTCCGGAAAGTTCGTGCAGGTCGGTCCCGATGGCCGCAAGACGCAGGGCAATTTCTACATTTCCAAGCCCGGCAAAGTGCGCTTCGAATATGACGACCCGAGCCCGATCGAGCTGATCGCCGACGGCCAGTCGGTCGTCATCCGCGACCGCAAGCTGGCGACGCAGGATGTCTATCCGCTGTCGCAGACGCCGCTGCGCTTCCTGCTGTCCGACAAGGTCGACCTGATGAAGGATTCGGCGTTGACGGCGGTCTATGCCGACGAGGTGTTCACCACCGTCGTGGTCGAGGAAAGAAACGGCATCGTCGGCACCAGCCGGCTGATGATCATGTTCGACGCCAAGAACACGCAGCTCAAGCAGTGGACCGTCACCGATCCGCAGGGCTACGACACCACCGTCGCGGTGTACAATCTGGACACCAGCAGACGTCCCGATCCGAACATGTTCAAGATCGACTACACGCAGTATCGAAATTAGCGTCGGGCGGGGACAACCCCGTCCGGATGGTGGCAATTTGCGCCACACGTCCTAAATTGGCGGCATGCCCCTCAAGATCACCACCTGGAATATCAATTCCGTTCGCCTGCGTATCAACCTGGTCGCCAAATTCCTGAAAAGCGTACGGCCCGACGTGCTGTGCCTTCAGGAAACCAAATGTCCCGACGACGCTTTTCCGCTCAAGCGCTTCACGCGGCTGGGCTACGAGTATTCCGCGATCAACGGCCAGAAGGGCTATCACGGCGTCGCCGTGCTTTCGCGCGTGCCGTTCGACCGCTTCGATGTCAACAGCTTCTGCGGCAAGACCGATTGCCGCCATATCTCGGTGGTGCTCGGCGAGCGCGCAGGCCTGAGCGATCCGCTGACGGTGCATAATTTCTACGTGCCGGCCGGCGGCGACGAGCCCGACCCGGCGATCAATCCGAAATTCGAGCACAAGCTCAGCTTCCTCGACGAGATGCGCGAACATCAGAGCTTGCGGTCCGAGCCCTCGCAACGCGCGATCCTGGTCGGCGATCTCAACGTCGCCCCGCTCGAGCACGACGTCTGGAGCCACAAACAAATGTTGAAGGTGGTTTCGCACACGCCGATCGAATGCGAGAAGCTCACACAAGTACAGAAAGCCGGCAACTGGATCGACGCCATGCGCATCCACACGCCGGAACCGGAAAAGCTCTACACTTGGTGGAGCTATCGCGCGATGGACAACTGGAAGATCGCCGACCGCGGCCGGCGGCTCGACCACGTCTGGACATCCAATGCGCTGGCCGGCCGCGTGTCCAAGATCAAGATCGCCAAGGACTATCGCGGCGCCGAGCGCCCGTCCGACCACGTGCCGGTGACGGCGACGGTGGAGATCTAGCTTTTCTTGTTCATCGCGATCTTCACAGTGCCGAGTTCGCGCGCCAAATCGCCAACCCGCGCGGCCATGATGTCGCGCAATTGCACCGCGGCATCCGGATATCCTTCCAGCATTTTCTTGAACAGATTGCGCGTGATGCGGATCACCACGGTCGGCTCTTTTGCAATCGCCGTTGCCGGGCACACCATGTCGGTGAGCAGCGCCAGCTCGCCGATCAGCGTGCCGCGACCGACGGTGATTTCCTTGCCTTCCTGCAAGGTGCCGGGCTCCAGCAGGATCGACCCTTCCTGCACGATATATCCGCCGTCGGCGAGTTCGCCGGCGTAGAACAGCACCGCGCCGCTCGGCAGGCTGCGGCTTTCGGCGCCGATTGCGAGAATGCGCAGCGCGTGCTTGCCCAACACCGCGAGCGTCGGCACCTGCGCGAAGAATGCGATGTCGTCTTCGAGGCTCATGGCCCACCGTCAGTGCGTGACACCGTGCTCACGGCACCAGCTTGTAGCCGCCGGCTTCCGTCACCAGGATCGACGGCGTGGCGGCGTCCTTCTCGACCTTCTGCCGCAAACGGTAGATGTGCGTCTCCAGCGTGTGCGTGGTGACGCCGGAATTGTAGCCCCACACTTCCTGCAACAGCGTCTCGCGCGATACCGGCTTTTGTCCGGCGCGATAGAGATAACGCAGGATCGCGGTTTCCTTTTCGGTCAGCCGCACCTTGCTGCCCTTCGGACTGAGCAAGAGCTTGGAACTCGGACGGAACGAATAAGGCCCGATGGTGAAGACGGCGTCCTCGCTCGCTTCGTGCTGGCGAAGCTGTGCGCGAATGCGCGCCAGCAGCACGGCGAAGCGGAACGGCTTGGTGACGTAATCATTGGCGCCGGATTCCAGCCCCAGAATCGTATCGCTGTCGGTGTCGTGGCCGGTCAGCATGATGATCGGCGCCTTGAAACCATTCTTGCGCAGAATGCGCACCGCCTCGCGGCCATCGACGTCGGGCAGGCCCACATCCATGATGACGAGATCGATCTGGCCCCCTTTGGCCGCGGCGACCGCTTTGGTCCCACTGTCGACCGAGGTCGCCTCGAACTCATCGTGCAACGCCAACTGTTCGACCAGCGCCTCGCGCAGTTCGTTGTCGTCATCCACAATCAGGATGGTCCGGGTGTTGGCCATCGCTTAAAAGCCCCCTCGAGCGCCGAAGCGCCCCACGCGCCAATATTGGCCGAAGTAGAGCATTAAAGACTAAAAGAGCAAGCGGAAAAGGCTGCACTTGCATCCAGTTAGACCGGATTGGCCCGGTTTGGTAGCCGTTTGGTAGCATCTGTTCTAGTATACAAAAACAGGCGGCGTGGGCAGTGAGTGTTGTGGTGCGATGAATCCTTTTGCGATCGCCAAGTCGGCGAAAAACGCCCTTTCGGGAGTCGAGATCAGCGTCAACCGCATGATCGGGCGCGAGCTCGTTCCGGTCGAGACAACGATCCTCAACATCGAAACGTCCAGCCTGTGCAATCTGGAATGCGTTTTCTGCGCCTACGTCAAAAAGACAAGCCCCAAAGTCTCGATGAAGGACGCGTTCTTTGAAAACTGCGTCGAGCAGGCCGTCGGCATGGGCTTCAACCGGTTCGAACTGACGCCGTGCACCGGCGACGTGTTCATGGACCGCCACATCTTCAATAAGTTCCGCTTCCTCGAAAATCACGCCGGCGTCGATGGCTATCGCTTCTTCACCAACTTCACCATTCCCAATCGCGGCAAGGTCGAGCAACTGCTGTCGCTGAAGAAACTGAAAAATCTTACCGTCAGCATTTACGGCCACGACCTGCCGAGCTTCATCGCCATCACCAAGTCGACCGAGATGGTCTACAACCGGCTGGTCGCCAACTTGAGGATGCTACTCGAGAAGCTGGACGAAAAGACATTCAATCTCGACATCGGCATTCGCACCACCAACGACGCGCCGCGAAATCCAGTCAGCGAAGTAATGGAATTGCTTGAGCGGTTCCGCGAGCGGGGCATCCGTCCGCGCCGGGCGCATGTGTACAACAATTGGGGCGGCTACGTGACGCAAGCCGACGTCGCCGGCCTCGACATTACGGTGACCGGCGCCGACGCCATCACCAAGCGCGGCGCCTGCGCGCATCTGTTCACCACCTACCAGATCATGGCGACCGGCATCGTCAACGGCTGCGCTTGCCGCGATGTCGACGCCAGTTTGCGGATCGGCGACATGAACGAAGCGCCGCTGCACAAGATTCTATCGCCCGACAATCCGGCTTACATGGCTTTGATCGAGGAGCAGCAGCGCGGCGAATTCCGTCCGGTGTGCAAGAGCTGCGACTACTACAAGAGCATCTATCATATGCGCACGAGCCGCCGGAAAGACGGCAGCCAGTTCCAGAACATTCAGGAATTCAAGGACCGGCTGCGCGTGACCGGCGATCACGCCGTCGCCGGAATAGCCGGGGCTGCGGCGGAAGAAATCGTTCCGTAGCGCCAACCGCTTCTGCGAACTGTCCAAGCCATGGCTCTTCCCGTCATTCACGTTCGCGCCCGGCCGGGAAACCGGTCGCAAGGCGTGCTGCTGGCCGGCCCGCTTTCATTCCCAGTCGCGCTCGGCCGCGGCGGCATCAAAGCCAACAAGCGCGAAGGCGACGGCGCGACGCCGCGCGGCAGCTTCCGGCTCAAGCGATTGTGGTGGCGGGCCGGCCGGCATCCGCAGCCGGCGACGCTGTTGCCGGCAACGCGTATCATGCCGGACGATGGCTGGTGCGAGGATCCGTCCGACCGTCACTACAACAGGCGCATCAAAGTGCCGCCAAAATCAAAAGCCGACCGGCTGGCTCGCACGGACAATCTGTACGACTTCATCATCGAACTCGGCCACAATACCCGCCCGCGCATTGCCGGGCGCGGCAGCGCGGTCTTCATCCATGTGGCGCGTCCCAAGTTCGCGCCGACCGCCGGCTGTGTCGCGCTCAAGCTCGACACGTTGCGCCGCTTGCTTGCACGCATCGGACCGCACACGCGACTCGTGGTTGAGTAACCGGTAACGGCAACCGCTGGCGTCAAAACCGCCGTATTTGTTAAGCATGGCCGCGCGCCGTTCGCACCATATCGCCGCGCATTAATAAACCCGGAAAAGCTCCGTGGTATTTTTTTGCTCACGCGCGGAAGCAATTAGCACAAAACGCTGGGGCGATCATGGATACGGCACTTTCGCGCGACCCGCGCACTACGCCTGCCAGCCCTGAATCGATCGGCCGCGTCGCCACCGTTAACGGCTCACAGTCCACCGTCGAGCTGGCCGCTACGCGCGCGCCGGGCGGCGAAAATCCGACCGTCGGAAAATTCATGGGCCTGCTGAGCGGCAAGGCCGTCATCATCGGGCTAGTTACCGAGATCGGCGAGCAGTTGTTTCCGTCCCCGGGCGGCAATCCGGCGTTCCGAAAGATCGCCAAGCTCGACTTGATCGGCGAGTTACGGACCGACCAGGCCGGCGCGATGCGCTTCCAGCGCGGCGTCACGGAATACCCAAACATCAGCGACGGCGCCTTCATGCTGACCGAGGCCGAGTTGCGGATGGTCTACGGCGCCGCCGACGCTGACCGCGCCCATATCGGCAACCTGCAACAGAACCCGAACATCCACGTCCACATCGACATCGACAATCTGGTCAGCCGCCATTTCGCCATTCTCGGCGCCACCGGCGTCGGCAAGTCGAGCGGCGTCGCCATCATCCTGAACAAGATTCTCGAAACGCGGCCGAACCTGCGCATCTTCCTGGTCGATCCGCATAACGAATATGGCCGCTGCTTCGGCGAAAAAGCCAACGTGCTCAATCCGCGCAATCTGCGCCTGCCGTTCTGGCTGTTCAATTTCGAAGAGACCGTCGATGCCTTTTTCGGCGGCCGTCCGGGCGTCGACGAGGAAGTCGAAATCCTGTCGGAAGTCATTCCGCTGGCGAAGGCTGCGTACCTGCAATACCGCAATGGCAGCACCAACGACCGCAACACCCTCGCCAAGAAACGCGATCCGCGCGACGCCGGCTTCACCGCCGACACGCCGGTGCCCTATCGTATCGAGGATCTGATCAGCCTGCTCGACGACCGCATGGGCAAGTTGGAGAACCGTTCGCGCGCCACCGTCTTTCACAAGCTGATCGGCCGCATTCAGACCTTCCGCAATCACCCGCGCTACGCCTTCATGTTCGAGAACGCCAATATCGGCGGCGACA
>JANMSH010000320.1:0-8788 GCA_031389105.1 Hyphomicrobiales bacterium
CACGCCGGTCAGCCGGCTGGTGCCGTGGCAATAGGGTACGCCGCAATCCATGCAGCGCGCCGCCTGCTCGCGCACTTCCGGCTCCGGCAGCGGCAGCACGAACTCACGATAATGCTTGATACGCTCCGCGACCGGTGCGTACTTGCGATCGTGCCTTTCGATTTCGAGAAAGCCGGTGATCTTACCCATGACGCTTAATATTTCGGTCCTTCACCGCCGATGATATCCCACAGGCCACTTTCGTCCTTCGTCAGAACCAACGTCTTGACGCCGCTCGGACCGAAGTCGCCAGGATGATACGCCTCACAGAGCGACGGCTTCAAACGAATGAGGATTGTCGCTCCGACGATTTCCCGCGCCTTCTCCGGTGGCCCACCAAGCTCCTCCATGACCTTCACCGAATAGATCATTCCAAAGGGATGACCCATGATGCTCTTGATAGGCTTCTCAGCTTTATAAACTTCGAGCAGCTTCGCTCTGACTACGATGTCGCCTGGCTTGAGTTTTTCCAGCTCCGCGCCGGTCGGCCAATTTCTGGCACCCCGACAAGCAAGCGCAGCGTCCGACGACAGAAACGTCGCAGTAACGGCGGCAAGAACGGCAGGCAACAGGCCAGCCTGCGACACGCAGCCTCTCTTGGGAAGAAGTGCGGAAGTGGTCATATTACTCCGCCGCCTGCATGGTGGCGGCCTTTTCCTTTGCCATATCGAGCAATGCGCGGCGATATTCGACCGGCATCACTTTCTTGAACAGCGGCCGATAGCGTTTCCAGTCGGCCAATATATCGGCTGCGCGCTTGGAATTGGTATAGCGCGCATGGTCCGAGATCAACTTGTGCAGCCGCTCGGCGTCGCCGTTCGTCAGGTCGCCCATGATGTCGACGCGGCCGCTGGTTTCGAGTTCGACGCCATATTCCCTTTCGGCGATCGCATCTTCTTCCGGCACCGGCTCGAGTTCGACCATCGCCAAGTTGCAGCGGGTCTCAAACGTGCCGTCTTCGTCGATGACGTAAGCAATGCCGCCGGACATGCCGGCTGCAAAGTTACGTCCGGTTGTCCCCAGCACGACGACGATACCGCCGGTCATGTATTCGCAGCCGTGGTCGCCGGTGCCTTCCACCACGACGGTGGCGCCGGAGTTGCGCACGGCGAAGCGTTCGCCGGCGATGCCGCGGAAATAACATTCACCGGCGATGGCGCCATACAGCACCGTGTTGCCGACGATGATGGATTCTTCCGGCACGATGCCTGAGTCTGCCGGCGGACGGATGATGATGCGGCCGCCCGACAGGCCCTTACCGACATAGTCGTTGGCTTCGCCTTCGAGTTCGAAGGTGATGCCGCGCGCGAGCCATGCGCCGAAGCTCTGACCGGCAGTGCCGTTCATGCGCACGTGGATGGTGCCATCGGGCAGACCTTCGTGGCCGTAACGCTTGGCGACTACGCCCGACAGCATGGCGCCGGCGGCGCGGTTGACGCTGCCGATGGTCGTCTGCAGCCGCACCGGGGCGCCACGGTCCAGTGCCGCCTGCGATTCCGCGATCAGCTTGCGGTCGAGGATTTTGTCGAGATGATGATCCTGCTCTTCGCAATGGAAGATGGCGGTCTTGCCCGATAGTTTGGGCATCTTGAAGAGCTTGGAGAAATCGAGGCCCTTGGCCTTCCAATGCTCAACGAGCTCACGCTGGTCGAGCATGTCCATCTGGCCGACCATCTCGTCGAAGGTGCGGTAGCCGAGCTGCGCCATGATCTCGCGCACTTCCTCGGCGACGAAGAAGAAGTAGTTGATGACGTGCTCGGGCTGCCCCTTGAAGCGCTTGCGCAGCACCGGATCCTGGGTCGCGACGCCAACCGGGCAGGTGTTGAGGTGGCACTTGCGCATCATGATGCAGCCGGCCGCGATCAGCGGCGCGGTGGCAAAGCCGAATTCGTCGGCCCCCAGCATGGCACCGACGACGACGTCGCGGCCGGTGCGCACGCCGCCGTCGACCTGTACGGCGATACGGCCGCGTAGCCGGTTGGCGACCAGCGTCTGATGGGTTTCGGCCAGGCCGATTTCCCATGGGGAACCGGCGTGCTTGAGCGAGGTCAAGGGGGACGCGCCGGTGCCGCCCTCGAAGCCTGAAATGGTGACATGATCGGCGCGCGCCTTGGCGACGCCGGCGGCGACCGTGCCAACGCCAACTTCCGACACCAGCTTGACCGAAACGTCGCCGGTCGGGTTGACGTTCTTCAGGTCGTAGATGAGCTGCGCCAGATCCTCGATCGAATAGATGTCGTGATGCGGCGGCGGCGAAATCAGCCCGACGCCGGGCGTCGAATAGCGGACCTTGGCGATGGTCTTGTCGACCTTGTGGCCGGGCAACTGGCCGCCTTCGCCGGGCTTGGCGCCCTGCGCCATCTTGATCTGCATCATGTCCGAGTTGACGAGATACTCGGTGGTGACGCCAAAGCGGCCTGAGGCCACCTGCTTGATGGCCGAGCGCATGCTGTCGCCGTTCGGCAAAGGCTTGAAGCGATCGCTCTCTTCGCCGCCTTCGCCGGTGTTTGACTTGCCGCCGATGCGGTTCATCGCGATGGCGAGCGTGGTGTGCGCCTCGCGCGAGATCGAGCCATAGGACATCGCGCCGGTCGAGAAGCGGCGCACGATGGCCTTGGCGGGTTCGACGTCGTCTATCGGCACCGGTTTGCGGCCGACATCGTGCGCGGTCTTGATGTTGAACAGGCCGCGGATGGTCAGCAGCCGCTCATTCTGATCGTTCACGATCTTGGCGAAAGCGCGGTAGTGATCCTGCGAGTTGCCACGCACCGCGTGCTGCAGTCGCGACACTGTCTCCGCAGTCCAGACATGATCTTCGCCGCGCACGCGAACGGCGTAATCGCCGCCGACATCGAGCATCGAGCGATAGATCGGCGAAGTGCCGAAGGCGGTGCGGTGACGCCGCACACATTCCTCGGCGATTTCGGCGAGGCCGACGCCCTCGATCCGGGTGTGGGTGCCGGTGAAATAGGTGTCGATGAATTCCTGGCGCAGGCCGACGGCGTCGAAAATCTGCGCCCCGCAATAGGACTGGTACGTCGAGATGCCCATCTTCGACATAACCTTCAACAGGCCCTTGCCGACCGCCTTGATGAACTTCTTAATGATTTCCTTGTCGTCGGCCGGCTTACCCGGAAGATCGCTCTTCATGCCCACGAGCGTCTCGAAGGCGAGATAGGGGTTGATCGCTTCCGCGCCGTAACCCGCGAGGCACGCGAAGTGATGCACTTCACGCGGCTCGCCGGTCTCCAGCACCAGACCGACGGACGTGCGCAGGCCGCCGCGGATCAAATGGTGATGCACCGCGGCGCAGGCAAGCAGCGACGGGATCGCGATGCGCTCGGCGCCGGCCTTGCGGTCCGACAGAATGATGATGTTGACGCCCTTGCGCGCTTCCTCCTCGGCATGCACGCAAAGTTCTTCGATGGCGAAGCCCATACCCGCCGCGCCGTGCTCGGCCGGGTAGGTGATGTCGAAGGTCTTCGACCGGAAGTGATCGCCGCTCATTTCCGAAATGGAGCGAATCTTTTCCAGGTCCTCGTTGGTCAGGATCGGCTGACGCACTTCCAGCCGCTTGCTCTTCGACATGCCTTCGAGGTCGAACAAATTCGGCCGCGGTCCGATGATAGAGACCAGGCTCATGACCAGTTCTTCGCGAATCGGATCGATCGGCGGGTTGGTGACCTGCGCGAAGTTCTGCTTGAAATAGGTGAACAGCGGCTTTGGCTTATCCGACAGCGCCGAGATCGGCGTGTCGTTGCCCATCGAGCCGATGGCTTCCTCGCCGGTGGTTCCCATCGGCGTCATCAGCAGCTTGATGTCTTCCTGCGTGTAACCGAACGCCTGCTGCCGATCGAGCAGCGCCAGGTTCGAGATCGGCGCGTGATTGGCTGTGCCCGGCAATTCCTCGAGCACGATCTGGGTGCGGCCGAGCCACTCCTTGTACGGATGGCTCTTCGCCAGCGTCGTCTTCAATTCTTCGTCCGGGATAAGCCGGCCTTCGACCAGGTCGACCAGAAGCATCTTGCCTGGCTGCAAGCGCCACTTCTTGACGATGTCCTTCTCCGGGATAGGCAGCACGCCCATCTCGGACGCCATGATGATGCGCTCGTCGCGGGTCAGCAGATAACGCGCCGGCCGCAGGCCATTGCGATCCAGCGTCGCGCCAATTTGCCGGCCGTCGGTGAAGGCGATTGCGGCGGGGCCGTCCCACGGCTCCATCAACGCAGCATGGTATTCGTAGAATGCGCGGCGTTCCTCGTTCATGAGCGGGTTGCCCGCCCAGGCCTCGGGAATCATCATCATCATGGCGTGGGCGAGCGAGTAGCCGCCTTGCACCAGGAATTCGAGCGCGTTGTCGAAGCAGGCGGTGTCGGACTGGCCTTCGTAAGAGATCGGCCACAGTTTGGTGATGTCGTTGCCGAACAGCGGCGATGACACCGACGCCTGCCGCGCCGCCATCCAGTTGTTGTTGCCGCGCAGCGTGTTGATTTCGCCGTTATGCGCGATGAAGCGGTACGGATGCGCTAGCGACCAGGTCGGGAAAGTGTTGGTCGAGAAGCGCTGATGCACCAGCGCGATCGCGCTTTCGAAATCCGGATCGTGCAGATCGGGATAATAGCTGCCGAGCTGATCGGCCAGGAACATGCCCTTGTAGATCACCGTGCGGCACGAGATCGACACCGGGTAATAGCCCGATGTGCGGCGCTCGCGGCGGCGATAGATCGCATTGGAGATCGACTTGCGCAGAATGTAGAGCCGGCGTTCGAACTCGTCCTCGGTGAATTTCTTTTTGCCGCGGCCGATGAAGACCTGCGTGTGATGCGGCTCGGTCGGCTTGACCGAGTCGCCAAGCGACGTGTTGTCCTTCGGCACGTCGCGCCAGCCGAGCAGCGACATGCCTTCGCGCGCGATCATCTCTTCGTAGATGTCGCGGATGATCTCGCGCCAGTTTTTGTCGTTCGGCATGAACAGATAACCGACGGCGTATTCGCCGGGCTCCGGCAGCGTGAAGCCGAGGCGCTTTGCCTCCTTCTGGAAAAACTTGTGCGGGATTTGCACCAGGATGCCGGCGCCATCGCCCATGCGGGGGTCGGCCCCGGTGGCGCCGCGATGTTCCAGATTGCAGAGGATGCGCAGACCGTCCTCGACGATCAGGTGCGACTTGCGGCCTTTGATGTCGGCGATGAAGCCGACGCCGCAGGCATCCTTGTCGAGCGCGGGATCGTAAAGACCTTGTCCCAGCGGCGTGCCGGGATCGCGTGTCGAGCCGAGGAACGGTTCAAGCGGATGCGCAGCAACGCGGGAGCGCGCTGCTCCGCTTTCTCCAAGTCCTGTGCTGCTCTTACGCTCGCTCATCTCATCCTGCCTCGCCGGCGAAGCTTAACGCATCCGGCGTACTCACCTCAGCCGCAGCGCCCAAGGGACTGCGGTCCGAGCAACAACCGATCTCGAGAAGGGCAGTTCTGCCCAGTGCCGCCGCCGGGTGGCTCCCCTTAAGGGGCGCCACGCGTCTGCCCGCCTTAAACCCCGACACCTTATTAGGACAGCATTGCTGTCCTAATGGACCATGCCAAATTTTGCACTGCCACACAAGTCTGGTCCACGCCGATTTGGCCAAACCATTCCTTTTGTTGCGGCGCTACTCACAGGCCAAGCAAGAAGAGGACCACGCACGGGCTTTTCACGCAATCCCGTTGCGTGACCGCCAAGCGGCGAAGTGCGAGGCGGGTTAACCGTTTAACCGTGGTTTGTAACCGTGCTTTGGGGAAAAAGCGGCGCTCCGCCGTGAGGCGTTTATGGTGCGCAAAATGATCAACGGAGAGCCGTCATGACCGACACTTTCGCGACCTCGCACCGCCCGGTGGAAAACGCCGCGGGCGAAGCGGCCATGTCACGGCTTGCCGACCGTCTTGCGGCGCTGGCGCCACACCCGCTGGAATTGTCGCCGAATACCATCATGCGGCCTTCGCCGGCGGTAGCCGCGGCAATGGCGACAAGCGCGGCGATTTCAAAGCGCGCACATGAACGCGCCCGGCGCTCGCGCTCGGTGATCGGGCTGACGGTCGACAGCTTCATTTCCGCCTGCTCGTTCGTCCCCTATGCGTTGGTCGCGCTGGGGCTGCGGCTCATGATGGCACGGGTGTTTTTCCTCGACGGCCAGACCCGCGTCGAAGGCATGCGCGTTCCGCTGAACGTGCAGGACTACATGTTCTCGCTGGTGCTGCCGATGCAGGTGAAGGCCGAAACCTTCGCCACCTTCCTCAGCATGAAATACGCCGCGCTGCCGGTGCCGCCGCTGCTCGCCGCTTACCTGGTGAGCTACGCCGAATTCATTCTGCCGATCATGTTGGTGCTGGGCTTTGCCACGCGCTTTGCCGCCATCGGCCTGCTGATCATGACCGCGCTCATCCAGCTTTACGTGTTGCCGGAAGCGCTGTGGACCGTGCACGTCTACTGGGCGGCGATCCTGCTGGTGCTGATCTCGCGCGGCCCCGGACAAATCTCGATCGATCACATCATCCGCTTCATCGCGCGACGCTAGGAACACCGCTTTGAAAAAGGCGTTGACGATCGGTCTGGTGGCAGCGGCGTTGGCCGCCACCCTGACGTTCGTCGCCGCCGGCTCGTTCAAGCACGAGCCGGTGACCGAAGCCGACGCCATGCCAGCTTATGAAGTGCTCACCGCGGTGCGCGCGATGCGTCTCAATCCGACCGCCGAGCCGGTGCGGCAGGGGCCTTATTACGTTTTGAATGCAATCGATCCGCGCGGCGTCAGCGTGCGCGTGGTCGCCGACGCGCAATATGGCGATATTCTTTCGGTCGCACCGCTGCCTCAGCAAACGGCCACTGCCGTGCCGAGCTATCAACGCGGGCCGCGCATCATTCAGGTTCCCCAAGCCGGCGAGCGCAATGACCGCGCCAGCATCAACAATCGCGGCGATCCCGGCCTGTCGCACGATGACGATGACGAGGATGAAGTTGCGCCGCCGCCGCGCCGCCATATCGCGCCGCCGCCGCTGCGCACCACGCCGCGCTGGTCGCCGCGTGACGAGCCGGCGCCGCCGCCAAAGCGGCGTAGCGAGCCTGCACCGAAACCGCGGAGCGAACCGGCGCGTCCGGTGCGCCATATCGACATGTCTCGGCCCGAGCGCCGCGTCGACACGCCGCCGCCGCAACCGCCGGGTCCGCGCCGCGCCGTGCTGAGCGCACCGCCGCCGCCGGCCGAAGGTCCGACACCGATCAGGCCGACGCCGCGTTTCGATGCCAAGCCTGATGCCGGTCCCAAGTTCGCCGCCCCGACGATCACGGCCGACACGCCGCCGCCCGGTTACACGCCGCCGACGGCGCTGCCGCAGGACGACGGCTTCGGCAACAAATACTGAAATAAAAAGCGCCCCGGAAATTCCGGGGCGCTCTCTTTGCGATTAAGCCGTCACACGCTTAAGCGGCGATTTTCGTATCGACCACTTGGGTCTGCGTCTGACCATTGCCGATCGGGATCTGGCGCGGCTTCTTGGCCTCGGGAATTTCGCGCACGAGATTGACGTGCAGCAATCCGTTCTCGAGGTTAGCCGCCTTCACTTGGACATAGACGGCGAGCTGGAACACGCGCTCGAAGGCGCGCGCCGCGATGCCCTGATAGAGCACGTCGGCGGTCTGCTCTTCCTGGGCCTGCTTGGAGCCCTTGATCGTCAGGGTGTTCTCTTTCGATTCGATCGAAAGTTCGTTCTCGGCAAAGCCGGCGACCGCGACGCTGACGCGGTATTCGTTCTCGGCGGTGCGCTCGATGTTATAGGGCGGGTAGCCCGGGGCGGATTCGAATCCGTCCAGCATCGAGAACAGCCGGTCGAAGCCGACGGTGGAACGATAGAGGGGAGCAAGATCGAACGTACGCATAAGCATATCCTCCTTGAGGTGAGCGACATGCGGGCAGTCCGCCAAATGGCCGAACTTTAAGCCCGTGCGCAGCCGGTATGGCCTGCGCAAGGCAGATATGGGAATGTCATTTTGGGCTCGCAAGAGGCCGGGATCGATCCAATAATTATAGGAAATCAGTTAGTTAGAGAATATGAGACTCATATCGATTCCCGCCAATCCGGTGCCCGATCATGCGGTGACTGGCACCATCAAGACCCCCGACGGGGTCGGCTTGCGGTTTGCGCGCTGGGATCCGCCGCCGGGCCGCAAGGGCACCGTGGTTCTGCTACAGGGCCGCGCCGAATACATCGAGAAATATTTCGAAACGGTGCGCGACTTGCGCGCGCGGGGATTTGCGGTGGCGACGTTCGACTGGCGCGGGCAGGGCCTGTCGGACCGCGCGCTCGCCGACCGCCACAAGGGCCATATCCGCAACTTCTCCGAATACGCCACCGACCTCGGCGCCATCATGGAGCAGGTGGTGCTGCCCGATTGTCCGCCGCCGATCTTCGCGCTGGGCCATTCGATGGGCGGCGCCATCGTCACGCGCGCCTGTTATGATGGCAGCCGCTGGTTCGAACGCGTGGTGCTGTCGTCGCCGATGATCGCGCTGCGGCCCAGTCCGCTGACACGCGCCGCCGGACCGCTGGCGCGCACCATGCGCCTGCTCGGGCGCGGCTCGGCCTACATCCCGACCGGCCACGCCAAAGCCACCGGCTCGGAAGATTTCATCGGCAACGTGCTCACTTCCGACCCGGTGCGTTTCTCGCGCAACGCCGCGGTGCTGGAGGAAGAACCGGGGCTTGGCCTCGGCGCGCCGACCATCGCC
>JANMSH010000092.1:0-2297 GCA_031389105.1 Hyphomicrobiales bacterium
GCATCGAGCGGCAGTTTGGCGTGCCGGCCACGCTGGTGATGGCGATCTGGACGCTGGAGAGCGACAATGGCGGCGGCGACATCGGCAAGATGCCGGTGGTGCGCACGCTCGCCACCATGGCGCATGACTGCCGCCGCACGGAGTTGTTCCAGGGCGAACTCATCGCCGCCTTGCAGATCGTGCAGCGCGGCGACCTGCCGCTGCGCGACATGGTCGGCGCCTTTGCCGGCGAGATCGGCCAGACGCAATTTTTGCCGTCGTCTTACATCAAGTACGGCATCGACTTCGACGGCAACGGCCACATCGATCTGCGCAACAGCATTCCGGATGTGCTGGCCTCAACCGCCAATCTGCTGAAGGTCGCGGGCTGGCGCAGCGGCGAACCGTTCGGCGAGGGCACCGAGAATTTCCAGGTGATGCGTGAGTGGAACCGCTCCGAGGTCTATCGCAAGACCATGGTGCTGATGGCGCAGCGCATCGCGGAGTGACGTTCTCACCGTCATGCCCGGCCTTGTGCCGGGCATCCACGTCTTGGCCCTATGTCCGCCCCGACGCCCAGTTGCACGTCCTGAAAATATGCTACCATACCGTGCATCCACGGGAGGGGCACACCATGACCTTACGCATTATCCTTGCGGCATTTGTATTGCTGTCGTTCCAATCGTCGCTCATTGCGCAAGACCGGCCGGTGCCGCGTCAACAACCGGACATCCGGCTGAAAGGCGACCGCAATCTGGAGATAGGGCGTCCGGCGCCGAATTTAAAAGGAGCGGAGCTGCAGCAGAAAGCCTGCACCCAGAAATGCGAAAGGGACCGCCGCTTCTGTCGCGACAACCGCCGGCCGGGCTGCGACCTCACGGCCAATCTCTGCCTCGATGAATGCAAGAAGCCGCGCATGCCCTTGCGCTCGGGCCCGCGGCCGATCGAACAGCCGCGCTGACTTCACGTCATTCCGTGCACTACTCGTCTTCCCCGCGAAGGCGGGGATCCAGCACTTATTTGCTTGTCATGGCCGGGCATAAGCCGTTCGAAGAACGGCGTCGCTTCGCTCGCCTATGACCCCGCCATCCACGTCTTAAAGCAAAGCGCTGGATCGCCCGCCTGCGCGGGCGATGACAACTGAGACCTACTCCAGCGCCTCGATCATGCGCACGTCGCGCACCGCGCCGTCGCCGAGCACCTTGACCGCGGCCTGATAGGCGGGCGAGTCATGCGCGGCGATCGCCTTGGCGAGGCTTTCGAACTCGGTGATGACGACGCGCTCCTTCTGTCCGGACTCGTAGGCCATGGCCGCGGTGCCGCGGCAGAGATATTTGGCGCCGAACGGCGTCGTCGCGGGCGCGGCCAGCTTGGCATAGGCGGCGAGTTTGTCCGGGTCGCTGATCTCGCGATAGAAAGTGATCCAATAGGCTTTGGGCATGGGGCGGCTCCGGCTGCATTGGTTGGACGCGCATCCTAGCGGCGGGCGCGAGGCGCAACCAGCCCAACGCCGGTCATCCCCGCGCAAAAACGCGAAGCGCGTCTTGCGCAAAAAAAGCGCGGACCCAGCGAGCGATTGCTCATTTTACCGACGTCTCGTGAGGGACCGTTAAGCACGAGGCCGTGGCGGTGGCGGCGCGTGAAGGATGGCGTGCAACGGAGCGGCACCCATTGGCAGCGGGCCGTGGATGAACGGGCAATGAATAAACCTAATTAGCTCCGTTCACGGAACGGGCTCTCTCCTCGCGGGTTGTTGAGGCATTCCACCCTTGCCCCAAAGGAAGCTCGCCATGAGAACGTCAATTCTCGCAATTGCTGCCGCCGCCCTTATCGCTTCTACGCCTTTCGCTCTCGCCAAGAACGCCAAGTCGTCGGCACCTGGCCAGATGATGCAGAAACACGGCTCCGTCGCCGGCAGCCCCGGCGCTTCCGGTTACGCTCCGGGCCATCTGAAGAAGAAGGGCACCAGCGCCGCGAAGTATGCGCCGGGCCACACCAAGCGCGTCGTACAGACGAGAACCCGCGCCACGACATCGGGTGCCGCCGTTCGCTAACGCGTTCCGGTTTCTGCTTTCAAAGGCCGCCTGTAACGGGCGGCCTTTTTTATTGAGCAGCGGCGCGCCGCGAAGCGCGCGTTTTCGACTGCGATGTGTGCGGGCATAAACTGCATTTCTTGCATACGGTCGAGGCACGCTCCAAATTAGGGCGATTATGTGGGACTTGACTGGTCCCTGCTGGTGGCACCGCAGTCAGGGCGGCCTTAATCGCTATCGTTATGACGATTGGTCATGCGCCAAGTGGGGGGGCCGCGCTTATTC
>JANMSH010000100.1:0-14024 GCA_031389105.1 Hyphomicrobiales bacterium
TCTTTCTGGTCGCTCAGTTCGAACTTGCCGTCGCGGGTACATAGCGCAATGGCGCCGCCCCACGCCAGCGGCGTTTCGCCGTTTTTGACGGTGCGGCCGTTGCTATCGACCGCCTCGCCATAGCTGTAGAGCCGTTGCGGCGCGCCGCGCACGTCCGGCTTTACGCATTGGCCGGCATCGACGCGATACCAGCCGCGCGTCACGGTGGCGCCCTGTTCGATGGTGCCGATCGCGGCCATCACCGCGTATTTGCTGTCGTTGCACCAGGAGAAGCCGCGGCCTTCCGGATTGCGCGCGGCGTCGAGCAGCGTGGCGAAAAACTCCGGACTTGATGACGCCTCAGTGGGCAGCTTGCGATCACTGAGAAATTTGTTCAGCGCGCCTTGAGTCTTGGCGCCCGGCACACCGTCGATCGGGTTGGCGTCGTAGCCGGCGATGACCAACAGCCGCTGAATGCCGGCAAGCCGCGCCTGCGCGTCGTCATAGTCGGCTTCCTCGGCGAGATTGACGGCGGGGCCTTTCGGCGAATCCGAAGGCCGCGCCGCGGAAAACCGCGCCTGCTGATTCAGCGGACAACCGCGCGCATTGGCGATTTCGAAAGTCCCTTCGCGCACGCAGAAACTGGCATTGCCGTCCTGCGGCGCCGGCGCGCTGCCGTAGACGGGCGGCGTGCGGGTGTGGACATAGACCATCTCGGCATCGAGCGCGCCATCGACGGCCTGTTTGCAATGGCCGGGATCGATCGCGAACCAGCCGCGCGTCGTCACATTGGCGCGCTTCTCCAGGCCGATGGCGATGGCCATCTGATAGCTGGTGCGATTGCACAGCGTGAGTTCGGCGCGCGCCGGCGTTATCGACGTGACGGAAATCGCGGCCGCAGCCGCGAGGATTGGCAAACGAATCATGCCGGCATGGTAGCGGAAGGCGCTAAGCCCGCGCATTCCGCTTTACCGGTGCATCAGCGTGCCGATGCCGTGGTCGGTCATGAGCTCAAGCAGCACCGCGTGCGGAACCTTGCCGTCCATGATGACGACGCCCTCGACGCCGGCATCGAGCGCATAGATGCAGGTCTCGACCTTGGGGATCATGCCGCCGGAAATCGTGCCGTCGGCGATCAGCCTGCGCGCGTCGGCGACCGAGAGTTCCGGGATCAGCTTCTTGGATTTGTCGAGCACGCCGGGCACGTCGGTGAGCAGCAGCAGCCGCTTGGCCTTGAGCGCGCCGGCAATGGCGCCGGCGAAGGTGTCGGCATTGACGTTAAACGTGCCGCCATTGGCGGAGGTCGCGACCGGCGCCAGCACCGGGATCAACTCCTTGCCGAGCAGATGATTGAGCACGGTGAGATCGACCTTCTCCGGCTCGCCGACGAAACCGAGATCGACGATCTTCTCGATGTTGGAATCGGTATCGACCACGGTGCGCGTGACCTTCTTGGCCTGCACCATGTTGCCGTCCTTGCCGCACAGGCCGACGGCCTTGCCGCCGGCGGCATTGATGTAGCCGACGATCTGCTTGTTGATCGAACCGGCCAGCACCATCTCGACGATCTCGACGGTGGCCGCGTCGGTGATGCGCAAGCCTGCGGCGAATTCGGATTTGATGCCGAGCTTCTTGAGCATGGCGGCGATCTGCGGGCCGCCGCCGTGGACGACGACCGGATTGATGGCGGCCTGCTCGAGCAGCACGATGTCGCGGGCAAAATCGCGCGCGTTCTGCTCGTCGCCCATGGCATGGCCGCCGTATTTCACCACGACGATTTCTTCGTCGTAGCGCTGCATATGCGGCAGCGCTTCCGACAGGATGCGGGCCTGCTCTTGCGGGTCGATCGGGGGGGCTTTGCTCATGCTGGCCCTTTGGCCTCGGCCTTTGCGTTGAATGCTCGCGGTTCTAGCCTTAGCGCTTGCGCTCGTCTAGCAGCCGGGCGATCGCGGCGCGCAGTTCTTCCATGCCGGTGCCCTCGTGGGACGATGTGGTCAGGACGCCGGGGAAGGAGCCGGGCTTTTTGACCAAGGCGGCTTCGACCTCGGCGATACGGTCTTTGAGCTCGGATGTCTTGATCGCGTCACACTTCGTCAGGACCACCTGATAGCTAACCGCGGAGACGGCGAGTTCTTTAAACATCGGATCGTCAGTGTCTTTGAGCCCGTGGCGGGCATCGATCAGCACATAGACGCGGGCGAGGTTGGCGCGGCCGCGCAGATAGGCGGTGATGGTGCCGGTCCAGGCCGTGACCTTGGATTTGGCGGCGGCGGCATAGCCGTAGCCGGGCATGTCGACGATGTTGAGCTCGGAGCCGCCGGTAAAGAAGATCAGTTCCTGGGTGCGGCCGGGCGTGCGCGAGGTGCGCGCCAGCGCCTTGCGGTTGGTCAGCGCGTTGACGAGGCTCGACTTGCCGACATTGGAGCGGCCGGCGAAGGCGATCTCGACGCCGCGCATCGGCGGCAGCGAAAAATCCGAACTGGCGGCGGCGACGAATTGCCAGTCGGCGGCGAACAGCTTGCGGCCGGTCTCGATTTCGTGGCGCGTGTAGTCGCTTTTGTCGGTCATGGTTCTATCTGTCATGCCGGGGCTGGGGCGTCCATCAAGGATTATATTCTTGATGATTGTAGCCCGGATGGAGCGCAGCGAAATCCGGGGGCGGTTGCCAAGGCACTGTCATGTGAAGCTCGGTGCGCCACGACACTACTGGCCTTACACCATAAAAAAATGACCGGGCTCTCGCCCGGCCATGATCTCGCTTTCAAACTGCCGCGCGCCTTGCGCTAGGCCTGCTTCTTCTTCACGAAAAGCCCTTTGATCGAGGCCCCCGTATCTTTGAGGTTTTGCCACAGCTCGATCTTGGAGCCGTGCTTGTTCATGATGTAGGCCTGCTGCGCGACCGACAGCGTGTTGTTCCAGGCCCAATAGATCACGAGACCGGCCGGGAAGCTCGCCAGCATGAACGTGAAGATCAGCGGCATCCAGTTGAAGATCATCGCCTGCGTTGGATCCGGCGGCGCTGGATTGAGCTTCATCTGCGCCCACATTGTGATGCCCATGATGATCGCCCAGATGCCAAGGTGCAGGAACGGACCGATCGCGGGGATGAGCGTGGGATCGTATGGAATGAGGCCGAACAAATTAAAGAGGTTGGTCGGGTCCGGCGCCGACAGGTCTTTGATCCATCCGAAGAACGGTGCGTGCCGCATTTCGATGGTGACGAACAACACCTTGTAGAGGGAGAAGAACACCGGGATCTGCACCAGGATAGGCAGACAGCCGGCCAGCGGATTGATCTTCTCTTTCTTGTACAGCTCCATCAGCTCTTGCTGCTGCTTGGCCTTGTCGTCCTTGAAGCGCTCGCGCAACGCCGTCATCTGCGGCTGCACGGCCTTCATCTTTGCCATCGAGGCGTAGGACTTGTTGGCGAGCGGGAAGAACACCACCTTGATCAGCACGGTCACCAGCAGAATGGCGAGACCGAAATTGCCGACCATGAGGAACAGGTAGTCGATCACGAAGAACAGCGGCTTGGTGATGAAATAGAACCAGCCCCAGTCGATCAACAAGTCGAAGTGATTGAGGGTGAATTTCTGCTCGTAGTCGTTGACGACGCGCACTTCCTTGGCGCCGGCGAACAGGCGCGCGTCGGCCGAGCCGGTGGCGCCGGGCGCGATGATGCGCGCGTCGAGCAGATAGTCGGTCTGGTAGCGCTTGACGGTGCCGACCGAGTCGGCCTTGAAATTGGCCAGGACATGCGCGTTGTTCTGCGGAAGCAGCACCGCGGCCCAATATTTGTCGGTGATGCCGAGCCACGCGTTGGTGGCGTCGAAGCTCATGACCTTCTTGTCCGCGATGTCCGAGTAGCCGATTTCCTTCGAGCCGGTATCGCCGAATTTTCCGATCAGGCCTTCGTGCAGGATGTAATAGCCCAGCGTTGTCGGCGTGCCGTGACGCGAGATCAGCGCGAAGGGATAAAGCGTGACCGGCTTGTCGCTTTTGTTCGCGACTTCGTCTTTGACGGTGAACAAATATTTGTCGTCGACCGCGATGGTGCGGCGGAATTCGAGTCCCTGGCCGTTGTCGAAGGTCAGCGTCACCGGTTTGTCAACGCTGAGTCCGCCGGAGCCCGTCTGCTTCCACACGGTATCGGCGGTCGGCACATTGACGGTGGCGCCGGCGGCATTGGTCCAGCCGAATTCGGCATAGAACGGCTCGGGGCTTCCCGAGGGCGATAACAGCACGATGGCCGGCGATTTCGGATCGACGGTCTCGCGGAACTTGACCAGCGCCAGATCGTCGATACGGCCGCCCTTGAGCGCGATCGAGCCCTGCACGCTTTCAGTGGCGATCGGGATACGGGGCGAAGCGGCGAGCACCGCGGCGCGGGTGGCGGGTAAGCTCACCGGTGCTACGCCCGGCACTTGCGGCGGCGCGCCCGCCGCACTGGGAGGCGCGACCGGCGCACCGGGCGCTGCTGGTGCGCCGGGCTGGGCGGGCGCCGGCGGATTTGCTTTCTGCGCCTGCTGTTGCTGCGCGAGCTGTTCCTGCCGCGCCTTCTCCTGCGGGATGGCGAAGAAATACTGCCAGACGATCAGCACAAGTGCCGACAACACAATGGCGAGGACGGTGTTCTTACTATCGTTCATCGGGATCCCGTATGGCCAGTGCGCCCCGCCTGTAGCCGGCGCAACGCACCCTTGAAGTCTTGCGCGATCTGCGCGTACGGCACCTTGAGCGCCGCCCGCCTGCCGATCAGCACATAATCGTGTCCGCTCTGCATGTCAGTTGTGCCCGAGAGCCGCACGATTTCCCTCAACCGGCGGCGGACCCGGTTTCGTTCGACGGCATTGCCGACTTTCTTCGAAACGGTAAAGCCAAGACGCACAGGGCCGTCATCGGCCCGCTTGCGCGCTTGCAGTACGAAAGCGGCGGCCGGCACCTTGATCCCGGTCGCCGCTGCTAGAAAGTCCGCCCGTTGCTTCAATCGTTCCATGGAAGCAATGTGCGCGGTCTGGTTGGCGCTGTTAACGCTGATTAGGCGCTGAGCCGCTTGCGTCCGCGCGAGCGACGGGCCGCAATCACTTTGCGTCCGCCGGTGGTGCCCATCCGGGCGCGGAAACCGTGACGGCGCTTGCGTACAAGCTTGCTCGGTTGATAGGTCCGCTTCACGATTAAGTTCTCCGAAGGTCGCGCCGTGGCGGCGAGGGTGTCAAAGCCGCCCCCAAATCCGTCAGTAAAAACCCGAATTCGTCAGGAAGGCACGTGTTTGCGCGGCTTATAAGGGAGGGGGCTTGGCCCGTCAATGCGACTGGCCGCCCTCGAACCTAGGCCGGTCACTTGAGCCTCACAAGGCGGTGAGACCGGCCGATAGGCACCCCGGCTCGTGTATACAGCCTGGATGTCCGCAGCCCGATCCTCGATCCATTGGCCACATGGTCTGACGCGCCGGGTAGCGCCGCTTCTCGCTGTCGTCCTGCTCGCCGGGCTGGCTTATTACTTGCTCGGCCGCGAGGAACTTTCGCTGGAGGCGCTGGTCCGTCACCGCGAGGCGATCGACAGTTTTGTGACAGAGCATCGCATCTTCGCGATGCTGGCCTTCGTTGGGCTTTATATTATCGCCGTCGCATTATCGGTGCCGGGCGCGACCTTCCTCACCGTCAGCGGCGGTTTTTTGTTCGGTCTGGTGCCCGGCGCGTTGGCCGCGGTGATCGGCGCCACCATCGGCGCGACGCTTATCTTCCTGGTAGCGCGTACCGCGCTCGGCGAGCCGTTGTTGCGGTGGGCCGGACCGCGCGCCAGCCAGCTGGCGCGAGGCTTCCGCGACGACGCCTTTAGCTATCTCTTGTTCTTAAGGCTGGTGCCGGCGTTTCCGTTCTTTCTGGTCAATCTGGTGCCGGCCTTTGCCGGTGTGGGACTCTGGCCGTTCGTCGGCGCCACCGCGCTCGGCATTATCCCGGCGTCGTTCGTCTATGCCTTTGCCGGCACCGGCCTCGACAGCGTGATCGCGGCGCAGAAAAGCTCGTATGAGGCGTGTCTCGCCGCCGGCCGTTCCGATTGCAAACTTGTCTTCGACGCTCTCGACATTCTGACACCGGAACTGATCGGCGCGCTGGTCGCGCTCGGACTGCTCGCGCTGGTGCCGGTGGCGGTGCGGCGGCTGCGGGTACGGCGAAGCAAGCCCCGATGAATTGCGCTATTATCGGACAATGAATTTACGCAACGATTTTTGACAGGCCATGGCGGAAACACTTAACCCCGACATTTGCGTGATCGGCGCCGGCTCCGGCGGTCTGTCGGTGGCCGCCGCCGCCGCCGCCTTCGGCGTGCCGGTGGTGCTGATTGAAAAGCACAAGATGGGTGGCGACTGTCTCAATACCGGTTGCGTGCCGTCGAAGGCTCTGCTCACGGCCGCCAAACGCGCGGCGGCGATGCGAAACTCCGGCGCGTTCGGCGTGACCGCGCAAGATGTTGCGGTCGATTTCGCCAAGGTGCACAGCCACGTTCACGGCGTGATCGCCGCCATTGCGCCGGTCGATTCCGTTGAACGCTTTAGCGGATTAGGTGTGCGTGTGATCCAGGGGCACGCGGCGTTCAAGGATCGACGCACGGTCGTTGTTGGCGACATCGAAATTCGCGCACGGCGTTTTGTGGTCGCGACCGGCTCGACACCAGCCGTGCCGCCGATTCCAGGTCTTGATCAAGGTCCATTCTTTACAAACGAAACCATCTTCAATCTCACCGTGCTGCCGCAGCATCTGGTCGTGATCGGCGCGGGACCCATCGGACTTGAGCTGGCGCAAGCGTTTCGCCGCCTCGGCAGCGACGTCACTGTGCTTGAAGCGGCACAGCCGCTCGCCAAGGACGATCCGGAATGCGCCGCGATCGTGGTCGATCAGTTGGAGCGCGAAGGTGTTGTTATCCGTAGCGGCGTGAAAGTCGCCGGCGTTGCGTGCGCGGCCGGCAGCGTCACGGTGACGCTCGAAGGCGGCGAGACCATCGAAGGCAACCATCTGCTGGTCGCCACGGGGCGCAAAGCGACCACGGACGGGCTCGGCCTGGAAGCGGCTGGCATTCGCTATGACCGCGCCGGCATCGCGGTGAACACAAAGCTCAAGACCAGCAACAGTCGCGTCTATGCCATTGGCGACGCCGCGGCCGGGCAGTTGCAGTTCACGCACGCCGCCAACTATCATGCCGGTTTGGTGATCCGGAACGCGCTGTTCCGGCTGCCGGTGCGCGTCAATAGCGACGTCATCCCGTGGGTGACCTATACCGAACCGGAACTGGCGCAGAGCGGCCTGAGCGAAGCGGAAGCCCGCAAGCGCGGCCTGAAAATCCGCATTATGCGCTGGCCCTATCACGACAACGACCGGGCGCAGACCGAGCGCGAGACGCGCGGCCATATAAAAGTCATTACCACCACCAAAGGTAAAATTGTAGGCGCCACCATCGTCGGCGCGCAGGCCGGCGAATTGATCTCGATGTGGACGCTGGCGATCGGGCAGGGGTTCAACATTCGCGCTATGACTGGGATTGTGATGCCGTATCCGACCCTGTCCGAAATTGGAAAACGTGCGGCCATCGACTTTTTCACGCCGAGTTTGACGAGCCCTTGGGTGCGGCGCATCATAGCTTGGCTACGAATCTTCGGTTGAGGCGGAATTGACACCGGAAACCGAACCAGCGAGCGAGCCTGTTGCGCCGGACGCGGCGCGCCTTCCGCAATCCGCCGAGCGGCGCGTGCGCATCGGCCTGTCCGGCAAGCTGTTGTTCCTCACCATTTTGTTCGTGATGGTGGCGGAAATTCTGATCTACGTGCCGTCGATTGCGAATTTCCGGGTGAATTGGCTCAACGATCGCCTGGCCGCCGCGCATACCGCGGCGCTGGTGCTCGACGCCGCGCCTAGCGGCATGGTGCCTGAAAGCCTCGCGCAGCAAATATTGTCGAGCATCGGTGCGCGCGCCGTGGCGATGAAGATGGGCACACAGCGCCGTCTGCTGGCGGCCGCCGATGTACCGCAAACTATCGAGCACGATTTCGACATGCGCGACGTCTCGTCATGGCGTGCCATGGTGGACGCATCACACACGCTGCTGTTCTGTCAGCCGGGTCATTTCATGCGGGTGGTCGGCTCCGCGCCCATGGGCGGCGACTTCGTTGAGATCATTCTTGAAGAGGCCCCGCTGCGCAAGGCAATGGTCAGGTTCTCGGTGAACATTCTGCTGCTCTCGCTCGCCATCTCGGCGATCACGGCGATGCTGGTGTTCTTC
Source organism: Hyphomicrobiales bacterium (assembly GCA_031389105.1). Taxonomy (GTDB): domain Bacteria; phylum Pseudomonadota; class Alphaproteobacteria; order Rhizobiales; family Xanthobacteraceae; genus Pseudolabrys. The sequence goes on from JANMSH010000100.1 coordinate 8,254, forward strand.
GCGCTGCATTATTTGCTGGTGCGGCCGATGGGCCATCTCACGGCAAATATGGTGGCGTTCCGCGCCGATCCGGAAAATTCTTCGCGTGTCATTGCCGCCACCGGGCGCAGCGATGAAATCGGCACGGCGGAAGAAGAACTCGGCGCCATGCAGCGCGAACTGGCGTCGATGCTGCATCAGAAAAGCCGGTTGGCGGCGCTCGGGCTTGCCGTGTCGAAGATCAATCACGACCTGCGCAATCTGCTGGCGTCGGCGCAGTTGTTCTCCGACCAGCTTTCGAATTTGCCCGACCCGAAGGTGCAGCGGTTCGCGCCCAAGCTGATGCACGCGCTCGAACGCGCCATCGCCTTCTGTCAATCGACGCTGTCCTATGGCGCCGCGCAGGAAGCGCCGCCCGAGCGCAAGACCATCGAGGTCGAGCCGCTGATCGAGGAAGTGCACGAGGCACTCGGCCTAAGTCTCGACGTGCCGATCCGCTGGATCGTGGCGGTGGAGCGCGGCCTCACCGTCGATGCCGATCACGATCAGTTGTTCCGCGTTCTGGTCAACGTCACACGCAATTCCATGCAAGCGCTGGAAGCGCGCGGCACGCGCGATCCGGCGCGCGACCAGATCCGCATCACCGGCCGGCGTGAAGGCGGCGTCGTGGTGATCGAGATTTCTGACACCGGGCCGGGCGTTCCGCAGCGGGCGCAAGCCCATATGTTCCAGGCGTTTCAGGGTTCCGCACGCTCCGGCGGCACGGGCCTCGGTCTGGCGATCGCGGCCGAACTGGTGCGCGCGCATGGCGGCGACATCCGCCTGGTGCCGGGAACCATTGGCGCGACGTTCAGCATCACGATTCCCGACCGGGCGGTCGATCTCGATTCCCGCCGCGGCGAGCGGGTGCGGGCTTAGGCACCTGGAACATCCGCCACGGCACGGTGTTCGTTCGGGTAAGGCGCGCTCGCAATCAACATTGGATATTGGCATTGGATATTGGCCTGGCACCGCCGCCGGTGACGCTGCTTGCACTCGCGACCGCGGTGCCGCCGCATACGCTCGAGCAGAGCGCGGTCGCCGATTTCGCGCGCCGCATCTACGCAAAACCGTTCGCGCGCTATCCGAAGCTTGCGGATGTTTTCGTCAATGCTGGAATCGAGCGGCGCTATTCGGTGCGGCCGATGGAATGGTTCGAGTCTCCGCATGACTGGACCGAGCGAACGCAAGCCTATCTTGACGGCGCCGGCGCTCTCTTCGTGCAGGCCACGCAAGCAGCGCTCGATTCCGCCGGCATCCGCGCGCGCGACGTCGATGTGATCGTGACCGTGTCGTCGACCGGTATAGCCACGCCGAGCCTGGAAGCCCGCGCCTTCGCGCAACTGGGATTTAAATCGAGCGCGGCACGCGTTCCGGTGTTTGGTCTCGGCTGCGCCGGCGGCGTCTCGGGTCTGTCGATCGGTGCCCGGCTGGCGCGTGCCGCACCGGGCGAGAATGTGCTGGTGGTCGTGGTCGAGCTGTGTACTTTGGCTTTCCGCTCCGACCGCAGCGCCAAGGCCGACGTGATCTCGTCGGCGCTGTTCGGTGATGGCGCTGCCGCGGCCGTGCTGCGTGCCGAAAACGTCGACGCCGCCGTGCGCATCGGCGCCACCGCCGAGCACACATGGCCCGGCACGCTGGATATCATGGGCTGGACCGTCGATCCGGTCGGGTTCGGCGTCGTGCTGTCGCGTTCGTTGCCGCGTTTCGTCGAGCAGCGGCTAGCTGCGCCGGCGCGCCGCTTCGTCAACGCCGTGAAGCTGATCGCGCCGCAATTCATCTGCCATCCCGGCGGCGCCAAGGTGCTCGATGCGATCGAGACCGCGCTCGAATTGCAGAAGGGCACGCTGCGTGACGAACGCGAAGTTCTGCGCGGACACGGCAATATGTCGGCGCCGAGTGTGCTGTTCGTGCTTGAGCGCGCGCTCAAGCGCGGCTTGCGCGGAACGGCGGTGCTGTCGGCGCTCGGGCCGGGATTCACCGCGAGCTTTTTGGCGCTTGAGGCGGCCCAAGGATCGGCAAATGGGTGAGGGCGAACATGCGTGAAGGAGGATGTTTGATCGCTTTCGTGGTCGCGCAGCGGCTCGCGGAACTCGGGCTCGCGCAATGGAATACGCTGCGGCTGCGCGATGCCGGAGGCGTCGAGTTCGGCGCGGCGCATTATCCGCTGATCGTCGCGCTGCACGCCTTCTGGCTGATGGGTCTGTGGGCGCTCGGCCATGACCGCAGCGTCGATCCGTTTTGGCTCGCCGCCTTTATCTGTTTACAGGCCGGCCGGGTGTGGGTGATCGCGAGTCTCGGGCGGCGCTGGACCACCCGCGTTATCGTCGTGCCGGGTTCCACATCGGTCGCGCGGGGACCCTATCGCTGGTTGCGCCATCCCAATTATCTGATCGTCGTTCTGGAGATTGCTGTGGTTCCGCTGGCGCTGGGGCTGCCGCTGTTCGCGCTGGTGTTCTCGATCTTAAACGCCGTGTTGCTGGCCTATCGCATCCGTGTCGAAAACGAAGCGCTGGCCTGGGCCGTGCGGGCGGCCAACGAGTACCCTAAGTTAACCTCGGCGGCCCAAACCACGACCCTTGCCAATGAAACCCCAAGGCGATAGCTATGCCCCGGTTCCGCGGCCTCGATCATCGGCCCGGCATCGGCGCCCGTAGCTCAGCTGGATAGAGCACTAGACTACGAATCTAGGGGTCAGGAGTTCGAATCTCTTCGGGCGCGCCATTCCTGCCAACCTCAAACGACCTCGGGCCAGGGTTACCGGACGAGGTTTTTTAATTCGCCGATGCCGGAGATGCGCGCCGAAACCTGATCGCCCGATTTCAGAAACTGCCCGGTAGCGCTGCCAACGCCCGCCGGCGTTCCGGTCAAGATCACGTCCCCCGGCCACAACGTCAGCCTGCGAGACAGATCCGCGATCTGCTCCGCAATGGTGAAAATCATCCGGCTTGTATTTGAGTTCTGCTTCATCTCGCCGTTGACGGAGAGCGAGATAGCTAAATTTTGCGGATCGGCGATTTGGCTCGCAGGAACGATCCAAGGCCCAAGAGGGCATGCGGTGTCAAAGCTTTTGTGAGCCAGCCAATCGAATCTGAAAGGTGAGTGTGGGGCGATGCCATTGCGCCGGCTTAAATCGCGCGCCGACAGATCATTGGCAATTGTGTAACCGGCGACGCATGTCAGCGCCCGGTCAACGGGAATGTTCCGTGTCTTTTTTCCGATCACGACGGCCAGCTCGACTTCCCAATCGAGCTTCTGCGAGCCCGATGGAATCTCGATCTCGTCGTCCGGGCCGATGACGCTGCGCGAGTTCTTGATGAAGTGCCATGAACCGAGGCCCAGGGTGTGTGGGTCTGGGTCGGGTTCGATATTGGCCACCTTGGCCATTTCAGCGACATGATCCGAATAGTTTGCGCCAGCGCAAAACACAGTGCCGGGAACCGGCAGAGGCGCCAGAATCTCAAGCGTGCCCAGCGTCTGTGCTGCGAGTTTGCCTGCGGAGGCCTGCTCTATCGCAGAACGGATGCGTGCTTGCGCGGCCGGCCAGTCTGCCAGCAGACTCGGCATCGAAAGGTCGGCGGGATGCCCGGAAGCAACTGCCAGGTCATATACATTGGTCCCAAGCACAAGGCCCGGCCGCGCCTCGGAACCGACGCCAAAACTGACAAGCGCGTAATCCGTCATGCGGCCACCTCGAAGTCGTCCAACGTTTGCTGCGTTGGCCGTGGCCGCCGCATCTTGAGTTGCTTGTTTTGCCCGACGGCCGTTTACTCGCTGGTGATGTTGGCCTTCGTAATCACGGGCGCCCACCCGTCATGGCTTTCTTTGATCATAGCCGCCATCTGCTCGGGCGTGCTGCCAAGGGGCTCGGCTTGCAATTGGCTGATCCGCTCCCGAAGCTCGGGTGATTGCAGGGCTTTCGCGATCGCCTCCGATAACTTGTGCGTGATCTCTTTCGGCGTGCCGGCCGGCGCGGCGATGGCCATCCACGTTTCGGAATACAAGCCGGTCAATGTTTCTGCGATCGTCGCAACGTCCGGAAACGCTTGCAGCCTCTTCTTGCCGCCAACCGCAATCAGTTTCAGCTTTCCGCTTCGGACATGTTGCATGCCGGCGAGGAGATTGTCGGCGAGGATGTCGGCGTGGCCGGCAAGCAAATCATTCATGGCCGGCGCACTGCCGCGATAAGGCACGTGCAGCATGTTCAAATCATCACGCAGTTTGATTGCTTCCAGCGTGAGATGACCGATCTGCCCGCGGCCTTGCGAAGCATAATTAAGCTTGCCCGGGTTTGCCTTTGCGTAGGCGATCAATTCTGGAAGCGAATTCACCGGCAGGTCCGCTCGCGCGTAAATGACGGTCGGATAAGTCGCCAGCACGCTAATGGGCTCCAACGTGCGCGGATCTATGCGTAAATTTGGATTGAGCAGGTGGTTCACGCTGAAGGTCAGTTGCGGCGCGTTTAGCAGCGTGTAGCCATCGGGTGTGGAGCGAGCGACGCTTTCGAGGCCGATATTGCCCGATGCGCCCGGTTTGTTCTCGACAATGACTGTCTGCCCCAACATGGGCCGGATTTTTTCGGCCACCAGGCGCGGCAGCAAATCCGCCGTGCCGCCTGCCGGAAATGGCACGACGATGGTGATCGTGCGTGTCGGATAAGGTTCTTTGCACCACGCCGTGGTGGCTGCACCCATCAGCAACACCATGGCGCCAACGCCGCGCATCACGCTTTTCAACATCTCGTCTCCCCTCAGCAGGTATTTTTCTTGCTCGAAGTACAACTTTATGCATAAATTTTTATACCGTGCAATGTTGCCTTCTGCTTTCCCAAACTCCTGCAACCTTGAGATTTGTCCGATGCGTACCAACCTGCCATCCCGGGCGTTGTCGCGAGCTTCGCAGGCCAGACCGGAGCATGCGGAATCAAAGCCGCCTCTGTCGGAGCAGGCCTATCAAATCATTCGCGATCGCATTCTGCGCGGCGCGACCGTTGCCGGCGAAAAGCTGAAGATCGATGTTCTGCAGCGAGATCTTGAGATATCGAGTTCGCCGCTGCGCGAGGCGCTCAATCGCCTTGTCGCCGAAAATCTGGTGATCGCCGATGAACGCCGCGGCTTTCGCGCTGCGCCGGTGACTGTAAACGATTTGACCGATCTCACCGTCATGCGCGTCGTGGTCGAACCCGGCGCTCTCGTCGCGTCCATGAAGGCCGGATCCGATGCCTGGGAATCCCAGGTCGTGGCGGCATTTTACCGCCTCGACCGGATCGAGCGCCGTATCATCGCGGGGCAAATGTCGCGCGATGACGAATGGACCGCCCGGCATAAGGAATTCCACATCTCGCTGATTTCCGCTTGCGGGTCGGAGAGACTTGTCACGCTTTGTTCAAGGCTGTTCGATCAGTCGGAGCGCTATCGGCGCCTCTCGGCGTCATTTCGCCAGAAGCCGCGCAACACCGTGAGCGAGCATAAAAAGCTCATGGAAGCGGCTTTAGCTCGTGATCCGAAGGCGGCCTCGTTATTGCGGCAGCACATCGAACTGACCGCGAAGCACGTGGCGACGGCGCTCGGCAAGCTGCAGGCCTGATCGCGTCTCATCCCTTCACACCCTTTCACGCGACACGAGATATAGGAACGCAATGATCAAGGTTTCGGCCATCGCGCACGCCACGTTTGAGACGCCCGATCTCGAACGCATGTCGGATTACTATCAGCACGTTTTGGGGCTGGCCGTGGTCGAGCGCGCCGGCAACG
>JANMSH010000108.1:0-6126 GCA_031389105.1 Hyphomicrobiales bacterium
ATATCGCCGGTCGTATCGCTCGAACCGTCGTCGACGACGATCACCGGATAACCGGCGCCTCGAACATTGGCGACCACGCCGTCGATGACCGTCGCCTCGTTATACGCGGCAATCACGACCCATAAGGAGGGACTGGTCATGACGGCGGTTTCCGCAGCACGACGCGCATGGCATCGAACAGATTGACCGGGATTCCAATGGCGCTTGCCGCCATAGCCGCGCGGGGCCGCAATCCGAGCAGACGCTTGAACTGGAAGTCGATCAGCGACAGCGGCACGAACTTCCACGGATGATCGAACCGTTCCATTTTAAGGTCGAGCGAAGCCGCCAGGCCGGCCATGCTGTCATGCGTGAAAAACCAAAGATGCTGCGGCGGCGTCATCAGGCGCCACCGCGCGCCGGCAAGCCGTGCCGACCAGGAACCGAAATCGCCGGTGGTGATGACGATGATGCCGCCGGGCTTGAGATGCGTCGCGCATAGCGCCAGCGTGTCGCGCGGCTCCGGCAAATGCTCGATCACATCGAGCAGCACGATGACATCGAAGGAGCCGAGCGGGGCCAGTGTGCTCTCGTCGGCAAGGCCAGTGATGACGTTAAGCCCCAACCCGCGGGCGTGAGCGGCGGCGTCTTCGGCCAATTCGATACCGGTGACGTCGAAGTACGGCTTGGCAGCCGCCAGGAAAAACCCATAGGCGCAGCCAAGTTCAAGCAGACGCCCCCCCGGCCGGAAGCCACGGACAAAATCGACGGTGCTCGCGAATTCGCGGCGCAGCACCGGCTCGGCGCCGAGATAATCCGGATAGCCGTCGGCATGTCCGCCGTCGAAATAATCGCTGGTGTAGTAGCTGGCCGGATCGAAACCCTTCGTCTCGGTCCGGCCGAGCCCGCAATCGGCACATTGCAGAATGTCGCAGCCGCCCTTGACGTAAAGGAATCGGTGCGCCGTCGCCCGGTTGCAGGCCGGGCAAACAAGCGGGCCGGCCGGCTGGTTCAGCCGTGTGCCCGGCCGCTCCAGAACGTCGGTACCGGCGATGTCCTCGCGTTGCTCGAGCGACTTGGCCGTAGTGGACATTTGTCCGGGCGTCATTCCACCGAAAGGTTGGCGGCGGTCACGACCTTTTCCCACTTGGCGGTTTCTTCCGCCAGGATTTTGCCGAAGTCCGCCGCGGAGCCCGGCATCAGAATGCCGCCGAGGTCCTTGAGCTTGGCCTGGATGCCCGGATCCTTGAGCGCGAGATTGATTTCCTTGTTGAGCAGTTCGACGACCTGCTTCGGCGTGCCCTTCGGAACACCGAACCCGAAGAAGGCGCTAGCCTCGAAGCCGGGAATGGTTTCGGCAATGGTCGGCACGTCGGGCAGTTCGCCCGAACGCTGCGCGGTGCTCACCGCCAGCGCGCGCAGTTTGCCGGCTTTGATGTGCTGGATCGAGGACGGCAAGTTGTCGAACGTCACCTGCACCTGACCGCCGATCAGATCGGTGATCATCGGCGCCGAACCCTTGTAGGTTACGTGCGTCATTTTCACGCCGGTCATCATCTTGAACAGTTCGCCGGTCAAATGGATCGAGGTGCCGTGGCCCGACGACGCGACGTTGATCTTGTCGGGATTTTCTTTGGCGTAAGCAATGAATTCGGCAACGGTCTTGGCCGGCACGCTCGGATGGACTTCCATCACGTTCGGCACACGGATGAAGCCGGCGACCGGATCGATGTCGCGCAGCACGTTGAAATTGAGCTTCTTGTAGAGCGTTGCGTTGACGGCGTTGGCAGGATTGATCAGCAAAATCGTATAGCCGTCGGGCGCCGCCTTGACGACAGCTTCCGTGGCGATGTTGTTGCCGGCGCCGGGGCGGTTTTCGACGATGAAAGTCTGCTTGAGCCGCTCGCTCAACCAGTTGCCGAACAGCCGCGCCAAAATGTCGGTCGAGCCGCCGGGCGGGTAGCCGACGATGATATGGACGCTCTTGTTCGGATACGGCGCCTGGGCTTGAGCGCCCGTGACCGCGAATAGCGTGCAGCAGACCAGCGCGAGCGCCGCGCGCGAAAACATACCGGCGAGCCGTTGCATGTAAATCCTCCCTGTTGCCGGTCGTTACCCGCCGGCATTGTGTTCCAAAACCCAAGGCTACGCGGCGCAACCGGGTTCGCCAAGGGTACTTATGGCGGTTAGGACAATAGTGTGGGTGGCCAAAGCGGCTGACCCCAGCCTTGAACGGCCGCTGCTCGGGAAAAACGGGCCAAATTGTCTGGAAAATTGGTCGGAGTGGCAGGATTTGAACCTGCGACCCCCTCGTCCCGAACGAGACCGCTAGCGCCCGGCCCCTGATTTTTCAGCAATAATCACGACGTTTGCCGACGTCTGTTCACGATCGGTTGCCGCGTTCTGGTGCCGGTTACGGTGCCGGGAGAACCCTTTGTGTACGCCCGTCATGAAGTCCGGGTGGTGATGCGCGTAGACGTCTTCGAAGATTTCCATGGTGATCGAGTCGTAGCGGCAGATCTCATAAGGATCCACGTCCTTGGTCGACGCGCATCCGGCATCCCTTAGTAGCTCGCAGTCAAACGCACCTGAATGCGCCATGTGCCGGTCTCGGTGAAACCAGTCGACCGCATTGCACGGGCAATTAGGAAATTGGCTTTAAAGTAATCGCCAATCTGCTGATCAAAGCCGGCGCCCGCCGACCAGATCGTTGCGTTTTGCGCGAGGAAAATATCGCGGCCGGCGCCGAAGTCCGCAAAGACGAACGGCGCGATGCTGCTGTTCAGCCCGAACGCGTTGCCGGTGTCGAAAGACGGAGCATATAAAGAGTCGCGCACGATGATCGCTTTATCGACGACGGAGTCCTCGGTCACATAACCTCGCACGGCTTGCGCCCCACCAAGGCCAAGTCGTTCGGTGTCAGGAAGTGCTTTGTCAGACCAAAGCCCAGTCACCTCGGTCAGGAGATAAGTTCCAAAGATTAGAGGCGTACGGCGCCCATATTGTAAGATGGCGAAGCTCGTATGGATGTTGCTCACCCGGCCATTCGTAAATGCATTCCAATCGTCATTCGTGTTGCCTGGCAGCAGCCCGCCTGAATTCGTCTTTAGACGAACATCTAAGCTGTTAACACCGTAGGCGTCGTTCCAATGTCCATTCCAACCGACAAACCACTGCCCGACGTCCGCACGGCCGACAGTAGCCTGGACTTCCGCAAAGAATGTCCGCCGATCCTGACGTTTGAACTCAATGCCGACCAGCGCGTCACCGACCGCGGCGGGAAATAGATTGGCGAGAGCGCTCCGGTATGATGCCGATACTTCGCTCGTCGCAGTGCGAATGCGGAATGGATCGATCGGCCTCTCATTGGTTTGCACATAGTTGCCCACAATTTCGAGACTTGAGCGCAGCCAAAGAGGAATCACGACGCGCGCGGACGGGCTGTAGTAGCCGCTGCGCGAAACGTCTTGAAACGCGTGCCCATTGTTGACCCAGAAGTCCCGGCTCCCGGTCATCTGAAATGAGGTATAGACATCGCCATAAACCGCCGCAGCGCCGCCAACGAAATAGCGGTCGCGCCCCGTCAGCCGCGTGCCCGTATTGGCGTAGCCGGCGAAAACCTGCCACGGCTTGGTCTCGGTGGTCTGCAGAACGAGTTCGGTCTGTCCTAGCTCCTTGCCGGGACCGAACACCGCCTCGACGCGGCGGAAGGGATTGCGATTGAGCCAATCGAGATCGGTGTCGAGAAGCCGGGCGTCTATCGGCTCACCACGAACAACGTGAACGCGCTCAAGGATATAATTGTCAGTACCCGCGCGTGCGCCTCGCACGGTGACGCTGTCCAGGCGCGCCTCGACCACACGTATCCGCAGCACCCCGCCGGTAATTTCCTGCGGCGGGACGGTAACCGAGACAAACGGCCGATTGGCGTCGCGGTAAACGGCCGAGATTGCCGTCTGGATGTCGGTGATCAGCTTGCGCGATACCGGCTGGCCCAGAAATTCAGCCAGACGGGCACGGATAGCCTCGGGGTTGATCAACGGCGTGCGCAATTCGACGCCGGGCTTAGCGCGACCCGAAGCTTTATCCTTAGTGCCAATCAATACGATGGCACGAAGGTCAGCGCCGAGCGGAGTTGTGTCATCAGATCGCAAAAGGTCGGGATTGACCCGCAGCGGGGTGGTCTGCTGCGGCGGCCTGGGCGGAAGATTGCGCTCAACGAGCTGGGCTTGGGACGCGCCCAAACCTCCTGTCAGAAATATTAACGCCAGCGCTAAACGCTTCACTGTACTTCGCGCTGACGCGCCCTTTATTTACTGCGACCCGGCGAAGTGTATCCACTGTCCATATTGCAGATTATTTTGGAATGGCATCTGCGAGCATGCATCGCCAGCGGCGCAGAATAAAGGTGTGTTACCGGTGCCGCCGGTATTGTCCCCAACCGATATGCCGCCCGGCTGGTTACCGGTATTCGATGCCGGAATGGGGGCTGGCGGCCCATTGTTCGGGCCGAGTGGCGTCGAGAACGATCCGAACACGTTGTCCGGCACCGCGGCATTGATGGTCAGGTTGGCGCCGACATAAGTCAGGACGTAGTTTGCGCTAAGCGCCAAGGTTCCCTGTTTGATCCAGTAGGTCCCGACCGCGTCGCCCGGATCACGCGCCAGCAGGCCTGTGAAGGTATCCCCGGCTGCGAGCGCGCCAGTGGTGATTTGGTAGGTGAAAATGGGGTCGGCTAGGCCTTGGGTTTTCATGAATGCATTGGCGGTTGCAGTCACCGCCTGCGCCGTGACGACGCCCGCAGCGTTGGTAGCCGTCGAGACGTTGTAGTTGTTGCCGCTATTGCCGTCATTCACGGTGTAGCCGGCCAAAGTCATTGTCTTGCCGCTGCCGACATTCTTGCTATCGAAAATTTGGCTCAGGCCGCTGACGGTATCGCCAGTCTGTAGACCCCCGATCGTGGGGGCCGCCGACGAAGCGGTCGTACCGTCATAACCTTTGGTGTCGGCAACAGCCGTGAGTGTCAGCGATGCCTTACCGATCGAGCCAGTGGTGTTGGTAACGGTGCCGACATTGTAGTTGTTGCCGCTATTGCCGTCATTGACCGTGTAGCCCGACACCGACAGTATTTTGCTGCTGCCGGCATTCTTGTTGTCGTAGGTCTCGGTCAGGCCGGTCACCGTGTCGCCGACCTGCAAGCCGCCGATGGTCGGCGTTGCCGCGGCGCTGTCGGTGCCGTCATAGATTTTGGAATTGGTCGCCGCGGTGAGCGTCAAAGTCGCCTTATTGACTGTCGCGCTTGCAGTGACCCCGGCACCGGTCGCGGCGTAGTTGCTGTTCGACACGGTCAGCGTATTGGCGGTGAAGGCATTGTAGCTGGCGGCATTCTTGCTCGACACCGAAACGCTGCCGCCGGTCAGTGTTGCCGTGTCGCCGCTGAGAACGCCGCTCGCGGTGACCTGACTGCTGGTGAAGCTCGCCAGCCCGTCATAGGTCTTAGCTGCGGTGAGCGTCAGCGGCGCCTTGTTGATCGTGGCCGCGACTGTGACGCCGGCGCCGGTCACGGCATAGTTGCTGTTGGAGACGGTCAGCGTGTTCGATGCAAAGCTGTTATAGGTGTTGGCATTGGCGCTCGAGACCGAGGCACTGCCGCCGGTCAGCGTCGCGGTGTCGCCGCTGATGACGCCGCTGAGACCGAGTTGCGCCAAAGTGAATGCTGCGGACTGGTCGTAAGTCTTCGTGCCGGTGATGGTCAGTGCCTTAGTGGTGATCTCGCCGATATTGCCGGAAGCTGAGCCCGACGCGCCGTAGCCGTAAACCGTCGCAGCGCCGTTGGTCGCCGAGGTTGCCGTCAGCCCGGTCGCCGTCACCGACAGACCGGTGCCGACATTTGCCTGGCTGTACGTGCCGCCGGTGTTGGAAACGTTGACGGTATCGCCGTCGATCGCGCCGCTGACATTGAAGTTCGCCGCGCTGATGCCGGCTGCGGATGTGGTGCGGTCGTAGACCTTGCTCACCGTGCCGGTCAAAGTCGCCGTCACCGAAGGCGCGATGGTGTAGAGGAAGCCGTTGCCGGTCGCCTGCGCGGCCGCCGACACTCCGAAGGTCGCGTTGTATTGCTTGAAGTCGTAGGTGAGGCCGCCGCGG
>JANMSH010000036.1:0-3831 GCA_031389105.1 Hyphomicrobiales bacterium
TTGAACGAAGCAGAGGTAGCGGCGACCATATTTTCACGCCTGAACAACCAATATCGCGTCGATGTACTTGGTCAATATGCGGAGGCAGAGGCCGACCCCAGGGTCAAAACTCGGCTTCAGAGTTTCCTGTCAGCTTATAACAAATGTACCGATAACCGGAATTTCTTGGCACACGCCCAAGTGCACAATCCAACAAAGACTTTAGCCGATCTTGGGAAACCTGACTTCGCCGGGCAGATGGTCCTACGCAAAGCCCCTAAAAACGACCCCACTAAACGGAACTACGTTCAACTCGAAATAAACGACCTGCGGCAAATTGCAGACGACATGGAGAGGACCGAGAGATTTGGGCGAGACCTCTATTATTTCGTGGCGGCCCGCAGGATCGGTGGAAGCTTTATCTTTCCGGAATCGAAGTACACGCCCGCATTGCCCGATATACCTCCCGAACCACGTACTCTGATCCAGTCTGACTCTCCAATTCCAAAAGCCGACCAACCCCAGCCCGGATCATCTGGGGAGTGATTTCGTCACTTGCCGGAGCCTCCGGCTGCGCTGCCCTGTCGGGCATATCCCTACATCCCGTATATGTGGTGTCAACAACGTAATTCGCCTTATAATTGTGTAGTTTAAATTTATAACTATTGGTTGCATAGACTGCGGCCCTACAACCGCCTGCGCGCTGGTCAACATCGCCAACAACAACGGCACTCTCGCCCAACAGTAAGCAAGACATCTGGCGTGGCAGCCACACGGCGACGCGCCAGATGTCAGCGCCGTTCGGCGAGTTCACCAAACAGCCGGCGATAGACCGCCGGCAGCACCTCGGTGAGATCCTCGGCGATCAGCCCCGGCCCGAATTCGGTAGCGGCCTTGCCATGCAGCCAAACGGCGGCGCTGGCCGCCTCGAACGCCATTTGGCCTTGCGCCATCAGTCCGCCGATGAGGCCTGCCAAGACATCGCCGGAACCGGCAGTGGCCAAAAAAGGCGGGGCGTTTTCGGCGATGGAGGCGCGGCCGGAGGGGTGAGCCACGACGGTGTCGGGGCCTTTGAGCACCACGATGGCACTACTCAAACGGGCCGCGGCGCGGGCTTGCTCAAGTTTTCCTGAAACATGAGAGTCACCGCCTATCACACTAAATAACCTACAAAATTCGCCGCCGTGCGGCGTCAGGACGACGTTGCGATTGCCGCGATTGGCGATGGCGTCGAACAGCTCGGCGGGGTTGTGGGCAAAGCTGGTGAGCGCATCCGCGTCGAGTACGACAGCAGCCTCGCTCGCAAAGGTTATGCTTACTAGGCCTTTCATCGCGTCATCTATGCCGCCGCCGGGGCCAAGAATGACCACGTTCCGACGCTTGTCGGCGAGAAAGTCCGCCAACTCAGTGGCGCCATCCACCGGCCGCACCATCACCGCCAGGCTCGACGCCGCATTGACCGCCAAAGCCTCGCGCGGGCTGGCGATGGTCACCAATCCCGCCCCTGCCCGCAACGCCGCACGCGCCACCAGCCGGGCCGCCCCGGTGGTCGACAGCCCGCCCGACACCACGACGGCATGGCCGCGCGAATATTTGTGGCCGTCCGGGCGCGGCACCGGAAACGCCCTGCCCCAAAGCTGCGGGCCGTTGGCGAAGGCCGCCGGCTTGATCGTGCTCAGCACACTCGACGGAATGCCGATATCGGCGACCTCGACGCGCCCGCAGTGCAGCCGCCCCGGCAGCAGCAGATGCCCGGTCTTGCGCCGGAAGAACGTCACGCTGCGCGTCGCCTTGACCGCAACACCCATCACCGCGCCGCTGGTGCCGTTGATGCCGCTCGGCAGGTCGACGGCGATCACCGGCGCGCCCGCGGCATTCATCGCCTCGATCATAGCGCGCGGCAGACCCTCGACCGCACGATCGAGCCCGGCGCCGAACAGCGCGTCGACGATGACGTCGCCATCCCCCAGGACATCCGGCGTCGCCTCAACGGTCGTCCCGCTCCAGCGCTCGGCGGCGAGCCCCGCGTCACCCTTGAGCCTCCCGCGGTCGCCGACAAAGGCGACCCGCACCTCATAGCCGCGCTCGGCCAGGAGCCGAGCCGCGACAAAGCCGTCGCCGCCATTGTTGCCCGGCCCGGCGACGACCACGACCCGGCGGCCTTGCTGCCCGCCCGCCACCGCATCGGCGACCGCCCGTCCGGCATTCTCCATCAGGTCGATGCCGGCAATGCCACCGGCAATCGCCAGCCGGTCAGCCTGCGCCATCTCGGCCGTGGTGAGCAGCTCATTCATGACGCGACACTAACCGCCGCGCCAAAGCCGGACAAATTCACAAAACCGTTGCAGCGCAACAACTCTTGGCCTTCTGGTCAATATTTATGCAAGATGCTTAAACGCCGGGCACTGAAGTTTAGGCACATCCGCCGGCGACATGTCCCACCACCCTTCAAGCCGCTGACACAACAATCGTTTTAAGTGTTTGGCGGCTTGGCACGGGTTCTGCTAACCGGGGGTAAGCGGCTGGCGGCATGCGTATGGCTGGCCCGTGGAGGATAGAGTGAGCCAATGAAAAAAATCGAGGCCATTATCAAGCCTTTCAAGCTCGACGAGGTCAAAGAGGCCTTACAAGAGGTCGGCCTGCAGGGCATTACTGTGACCGAGGCCAAGGGCTTCGGCCGCCAGAAGGGCCATACCGAGCTCTATCGCGGCGCCGAGTACGTGGTCGATTTTCTGCCTAAAGTGAAAATCGAAATTGTGCTGGGCGACGACATGGTGGAAAAGGCGGTCGACGCCATCCGGCGCGCCGCGCAAACTGGCCGGATCGGCGATGGTAAGATATTTGTATCCAACATCGAGGAAGCCATCCGGATCAGAACAGGCGAATCCGGGGTCGACGCCATCTAGCTAACCCGCAGGCAAAGTCCTGACCGGGGAAATCCATTCAATAGGGGGAAATGCAATCCATGACGACAGCTAAGAATGTCATGAAGATGATCAAGGACAACGACGTGAAGTACGTCGATTTCCGGTTCACCGATCCGCGCGGCAAGTGGCAGCACGTCACGTTCGATGTCAGCATGATCGAGGAAGACACATTCGCCGAAGGCCAGGCATTCGACGGCTCTTCGATCGCGGGATGGAAAGCCATCAACGAATCCGACATGAACCTGATGCCGGACCCGGCATCGGCCTGCATCGATCCGTTCTTCGCCGAGACTACCCTCGTGCTGGTATGCGACGTGCTCGAGCCGACCACGGGCGAGCCCTATAACCGCGACCCGCGCGGCATCTGCAAAAAAGCCGAAGGAATGGTGAAGTCGCTCGGCCTTGGCGATGTGATATATTTCGGACCGGAAGCCGAGTTCTTCGTGTTCGACGACGTCAAGTTCAAGGCCGACCCGTACAACACCGGCTTCAAGATCGACTCGATCGAACTGCCGTCGAACTCCGACACCGACTACGAAGGCGGCAACCTCGGTCACCGCATCGGCGTCAAGAAGGGCTACTTCCCGGTGCCGCCGCAGGATTCGGCGCAGGACATGCGCTCGGAAATGCTCGGCGCCATGGCGCGCATGGGCGCCAAGGTCGAGAAGCACCATCACGAAGTGGCGTCGGCGCAGCACGAACTCGGCCTGAAGTTCTCGCCGATGACGCAGATGGCCGACATGATGCAGGTCTACAAATACTGCATCCACCAGGTCGCG
Source organism: Hyphomicrobiales bacterium (assembly GCA_031389105.1). Taxonomy (GTDB): domain Bacteria; phylum Pseudomonadota; class Alphaproteobacteria; order Rhizobiales; family Xanthobacteraceae; genus Pseudolabrys. The sequence goes on from JANMSH010000036.1 coordinate 3,686, forward strand.
CAGATCTACGGCAAGTCGGCGACCTTCATGCCCAAGCCGATCTACGGCGACAACGGCTCGGGCATGCACTGCCACCAGTCGATCTGGAAGGCCGGCAAGCCGGTGTTCGCCGGCAACAAATACGCCGACTTGTCGGATACCTGCCT
>JANMSH010000066.1:0-4260 GCA_031389105.1 Hyphomicrobiales bacterium
TGCAGGAAGAGATCGTAGGCGCGCTGTTCGGCTTCGCGCAGACGGACTTGCGAGCGGTACAGCTCAAGGCGTTTCTTTTCACCGATATCGTCGTTCAAACCGGACCCGGCCGCTCCCGGCGCCCGGTCTTGAATTGTCGACATATTTGATCCTCGAAGGGGTAATCCGCGTGTCGCGCGGGGAACTTAGCCTCTATGGCGAAGCTCCCGCAACTCTCCATTCCGCATGATCTTATCCGAAAACCGCTACCCATCCCCGATCAAGTCGAGGACATGCTTTTCGGGATGATGCGGGCTACTCGATCACGGCCGCGCTGGTCGTGGTCTTGCCCACCTGACGTTCCCGGTACAACAGATAGAGGCCGGAACAAATGACAATGGCGGCCCCCACCATGGTCAGTTCGTTGGGCACGTGGTCGAACACCAGGTAACCCAGGATCGCGACCCAGAGGAGCTGCGTGTAGATGAAGGGCGACAGCACCGAGGCCGGCGCCAGCTTGTGAGCGGAGATCATGAAAAAATGGCCGACGCTGCCGAGCGCGCCGATGCCGATCATCAACAAGGCAATGGTCCAGGACGACGGCGCCTGCCAGACGAAGGGAATGACGGGCAGCATCACCAGCGCGCCGATGGCGTTGTTATAAAATAACGAGGTCTGGTTGGCGTCGACACGCGACACCATCCGCGTGAATATCGCGTAGAACCCGTAACAAATCACCGACGCCAGCGACAGCAGACTGCCCGGATTGAATGTTCCGAAACCCGGGCGCGTGATCAGCAGCACGCCCCCGAAACCGACGCAGATCGCGGTCCAGCGCCGCCAGCCGAGCCACTCGCCGAGGATCGGCCCCGACGCAATCGCGACGATGAACGGGAACGTGAAGATGATCGACAGCGCTTCATCGAGTTGCAGCCAGCGCAGCGCAAAGAAATTCAGCACCGTCGAGGCCACCAGCAGCAAGCCCCGCACCACTTGAAGTACCGGACGCTTGGTCTTCACCAATCCCGGCTGCGTAATCGGATTGGACACGAGCATCGTCAGCACGAAGGCGCTGGTGTAACGCGCCCAGGCGACCTGCAAGGGGTCCATCAAGGTGCCGAGATATTTCGCCGAGGTGTCGAGACAGGCGAAAAAAGCCACCGTCAGGCACATCAATCCGATGCCGATCAGGCGCTGGCGGCGCTGGAGCGCGATATCGATCATCGTTTTATGTGCGTCCGGGTGCCGGATGAATTGAATCGGATGAGAGAGTTGCTATACTAGGCTTGCAGGGGAAATAGCAGCCTCCCCTCGAGATGGCAGGTATCCATCCAAGCGCTGGTCACTTCTGATATGGAGTCGACCTATGGATGGCATAACTCTCGGCCTTTTTCTCCTCGCGACATTTCTCGGTGGTTTCACCAGCGGCCTGACCGGTTTCGCGGCCGGTCTCGTGGTGTCCGGCATCTGGTTGCAGATTCTCACCCCGTTGCAGGCTGCGGTGCTGATCGCCGCTTACGGCGTCGTCAACCAGTCCTATGGCATCTGGAAGGTCCGCGACGCGCTGCAGTGGCGAAGGATCTTGCCCTTCGTAATCGGCGGCGCCGTTGGCGTTCCGCTTGGCGCCTATCTGGTGACCTATCTCGATCCCGCCTATGTGCGCTTCAGCGTCGGCGTATTCTTGATCTTGTACAGCGCCTACAACCTCGCACGGCCGGCCATCGCGCCCATCAAGTCCAATCGGGCGATCGATACGGGCATCGGCGTTCTGAACGGCCTGCTCGGCGGCCTCACCGGCATGGGCGGCGTCATCAGCTCGATCTGGGTCCAGCTCGGCGGCGGGCCGAAAGACACCCAGCGCGCGATCTTTCAGCCCGTGCTGTTCATCACGATGGCGATGGCCACCCTCACCTTCGCCGCCAGTGGCCATCTCTTCAACATCGATATCCTCAAGCTTTTCTTCATCGGTTTGCCGGCGCTTTTGCTGGGGCTATGGGTCGGCGTCAAACTCTATGGGAAGCTCGACGATGCTGCGTTTCGCAAGGCCATCCTCATCTTGCTGCTGATTTCCGGATTCTCGCTGGTCGTGCCGGCATTCTTCCGGTGACGGCTTGCCGATATTCGTCGGCTCAGATAGGTTTTTCGCGTGGGGCCTGCGGCGGTCGCCCCTTCAGGCTCAGGAGCCCAAGCACCGTCTCCTTCGTTTACGGAGGGGACCTATGCTGTCTCCCGCTTTCTCAATCTCACCGACACAACTCTGGCATCTGATCGGCACCGCCGACGCACCGCAGCTCATCGACGTGCGGCGGCGTAACATTTACGAATCGACGCCCGGCCTGTTGCCCGCCTCCATCTGGCAAGAGCCGACCGAACTGCCGCGCTGGATCGGCACGCTCGACCGGCAGCGTCCGGTCGTCGTTGCCTGCAAGGCCGGCAAGGAATTGAGCCAGTTCATCACCGCCGATCTGCGCGGCGCGGGCTATGACGCTTCGATGCTCGAAGGGGGCAGCTTCGCCTGGAGCGATGCCGGACTGCCGATGGTCGACCGCGCGACGCTGACGCGCTTTGCCCCGCAGCGGCCGAGCATCTGGGTGACGCGGCGGCGGCCGAAGATCGACCGCATCGCCTGCCCATGGTTGATCCGCCGCTTCATCGACGCCGACGCCAAAATCCTGTTCGTCGATCCGGCTTACGTCGAAGCGGCCGCGGCGGAAGTCGGCGGCATTCCGTTCGACATCGCCAATGTCGAAATCTCGCACGAGGGCGAACGCTGCAGCTTCGACACCATGCTCAAGCTGTTCGGGCTGGAAAGCGAACCGTCGCTGGCGCGGCTGGCTCTGATCGTGCGCGGCGCCGACACCGCGCGGCCCGACCTCGCACCGGAAGCCGCCGGCCTGCATGCGATTTCGCTCGGCCTGTCGCAACTGGCCGGCGACGACGACCATGGCCTGCTCGAACGCGGTTTCATGGTCTACGATGCGCTGTTCGCCTGGCTGCGCTTTGCCGCCGACGAACGGCATAATTGGCCCGTCAAGGCGGCAACATGAGCGCAATTCCAGCGGCCGAAGCCAAACCGACTTTCGCCGAAGCCTTCAAGGTCTGGCTGCAGATCGGCTGCATCAATTTCGGCGGGCCGGCGGCGCAGATCGCGCTGATGCATCGCGTCGTCGTCGACGAGAAAAAATGGGTTGATGAGGCGCGGTTCCTGCACGCGCTCAATTTCTGCATGCTGCTGCCAGGCCCGGAGGCGCAGAAACTCGCCACTTATCTCGGCTGGCTGCTGCATGGCGTGCGCGGCGGCCTGACCGCCGGCATCCTGTTCGTCATTCCCGGCGCCATCGTGATGCTGGGCCTGAGCCTGCTGTACGCGCTCGGGCGCGGCATCTCCTTCATCGATGGCGCGCTGTTCGGCATCAAGGCCGCCGTGCTGGTGATCGTGATCGAGGCGCTGATCCGCATCGGGCGGCGCGCGCTCAAGACTTCGCTGCTGCTTGGTTTGGCGGCGGCGGCCTTCATCGGTATCTTTTTTCTGGCGCTGCCGTTCCCGCTGATCGTCGCCGCGGCGGCGCTGACCGGCTATCTCGTATCGCGCAAAGCGCCCGGGCAGCTCGGCATCGCCGCTGAAGTCATTGCCGTGCCGCCACCGGACAAAAACCGCTGGCGCCAGTTCACCATTGCGTCGTTGATCGGCGTGCTGGTGTGGGCGGCGCCGGTCGCACTCGCCGCGCTGATCCTCGGGCCGCAGCATGTATTGGTGAGCATTGGCGTGTTCTTCTCCAAGCTCGCAGTGGTGAGCTTCGGCGGCGCTTACGCGCTGCTCGCCTACATGGCGCAGCAGGCTGTCGAAACGTATCGCTGGATGGCTGCGTCGGAAATGGTCGACGGCCTCGGCCTCGCCGAAACCACGCCGGGACCCTTGATCCTGGTGACGCAGTTCGTCGGCTTCCTCGCTGCGTTCCGCGAAGCCGCGCCGTTCTCGCCGGTGGTTGCGGGCATCCTCGGTGCGGTGATGACGACGTGGGTGACGTTTACGCCGTCGATGTTGTGGATTTTCGCCGGCGCGCCGTTCGTGGAACAGTTGCGCGCCAACCAGCGGCTGTCCGGCGCGCTTGCCGCGATCACCGCCGCGGTGGTCGGGGTCATCCTCAACCTGACGGTCTGGTTCGCGCTGCATGTGCTGTTCGGGCACGTCGAGGCGCGGCAGTTCGGCTGGCTGCGCTGGTACGCGTTCGATCCGCTTGCGCTCGATCTCAGGGCGACGGCCCTCGCGGCCATCGCGGC
>JANMSH010000187.1:0-18226 GCA_031389105.1 Hyphomicrobiales bacterium
CCAGCAAATTGCTCTGCGAGCCGCCGATGAAAAACCTGGGCGCGATGTCGCTCGGCGCGTTGATGGGCGCGCTCGGCATGGCGCTGGTTGCGGTGCCGGACCCGGAGCAGATCGCGAAGGTGGAAAAGCGGTGGGTGAAGCGCAAAAGGCCGCAAAGATTGGTCCCGCCGGGCATATCGGTGAGCATCCCAGAAAAACAGATTGTGGAATTGCAGATTACGGCTGATTTGAAGCGGTTTTGCGTGCGTCCAGCCTACATGCGCGAGATCGGACTTCGCGGAAACCTCAAGCGGAATGAGAAGCTTTCGAGGTGGAAAAGGCGGGTGCTGGCGCGACGGGCTGCGAAGGCGAGATGGAGCAAAGAGCAGCATGTCTGAGAGGCGAATATGAAAAATGGTCACCTCACCGCCAAGGAGGAGGCGTTTGTGCGCGAATTCAGAAGGCTTACGCGCGGCGCAGCCTCAGAGGCGTGCCGTGTTGTTGGCCTGGGCCATACGCCAGGCTCGGTGCGGCAATCAGCCCACCGGATGTTGCATAACCCTGTCGTGATCCGGGCGATCTGCCTCGGGGTCACGGATGCGGAGTCTCCTCCCTGCCTTCATTGCGGGGGAAAATTTGTGCCGAAAAACGGAAGCCAAAAGTTTTGCCGCGCCGACTGCCAAAGGGACGCTCGTCGAGCCCGCGAGATAGCCGTGGCCCCGTCCTCGCAGTGCCGCACCTGCAATCAAGAATTTAAGCCACGATCGAGGAGCATTTATTGCTCACAAGAATGTCGAGCCATCGGGGAAAAGCGAAGCTCTCTTCGGAGGTACATGCCACGAAGAAACTACAACAACTATTCATCGGAGCACTGGGTCGGGAAGGCAAAGGCCGCGATCCAAGCGCTGGAAGATCTGGGAATTGAAATCTAAAAAGGAGCGGCAAGATGAACATGGAACTGCATTCGACCGGCGCATCATTTATTGCTGGAAAGTCCGAACATAATCCGCGTGACCTTGTGATCGACGCCATCAAAGCGATGCCTGGTGCCAGCCGCAAGGAGGTATTTGATCGGTTTCGGGCTCTGCTCGCAGATGCTGGTGACGACTACAATCGTGCGGTGGAATGGTATTTCTTCGTCAACATGCACGATTATCTGACGACGAGCCGCAACAAGGGGCAGGATCCCGTGCAGCGGGCTGACGCGCGCCAGCAGCAGGCCGAACGGGTCAAAGCCATCAAGGCCCAGATCATCATGTTGGACCTCACCATGCCCAACGGCAAGGCGATGAAGGATTGCACCGGCGCCGAGATGGCCCGCTTTGGGAATCGGTATCAGCGCATCGCGGAGAAGGTCGGCAAGGCCAAGTTGGTCGGCGCAGTCCTCAACGAGGATCAGGTCAAAGCTATCCTGAAATAAGCTGGTACGTTGCAGATATCTGACCATGCCGCATCGTCCGCGGCATGGTCAATCGCCGCCCCGCTCCTGAACTCGTTGCTGCCCGTCAATGGGAGATCAAGCGCCGCTATTCCCGCCACACCAAGGTCGGGAAGCGCACGAGATCCATGGCCGCCATTCGCCTGGCCGAACTCACCAGATGGCTGGATGACACGCATGGCGCCGGCGTTGAGCTCGAGCCGTCCGACCAGTCCATCAGGATAGCCCGCATCTTCGCCCACCACATGGGCGCATTGCCAGATACCGGCCGGCGCATCGTGTCGTGGCTCGGTGATCGCGCGCCGTGGATCAAGGGCGCAGACCGCGAGCGCCTGATATCCGAGGTGACGCAATGCCCGCTCAAATGGAACGCGGACAAGCTCGCGTGGCGGATAGGTCTGACCGATGAGCAGCGCAGCCGACTGAAGATCAAGACCATCGGTGCCATCGACTGCAACAAGGACCAACGCAAATCCCTCGACCAGTCAAAGCGGGCAGAGAGTGAACGCGCACTCCGAGCAGCCAAGCGCACCACCAGCGTGCCCTGCATATAGGTTGATCTATATATAGGGCACGCATGCCATCGGCTTCACAGGCAGGGAAGCGCGCCACACCATTGCCAAGCCCCTTTGCCTGCCCATCCGATGGCCTATCGTGATGCTGATCAGGATGGTGATATTGAGCACATCGATAGCGTGCACCACGTAACGATAGGTATCACATCGGACCTATCTCGATGTGCACTGTTGGGGCAACACCGTACAATTCCCTACAGTAGGGACATTCACATTGCCTCAACTCATTGATATGCCTAAGCATTATAGGATACGCGCGCGTGGCTGTGTCAATGATGAGCCAGTCATCGCATTGATACGCATGCTGCGAGCGTTCGAGATATGCCAGGCTCGCACGCAAAAGACCGGTGGCGGTGCCGGGTGGGTCGAAAACCCCAACTCATTTCCCATAAATACCTGAATTCCCTATAGCGCGCGGCCTTCTGAAAATTCCGGTCGGCCAGTTTTGGGAATTCTCGGAAAACCTGCTGGTGCGTTGATTGGACGTTCAAAACGGTAACACCGTTATGCATGTTTGACGCATCCACAAATCCCGGACTGTTCGACGCAGTGGTTTCGCTTGCGCCGCTGAGGACAGCGGACAAGGCAAAGCTGCGGCGCGATGCGATCAAGGCGGCCGGCGGGGTCGGGTATGACGCTCTACTGGAGAAAGAGCGGGCGGCGAGAAAGAAGTTCCGGCTCGACAATCCCGAGAGATTTCGGGAACTCCGGCAAAAACACCGGTCGATGCCTGCGCCGTTCAAAATGGCACTTTGCGCAAATGCGCGCGCTCGGGGGCGTAAGCGAGGGATGGGGGCGACAATCACCACGGACGATCTGGTGTGGCCGTCGCACTGTCCGGTGCTTGGCCTCGAACTCGATTACCCGGAATGGACTGGGATGCGCGGCACCCAGCACGCGCAGGCAAATTGGCCAAGCCTCGATCGGTGGGACAGCACCAAGGGTTACGTTCCCGGCAATGTGTTTGTGATCTCGTTTCGCGCGAACACACTCAAGAGTTCCGCAACCTTCGACGAAATCCTGATGGTGGCGAAGTATCTGAGCCGCAAGCCGAAGGGCGCCGCGCGATGATGGATGACGACAGGATCGAGCACGGGCCGGCGATGTCGGCGCTGAGCGAGCGGCAGCGGCAGTTCGTGCTGGCGATGATCGAGTTCCCCGGGATTTCGCAGACCAAGGCCGCGGCGAAGGCGGGTTACCGGAACAGTCCCGGCGGCATGCGGGTACAGGGGCACTACCTGGCGCACCACCCTGGCGTGCAGGAGGCAATCCGCGAGGAGGCCGGGAAGCGGCTGAATGCGTCGTCGCTGACGGCGGCGAATGTCCTGATGGCGTTTCTGACCGACAAGAACGTCGAGGCGAAAGACCGGATCAAGGCGGCGGGAATGCTGCTGGACCGGTCGGGATTCGGCGCGATGCAGACCATCCACGTCAACAAGACCGTGACGAAGAAGATCGACGCGAGCGCGGCCGAGGCGAGGATTGCCGAATTCCGGCACAAGTTCCCCGAGATGTTCGCAAAGCTGGTCGGCGTTGATGCTGCGCCGGCGGTGATCGATGCAGAATTCTCCGAGGTGAAAAAGTGAGCGCCGGCCCAAACGCCGACGAACTGCAGGACTTTTTCGATGCGCTCGAGGTGCTGGAATATGCACAGACCTTTGAGCGGCTGAAATCGTTCAAGCCGCACCCGAAACAATGGGACCATCTGAACCTCGGCCGCACCAAGCGCGAGCGGCTGCTGATGGCGAACAACCGCGGCGGCAAGACCGAGACCGGAGCGTTCGAGGCAGCCTGCCACCTGACCGGGGATTATCCTGTTAACTGGAAGGGCCGGCGCTTCGATCAGCCAACCATCGGCTGGATCTGCGGCGAGACATCGCTGTTGACCCGCGACATCCAGCAGAAAAAGCTATGTGGCCCGCCGGGGGTGGATGCCCTGTTCGGCACCGGGATGATCCCGAAGGACGCCTTTACCGACAAACCGTCACTCGCCCGCGGCGTCTCCGACGCCTACGACACGATTCAGGCCCGGCACAAATCGGGCGGGATCTCGATCGGCAAATTCAAATCCTATGAGCAGGGCCGGCAGAAGTTTCAGGGCGAAGGCCTCGACTGGATCTGGTTCGACGAGGAGCCGCCGCTGGATGTTTACGCCGAGGGGATCGCCCGTATCGGCGAAAAGGACGGCATCGGCTGGCTGACCTTCACACCGCTTAAGGGGCGCTCCGACGTCGTGCTTCGGTTCACGGACGAAGAATCGCCTGATCGCGGCATCACCATGATGACGCTGGACGACGCGCATCACATTCCGGCGGCGGTGCGGAAGAAGATGGAATCGGGCTACCTCGCCCATGAACGCGAGGCCCGGGCGCGCGGCGTGCCCATGCTGGGCTCGGGGCGGGTATTCATGACACCGGAGGCAGGCATCACCGAGCCGCCGATCGAATACATCCCGCCGCATTGGGCGAAGTTGTGGGGCATTGACTTCGGAATCGGTCACCCGTTTGCGGCTGCATTGATCCTGTGGGATCGCGACAACGACGTAATCCATGTCCATCATGTCTACCGTGTTGCCGACGCGTTGCCGATCCAGCACGCAGCAGCCATGAAACTGATCGGCGCCGACGTCCCGGTGGCCTGGCCGAAGGACGGCGCAGATCGCGAGAAGGGGACCGGCGAGCCGCTGGCGACCATGTACAAAAAACATGATCTGCGGATGCTGTCGGAGCATGCGGCGTGGCCAGTTGAATCCGGCCACGGCATTTCTACCGAGGCAGGCATCGTTGAGATGGATGACCGAATGAAGTCCGGCCGCTTCAAGGTTGCCGCGCAACTATCGGAGTTTTTTGAGGAATACCGGTTCTATCACCGCAAGGATGGTCAACTCGTCAAAATAAAGGACGACATCCTTTCGGCTACCCGGGTTGCGATCATGATGAAACGCAGGGCGAAGGCGGTGCAACTCGGCGGACTATCGACGCGAATGGCGACGTCGTCAGGCCTCGCCGCCGGCACCGACTTCGACGTGTTCTCCGGCGCCTGATGGTGCGTTGATGCCCGGGCCCACCCCGCGCACCCTGATCCTGCGATGGCGTCTAACCGGATGGCCATGCGTCCTCCAAACTTCGGGCCGCTCGGGAAATCGGGCGGCCCTTTTTCATGGTGCGTTGCTGCCACACCACCACCCGCCCACGTTCCGGCCAGCATCACGATGACCCGGAGCGACCCCATGGCCGACGAAACCACCAAGCCGTTCACCCCGCCCGCACCCGCACCCTTTGTCCCGTTCGCCGACCCCAAGCCCGTCGTCGAGGTCGAGAAGGATCCCGACACCGCCGCAGCCCGCCTGCGCGCGTTTGAGGACGATGCGTTCGGCGAGGATGCCGTCCGCATCGGCGATCAGGTCGAGCGCGGATCCGGATCGCCGTTCGCCGCGATGTCAGTCGAGCAGAAGGCTCACTATGCCGCACTGGAGAAGTTGGTCGCGGCCGAGCGACGTGTCGATGCGGCCAATGCCGCGCTGATGACCGCCCAGGTCGACTATGACGCCGCGGTCGAGGCCGTCGATGCGTCCATCAAGGCGGTCGACGACGCTAAGGTGAAGGCCGACGAGCAGGCCAAAGCCGCCCAGGATCGCGCCGATGCCCGAGCGGCCCGCCAGCCCGCGAAGGTGTGACCATGCAGACCATTCCCGGCATGTCGCCCGCGGCCACAGCGCTCGGTCTCGGTGACATGCTGGGTGAACAGGTCGCCGGTGAGACCGAAGAGGCCCGCAAGAAGCGCATGGCTGAAATGAAGGAAAAACAGATGCTCGGTCCCGCCGGTTCGCTGGCGGTGACCTCGCTGTTTGGTATGCAGGGGAGCGCACCCGGTGCAGGCTGAACTGGTCGAGCAGCGCATCGAGTTCGACCTGCGCGCGTCGTGGCAGGCGAGGGTGCTGGGCGCCGTCGGCGGACACATGGGCGCGGTGGTGCTGAGCGTGCTGTCACACAATTTCGACGAGGCCATGCCGACGCTGCTGCGGATGGTATTTCCCGGCTTCACGTCGATCAACGCGCCGTTCTATTGCAGTGCGGGCAAGGTCGCCAAATCCGGCCACATCGTCGCGGATGCCGTCACCAAGCACGGCGAGATCGTGAAAGACGCCAAGGTTTTCGACAGCAAATTGCAGATGCGCGACGCCTTCCGCCGTCTCGCCGACCACCTCAAGCTGAGCGATCCCGACCGCACCGAACTGTTCAAATGCGTGCAGCGCTGGGTAGTTGCCGATCGCCGGCTCGATCCGACTTTTGATCCGAAAGATCCCGATGCCAAGCGCCTCACCGTCCACTGATCTCGCGCCCTACGCGGTGAACGTGCAGCCGCTGAAGAAAACGCGGGTCATCACCGACCGCGAGATGCAGATCGTCGCCGGCATCAAGCGCGAGTTCGGGCAGAAGATCGCCGAGCGCTCGACATTCGCGGGTCACTGCGAGGAGGTGGCCCAGCTGATCCTGCCGACGTCGCGCAACACCTTCAACTACCAGAACTACAACACCCCCGGCGTCAAGAAAACGCAGCAGCAGGTCGATAGCACCGGCGCGCTGGCGCTGCATCGTTTCTGCGCCATCGCGGATTCGCTGGTGACGCCGCGCAACATGCACTGGCACGGCCTGCAGGGCGACGACTATGTGATGAAAGACCGCCTCTCGCGGCTGTGGTTCGAGAACACGACGCGCACGCTGTTCCGCCAGCGCTACGACGCCAACGCCAATTTCGCGGCGCAAAACTACAACAACTGGCAATCGCTCGGCGCGTTCGGCAATTCGACGATGTATGTCGACAAGTTCGACAACCGCTGGCACGGCGGCGGTCGGGGCTTGCGCTACAAATCGGTGCCGTTCGGCGAGACTTATTACGGAGAGAACCACCAGGGCAAGGTCGACCGGATGATCCGCTGCTTCCGTCTCACCGCCTATCAGGCGGTGCAGAAATGGGGCGACGAATACCTGCCGGAGAATTTGCGCGCACCGTTGCAGCAGGACAGCCAGACCACATTCATGTTCCTGCATTGCGTGCGGCCGCGCGAGGAGGATTACGATCCCGAGGCGCTGGACGAGCGCGCGATGCCGTTCACCTCCTATTACGTCTCGGTCGAGGGCAACTGCCTGATGGCGCCGGAGCGCGGCTACCGCGAGTTCCCCTATGCCGTGTCGCGCTACGACCAGACCCCGGGCGAGGTCTACGGCCGCGGTCCCGCCATGCTGGTGCTGCCGTCGCTGAAAACCCTCAACGCGCAGAAGATCGTGTTCCTGAAGCAGGGCCACCGCGGCGCCGATCCAGTGTTGCTGCTGGCCGATGACGGCATTGTCGGCATGGACCTGCGGCCGGGCGCTATGAACAAGGGCGGCGTCACCGCCGACAGCAAGCTATTGGTGCATGCGCTGCCGACCGGCGACATCCAGATCACCATCGAAATGATGCAGGAGGAGCGCGGCATCGTCGATGACGTGTTCCTCGTCTCGCTGTTCAAGGTTTTGTCCGAACACCCGAACATGACCGCCACCCAGGTCATCGAGCTCGTCAACGAAAAGGGCATGCTGGTCGCACCCACGCTCGGCCGCCAGCACACCGAATATGTCGGCGGCATGGTCCCGCGCGAACTCAATCTGCTGTCCGAAATGGACATGCTCGAGCGGATGCCAGACCGGCTGGAGGAGGCTTTTGGCGCCTACGAGGTCACCGACACCTCACCGCTGTCGCTCGCCGCATCTGCCGGCGAGGCGGCCGGCTTCATGCGAACCGTCGAGCAGATCCGCGAACTCGTGAATATCACGCAGGACCAGAGCCTGCTCGACCCGTTCGATTTCGACAAGGCCACGCCAGAGATCGCGCGCATCAACAAGGTCCGCGAAAGCTGGATGGCATCGCCGGAGATGATCGCCGGCAAGCGCCAGGCCCGCGCCAAGCAGCAGGCCGAAGCACAGGCCATTCAAGCCGCACCGGCCCAGGCCGCGCTGCAATCGTCGGCCGCCAAGCAGTTCGCCGCCGGGATGCTCGGCCCATGACACCCGAGAAACTGACCGAAATCCTCAGCGACCGCCAGCGCGCCTATATGCTGGCGCTCAAGACCGACGCTGGCGCCGCGATCCTCGCCGACCTCGCCCCGTTCTGCCGCGCCAATGAGACCTGCGTCGTCCCCGGCGACCGCGACCGCACCTACGTTCTGGAGGGCCGCCGCGAAGTCTGGCTGCGGATCCGCGCCCACCTCGATCTCAACAACGATCAGTTGATCCAGTATTTCACCCGGCCCGCAACAGGAGCGATAAGCCATGACGACCGCGACCCTACCGACCCCGCATAGCCACCTCCACGCCTTCAATTTCCACACCGGCCGCCCGCGATTCCATTTCGAGGAACCGCCGCCCGCACCGCCTCCTGCTCCACCCCCGGCCCCGCCGCCCGCCGCATGGCACACCGGAATCGACGCCGAATTCATCGGCCACGCCCAGAACAAGGGCTGGAAGCTGGACGATCCCAAAGAGGCCTTCATCGCCGCTGTCAAGCAGGCGCGAGAAGCCGAAAGGCATTTCGGCGTGCCACCCGATCGGCTGATCAAGATGCCGGCCGCCGACGCCAAGCCCGAGGAGATCGCTGCGTATCGCCAGCGTCTCGGCATGCCCAAGGAGGCCAGCGAATACGACCTGTCCGCGGTGAAAGATACTGCGATCGCAGATACCCTGCGCGCCAGCATCCACGCCGCCGGACTGTCGAAGGATGCCGCTGCCGCGGTGGCGGCATCGTTCGCCAAGGCGATGGAATCGAAGGCCACCACCGACACCACGCTGGACACCGCAAAGCTGGCCGAGCAGCAGGCCAAGCTGAAAGCCAACTGGGGCGACAAGTTCGACTACAACCATCTGCAGGCGATGGAAGGCGCGCGCCGGCTGGGAATCACCCCCGAGGCCGTCAAGGCGCTGGAAAGCCAGATCGGCTTCGATGGCGTGATGGAGGCGATGCGCAAGATCGGCGTCGGCACCCGCGAGGATACCTTCGTCGAGCGCGGCGCGTCCGGCACCGGAGACGTCACCACCCGCGAGGGCGCGGTCGCGCGCAAGGCCGAACTGATGGCCGACAAGGCGTGGGGCGACCGCTGGCTCAAGGGTGGCCAGCTTGAGGCCCGCGAGATGCTGCGGCTTGAGCAGATGATCACGGGAGTTGCGGCATGATCGAGGCCCCCGAGGTGAACTTCGACGCCAAGCCGCCCAAGCCCGCCAAGAAGAAGGCCGCGAAGAAGCGCCGCAAGGCCGCGGCAGCCAAGCCGGCAAAGAGCACCGCGCCGTTCCCGGGCCTGACCCGCACGGCCTGCGCCGATGCCTGCGGCCCCGCCGGCTGCTCGATCAGCGGCCGGGAATACTGCGCGCACCCCACAAAAGGAGGCCTGCAGACGGCCGACATGAGCAACCCAGCCGCGCTGAAACGGCTGCAAACCGCGCGCGACCAGCTGCAGGTTCGGATCGATCCCGACCGGTTCAAATAGCCGGGAATTCGTGGTGCGTTGATTCCCCCGATCGGGTGGCGCAGGTTGCCGCTCGCCAAAGCGAAGAACATTCCCGAGCGTTCCCGGTCCCTGCCAAGGACAAGCCGGTTTCGGGCAAGAGTGACGGCCCCCGCAAGGACAAGGCTGAAAGACTGATGGCCCCCAGCGCATTCCGCATGGGCAAGGCCGCCGATCGTTCAACCCCTTTCAGGCGGGATAGCCATGTCCGAGAATCTGCTCAAACTATTCACGACCCAGTTTTCGACCGTCCTCCATGTCAAGCTGCAGCAGCGCCAGTCCAAGCTGCGCGGCCGGGCGATGGAGGGTTTCCACGTCGGCAAGCAGGCCTCGCCGATCCAGTATATCGGCGCGATCCAGATGAAGCCGCCGGCTGGCCGCTTCGCCCCGATCGGCCGCCAGGATGTCGACTTCACCCGGCGCTGGGTTTTCCCCACCGACCGCGACGCCAACCAGCTGATCGACACCTTCGACAAGCTGAAAACCTCGGTCGAGCCGACCTCGCAGTATTCCGATGTCGCCGCCGCTGCCGTCGCCCGCGAGTGGGATGACCGGCTGATCGGCGCCGCCTTCGCGGACGCCTCGCTCGGTGTCGATGGCGCCGCCTTCACCACCGAAACCTTCTCGACCTCCTCGTGGCAGATCGCCTCGACCTTCGGCTCTGCCGCGGCGTCGGGCCTCACCGTCGCCAAGATGATCGAAGCCAAGCGCATCTTCCGCAAGGCGCAGGTCGACATGGAGAGCGAGTCGATCACATGGGTGACGAACTCGCAGGGCGAAAGCGATCTGCTCAATCAGGTGCAGGTCGTGTCCACCGAATTCTCCGACAAGCCGGTGCTGCAGGAGGGCAAGGTCACGCGCTTCCTCGGCTTCGACATCGTCTATTCGGAGCGCCTGGCCTCGGCCTCGAACGTCCGCAACAACATCGTGGCGGCGAAATCCGGCTGGTATCTCGGCATCTGGCAGGACGTCATCAACGACGTTAGCCAGCGCAAGGAACTGAGCGGCCTGCCGTATCAGATCTACACCATGATGTCGTCCGGCGCGACGCGACTTGAGCCGGGCCGCCTGCTTTCCACCCTGTGCGCCGACACCTCGGCCGCTGCCGACGTAACGCCGTAGGAGGCAACAATGGCCGTTGACCACGTCAAATCCACTCCCGTCACCAACCTCGACGCTTCGCCTCCGGTAATCAATACTGCGGGCACCGGCGGCCCGGCCCCCCTCAAGGTCGTTTCGTCCGGATCTGTCGTTGGCGTTGCGTCGTCCTCACAGGACGCTACCTACCAGTTTGTCCGTGTGCCTTCCAATGCCAAGATCCAAGACATGTTCTTCGAATCCGCGGCGCAGGCTGCCGGCACCATGGACATTGGCGTCTACTACGCGACCGATGGCATGGGCGGGAAACCGTCCGCGCTGCTCGCCGCGGCCGCGATCGATCAGGACTTCTTCGCGTCGCTGGTGGCTCTGACTGGCGCATTTGCGCGGGCCAGCATCATCAATGAGAGCGGCACCAACACGCCGGCCAAGCGTATCCAGCCACTCTGGCAGGCCCTCGGCCTTACCGCCGATCCCGGCGGCAACTTCGATATCTGCGGAACGGTTGTGACTGCTATCACCACCGGCACCGGATCGATGGGCATGACCGTCCTGTACACCGATTGAGGTAGGCCATGCCCGATCATTTTGTCAGTATCGCCCGCGGCGTGGAAGGAACAAAATATTCCGACTTCACCACGGGCACTTCGTCGAACGCGACGGCATTGTTCGAATTCCGGGTGCTCGACGGCGTGACGCCTTCCACGGTCGAAGTGTTCAAGGCGCTTGAAGCCATCGAGCACTTCTTCCAGAACCGGCAGCAGGTCGTCGCGGCGGGGTTCGACGTCAAATGACGAGACTCCTCGCCGCCCTCGCCGCCATTTTCCTGTCGGGCATTCCGGCCGGCGCTCAGGTGCCCGGCTCGTTGGGCGTGCAAGTCACAGCATCGTCAGGCACCGTGGCCGCCGGTACGGCTGCCGCCACTCTCGCCGCCGTCGCCGGCAAGGTCACCCACATCTGCGGTTTCGCCATCACATCGACCGGCTCGACCGCCGCCGCTGTGGTGGCCCCGACCGTCACCGGCGTCGTCACCGCAACCATGACCTTTGCCTATGCGAGCGTGGCGGGTGCGACCCTGTCGAACCAGCCCCTGGTCGTTTCGTTCCGCGACTGCATCTCGGCCAGCGCGCCGAACACCACTATCGTCGTCTCGATGCCTACCCTCGGGGCCGGCAACACCAACGCCACCGTCAACGCCTGGGGCTACCAGCGCTAAGCCAGTGGTGCGTTGCTGCCCCATGGTCCGGACCCCATCGTCCGGCGCATGGCTGAATTCAGGTCTCCAATCGACGTAGCAAACCGGGCGTTGCAACATTGCGGCGTCGAGCGCTTGGGGGCCGATGGCTTCAACGAGATTTCCAAGCGCGCCAGCGAGGTCAACTTCTGCATCGGAAAACTGCGCGAGGCCGAGCTCCAGACCAACGATTGGACATTCGCGATCCGGTCCTGCGCCCTGCGCTCGATCGACGACAACACCATGCTGCTCGACGCCGCACTGTATTCCGAGGCCACCACCTATTTCGTCGGCTCGATCGTGGCCGACCAGTACGCGAACCTGTGGATATCGCGGATCCCGAACAATCTCGCCAACGACCCGCTCGCGATCGCCACGGCCTATTGGGAGCCGTATTTCGGGCCGATCGCGGTGGCGCTGTACGACGCCGACCAGTCCTATACCGCGGGCGAACTGGTCTACACCACCGCCGGCGACGGCACCGCGCGGATTTACCAGTCGCTGCAGAGCGGCAATTCGGACGTGCCTGGCACCGCGACGGCCTACAGCGCGACCGCGGTCTACCAGAAGAACGACGTCGTGACCTCGGCGGCCATCGCCTATATGAGCCTGATCAACCTCAACACGAACAACACTCCGGCATCGTCAGCGGCGGCGTGGAACATCGCCACCACCTACGGCGCGGGCGATGCTGTGATGGGTTCGGACGGCATCCGCTACACCTCGGTCGGCGCCGGCAATATCGGCAACGATCCGACCCTGACATCGCCCGCCAGCTGGACCGACACCGGCGTGCTGGTGCCGTGGACCACCGTGTTCGTCGGCGGCACCGGATCGATCAAGTGGCGGCAGATCGGCGGCACGGAATTCCCCAACGGTGTTGGTCTCAAAACGCTGGATATCATCTATCCGCTCGGCGCCGGTCCATCGACGCAGGCAACCTCCCGCAACATCTTCATGCTGCCGTTCGGCTTCCTGCGCGAGGCCCCGCAGAATCCCAAGGCCGTGCCCGTGCCGTGGCTCGGCGGTCCCAGCGGCATCACCTATAACGACTGGGTTTTCAGCGATGGCTACCTGATCACATCCGAAACCGGCGTGATCATTTTCCGGTTCGTCGCCAACGTCACGGACGTTTCCAGGATGCACGCAATGTTCTGCGAGGCATGGGCCGCGCGCGTCGGGCTGGAAGTCTGCGAGCCGGTCACGCAGTCCACCAGCAAACTCGGCGCCATCGCCCGCATCTATGACGAATGGGTCGACAAGGCTCGACTGCGCAACTCCATCGAGCAGGGCTACGACGACCCGCCGGATGACGTATTCATTTCCTGCAGGCTGTAGCCATGGCGGATGCAACCTACGCCATTCCAAACTTTCTCGGCGGCGCCATCAGCCCCTTCGCGCAGGGCCGGTTCGACAAGCCGGACTATCGCACATCGCTCAACGTCTGCCTGAATGCTTTCCCGCTCGAAATCGGAACATGGTCGCGTCGGCCCGGCACGCGACATGCCGGCACCACGCGCAACGGTCTCCCCGGCCGCGTGATGAAGTTCGATTTCGAGCAGGACAGCGCTGTCACGCTGGAATTCACCGACGGCTACCTGCGATTCCGCAGCGGCTACCTTCTGGTAGACGGAAATGACCCGCAGGAGGTCGTATCGATCTCGGCCGCCGATCCCGCTGTGGTGCAGACCGGCACCAATCACGGTTGGTCTACCGACTATACGGTGAGGTTTGGCACGGCCATCGGGGAGCCGCTGTTGCTGCCGCCGCGGCTGTTCCTTATCACGGTGACCGGTGCCAACGCGTTCTCGCTACGGGATGCCATCACCGGAGAAACTATCGACGGATCGACGCTCGGCGCCATCACCGGCTCGGCCGGCGTTTTCCGGATACATGAACTCGTCACCACCTACGTTGGAGGATCGTGGGCGGACATTCGGGCGGTGCAGGCTGAGGCCGTTGATATCCTGCTGACCCCCGGCGTGCCGCCGCAGGCGCTGACCATCGAATTTGCGCCGGTCCCCGGCTTCAATCCCGTGTTCGCCATTGAGCCCGCCGTGTTCAATGACGGCCCATATCTCGACCCCTTCACCAACGGGGTCCGCGCCACACCAGGCGCCAAGGTTGGAATCATCAGCCTTGCGCTGGACTTCCCTGCCTACAGCGCCACCAAGGCATATCGCGAGGGCGACTTCACCACCACCGGCGGCGTCAATTACATCTCGCTGGCGGACCAGAACGTCAACCATGCTCCGGCCGCCGGTGCGCCGTGGTGGGCGACGACCAGCGCCGGTGCCGCCATCAACGACGGGCGAGGCTTCCTCGGAAGCGACGTTGGTCGGCTGGTGCGGCTGTTTTCCGAGCCGGCGGCATGGGACGTCGCAACGGCCTATCTGGCGTCGACCGCAGCCATTCCGGTGGTGGTGGCCTACAATCCGAGCGGTGTTCCCGGCGCCACCGTCTATTACGAGGCAATCGCCGCCAGCACAGGAAAAGTCCCCGGCACCGACCTTGTGAACTGGAAGATCGTGCCGTCGGGCGCGGCGATCTGGTCGTGGGGCCGCATCACATCGCTGAGCAATACCATCGACCGCGCGCTGGCCGGCTCGACCAATATCGGCAATATGACCAGCGGCGGCGGTCTGGTGGCGGCATTTGACGGCGTCTATGCACAGACCGCGGCGGCCTCGGCCACGCTCGGAGCATCCGGCGGCGCGGCCGGTGCGGGCAGCATCTTCACTCTCTCGACCTATGTTGGGAAAGACTATTCGCTGGCAACCGATCAGGCCATTGAACAGGCCACGGTCTATCCGTCCAGCGACCGCGGATTTGCCTACGGAACCTATGACGTTCCGGACTCTAAACTCGGCGGCGTCACGTGGCCGTTCATCCCGTCGATGGTTTTCAACCTGCGCGGCAAGGCGACGCTGCCAGCCTCAGCATCCGACGGCACGCTGCTCGGAACGTCCGGTTCGATCCTGAATTCCACCGCATCGGTGACGGTAGTGTCTGGAGATCAGGCGACCGCGTGGAAATACGTCTGGATGGAGCAGGTCTCATCGTTCCAGATCGGCGGCGTCCAGAACGCCACATCCTACACCTATGCCGCCGCGGTAGCGGAACTGTCGCTGTTCAGTCCGTCCGGAACGGGCACCAGCGCCGGCGCCAACATGGAAATCCTCGGCCCGCCGCTGCTCTACACCACAGCGATCTCGACGTGGCGGCTCGGCGTCTACAGCGACACCACGGGCTATCCGACCTGCGGCACCTATGACGGCGGCAGGATTTGGCTGGGCGGCGCGGTGCCAAACCGACTTGATGCTTGCATGTCGAACGGTCACGATGGTGGCACGCTCGACTTCGCTCCGACCGACCAGAACGGCGTGGTGGCAGCCAACAATGCGATCACCTACACGCTGAATTCGGACAGCGCCAATCCGATGTTCTGGATGCAGGCCGAGGAGAAGGGCATCACCATCGGCACCCAGGCTGGGGAATTCCTCGTGCTGGCGCCGACCACCGGACCTATCTCGCCGCTCAACATCACCGCGCGCCGTGTTACCCGGCATGGCTGTGCCGATATCGAACCGCGCCGCACCGAGCATACGCTGGTGTTTGTGAAGCGCTACGCCCGCAAACTGCTTGAGTTCTTCTCCGATGCGAACTTCGGCAAGTTCTCGGCGCCGAACCTCGCCGACAAGGCCGGGCATATCGTCAGCGCCGGTATTGCCGAGATCGCCTACACCGAGGCCGTGACGCCGGTCATCTGGGGCCGCGATGAGGACGGCGCGCTGTTCGGCATCACCTACAAGCGCGACACCCTGACGACGTCGCAGCCGCCGACGTTCTATGCATGGCACCGGCATACGCTGGGGTCCGGCCGCACCGTCGAAAGCATCTGCAACGGCCCGTCCGTTGGCGGCGACCTCGACACCCTGACCATGGTCACCCGAGACCCGGACAGCGGCGTCCACCATGTCGAATTGCTGACCGATACGCCGGACGAGAACACCGCGCTGACGGCGGCGTGGTTCCTCGACAATGCGGTATCGCCGACATCGACATCGTCGACCAGCGCTGCATCGGTAGGGGCTCCCGATGGCGGTCTGACCATCAACGGGCTATGGCATCTCAACGGCGAGACGGTGCAGGTCTTTGCCGGCGGGCTCGACTGCGGCGACCGCGGCCCGGGCACCACGGGCTTCACCGACTTTCTGGTGACCGACGGCTCGTGCTTCGTCCCGTTCGGCGACAGCATTTCATCCGGCCCCGGTCGCGGGCTGTTCACGGCAGCCTACATCGCGACCTTCACCAACGGCGCGATCCCGCTGGTGGTCGGGTTAACCTACAACAGCGATGGCCAGATGGTGCGCCCAATCGCGCCCGCCGACACCGGCGCGCGCACGGGGCCAGCGCTCGGCAAGACCCGGCGGCAGCACCGCTATGCCGCGCTGCTATCTGGCACATTTGGCATTTCCTTCGGCACCACGTTCGACGCCACCAACCTCAAGCCTGCACTGCTCAAGAAGGCGAACGGCGATCCGATCGCGGCGCTAACGACCTATTCCGGCGTTCATACCGACGTTCTAACCGATGCGGGCGACGGCTACGACAGCATGGCGTGCTGGCGCGTATCGCGACCCTGGCCGGCAAACCTCGTCGCGTTCGAGGGCTTCATTCAATCGCAGGATCGTTGAGCCATGGCAATCGGACAGGGCACCATCAACAGCATCGGCAGCGCGGCGCAGGCGCTGTTCTCGGCCGACGCGCACCGCACCAAGGCGAAGGGCCTGCGCATCGAGGGCGAGAATTACGACGCCGCGTCTGAATTTGCCCTGAAGAACGCCGCGTTCACGGAAACCTCGACCGAGATCAAACAGTCGCAACTCGACCGCTCGCTATACCAGACCATCGGCGGGCAGGCGGCGGACGTCGCCGGCGCTGGATTTGCGAGCAGCGGCAGCGCTCTCGACATCATGCGTGACAGCGCCGCGCAGGGCGCGCTGATCAAAGCCGTCGGCGCGCAGCAAGGCCTGATCACCGAGGAGGGCTATCAGGTGCAGGCCAAGACTTACGCGAACATGGGCGAGGCGGCGCGGATGGCGGCACAGTCCGAGGATGACGCGGCGGATCAGGCACCATGGATGGCGGCTATTCACGGCGCATCCGCCGTGGCTTCGATCTTCACAAAGTAGGGACAGATGCCCAATATCCGGCAAGTTGACGCGCCCGAACTCAGCCTCCGACCCGACGACCGGGCGATGGAAGCGACCGCCAATTCCGGCCGCCGCATCGCCGGGTTTTATAATCAGGTCGCCAATAACCAGCAGAGCATGGGCCGCGAGATCGCCGGCGCCATCGTCGATGTCGGCACTGTGGCGGTCAAAGCCGCAGAGAGCCACGAAGTCAGCGCTGGTGCGGCGGAATCCGCCAAGACGCTGGCCGGCCTCGACGCCGAATGGAACAAGCGCGTCAAGAATGCTGACCCGAATGACCCGACGCTGGCGGCAAAATTCCGCGAGGAGACGGTCGAGCCGGTACTGGAGAAGCTGAAGTCCGGCTTCATGACTGAGGGCGGCCAGCGGTTTGCGGAATCGCAGGTCCAGAGTTTCCGCAACCACTTCGTCACCAAGACGTCGGCCGACATGGCGACGCTGGCTGGCGTGGCGGCAAAGAAGAATATCGAGACCGTCACGAACCAGCTTTCCAATATGGCGGTCAGCGATCCGTCGTCGCTGAAAACCTCGCTTGGCCTGGTGGAAAGCTCGGTCGGCGCGATGGTCGACAGCAACCCGAATCTCAAGGGTATCGACGCCGCGAAGATGAAGTTGGAACTGTCGCTGAATGCGCAGAAGGAGATCGTCAAGGCGGCGGCGGTCGGCGCGATCAGCATCAACCCCGAGGCCGGCCTCAAGCAATTCAGCGGGCCGGAATACTCGAAATTCATCTCCGGCGCCGAACTGCGCCAGCTCGAGCAGCAGGCCAAATCGGTCCAGCGCGCGATACGAACCGATGTCGAGCGCGCGCGCAAGATGGAGAAGCAGGAGAAGATCGAGCGCTCCGACGCGCGCGAGGGCGAGTACCTGTCCAAGCTGCACAGCGACGACCCGAAGGAGCGCGCCCAGGTTTCGGCCAAGGCCATCGCCAACGACATGACCCTGACCCGGGAGGCCCGGGAGCGCTTCATCGGCATTGTCGATCGCGAGACCAAGCCGGAACCGGCTGCCAAGGTCTCGAATGCGACCGCTTCGGACCTAATATCCCGTATCCGCGCGCCGTCGGGCGACCCGCGCCGGATCGATAGCCTCGACGCGATCTATGCCGAGTTCGAGAAGGGCAGCCTGACCAAGGCCGATTTGAAATTC
>JANMSH010000223.1:0-3031 GCA_031389105.1 Hyphomicrobiales bacterium
AACGGGCTGTCCTCTTTCACGAACAGGAATGACGGGCCCTTGATCATCACCGCGACCGGCGCGATGTCGTTCATGGACCAGCGCGGGCTTTTGCCGGCGAGCAGCGCATGGCTGTCGGCGATGTAGATCGCCATCGCATAGCCGTCGGCGGGCGTCGACATCAGTTTCGCCATGCCGGTGCCGCCGGTGCCGCCCGGCACGTTCACCACCGGAATGCCCTGGCCGAGCATCGGCTCCATCAACTTGCTGACGAGGCGCGCCAATTGATCGGCGCCGCCGCCCGGGCCCCATGGCACGATCAGTTCGATTGGCCGCTCCGGATAACCGGCCGCCTGAGCTGGAGCGCCGGAAATAGCCGCGGCAGTCGCCATAGCAAACGCAAAACTTCGTGTGATCGAGAGCATCGCTGTAGCCTCCCTGATATGCCGCTGCTTTGGCGGCTGGCTGACGTCGGTTTAAACCCGATCATCATAGTCTCATTATTCGAGACTATCATTCTCAATACGATAACAGAGGTCCATGCCCCTGCAACAAGGAAACTGGGGCGATGTGTCCCACGCAATAGGAATTCGGCAGCAGAAAATGCTGCGCGTGAGAGCATTTCTCAGGCGTTGGGATTTACCGCTTCTCAACGGGCACGTAATCGCGCGCGTCGGGGCCGTTATAGACGGTGAGCGGACGGATCAGGATGTTGTTCTCGTACTGCTCCAAAGTCTGCACCACCCAGCCGGGCACGCGGCCGATGGCAAAGATCGGCACGAACAGATCGCGCTTCACGCCGAGCAAGTGGTAGACGACGCCGGAATAGAAATCGACGTTCACGTTGACGCCGTGGCGCGCGTAAGGCGCCATCGCCGCCACCACCGCCTGCAAGATCTCGTACCACTTCGGCTGGCCCATCTCCTTTGACAACCGCTCGACGCCGGCGCGCATATGACGCGCGCGCGGATCCTCGGCGCGATAGACGCGATGGCTGAAGCCGGTGATCGCGATGCCGGCCTTGCGCTTTTCCTTGACGTAATCGGCGGCGCGGGCCGGATCGCCGATTTCCTCCGCCATTTTCATGACGTCCTCGGCGGCGCCGCCATGCGCCGGCCCCGACAGCGCGGCGATCGCCGCGGTGATCGCGGCATGCAGGTTCGCCTGGGTGCCGACGACGACGCGCGCCGTGAAGGACGAGGCATTGGTGCCGTGCTCGGCGTGCAGAATGAGATCGCGGTCGATGAGTTGCGCGGCGTCGGCGCTCGGTTTCTTGGCTGTGAGCATCCACAACAGATTGGCGGCGTGGCCGAGCGAATTGTCTGCGGGGACCGGATCGAGGCCGTCGCGGATGCGCGAATGCGCGGCGACAATCATGGCGATCTGTGACGACAGCCGCACGCCCTTGCGTAAATTCGCCTCGCGCGAATTGTCGCCGGTTTCCGGATCGAAAGCGGCGAGTGCGGAGGTCGCGGTGCGCAGCACGTCCATCGGGTGACCGTCTTTGACGGCGCGGATGATGTCGAGCACCGGCACCGGCAGTTTGCGCGCGGCTTTCAGTTCGGCATCGAAGCTCGCCAAATGCTGCTGGCTCGGCAGATCGCCGTTGAGCAGCAGCCAGGCGGCTTCCTCGAAACTGGAATGCTCGGCGAGATCGTGGATCGAATAGCCGCGATAGCGCAGCTCGCCGGCCTTGCCGTCGATAAAGGTGCAGGGCGACCGGTCGAAATACACGCCCGTAAGGCCGCGATGAATCTTGATCGGTTCGTTGGTTTCGGCCATCTATTCCTCCAACTCTTTTTCTTCGCTTTCTCACGCGGTGAGATGCATGGATTTGCTCGATCGGTTGTTTGATATCGCACGCGAGCGTTATCGCAAAATCGTTTTGCCGGAAGGCGATGACGCGCGCATCATCGCTGCTGCCGTGCGTCTCAAAAATGAGAAAATCGCGCAGCCGATCTTGCTCGGAGTTCCCGACGCCGTCGCCAAAGCCGCGGCCGACGCCGGTGTCTCGCTCGATGGCATAATGGTGATCGATCCGCGCAACGACGCGAAGCTGTTATCCTACGGCGCGGCGCTGGCGAGCGTGCGCGACAGCATGACGCCGGCGATGGCGACGCGGCTCGCGAGCAAGCCGCTGTATTTCGGCGGCATGATGGTGCGGCAGGGCGATGCCGAGGCCATGGTGGCGGGCGCCGCCAATCCGACGCGGCGCGTGATCGAGGCCGGTTTGATGACGGTCGGTTTGGCCGACGGCATCGCGTTGCCGTCGAGTTATTTTTTGATCGTGGCGCCGGACTTCCTCGTTAAAGGCCCGCAGCCTTTCGTGTTTGCCGATTGCGCGGTCAATGCCGATCCCAACGCCAAAGAACTCGCCGATATTGCGATTGCCTCGGCGCGCAGCGCGCAGGCTTTGCTCGGCGAGACGCCACGCGTCGCCATGCTGTCGTTTTCGACCAAAGGCAGCGCGCAGCACGCGCGCGTCGACAAAGTGCGTCAGGCGCTCGAAATCGTACGCAAGCGCGAGCCGTCGCTCGCCATCGACGGCGAATTCCAGGCCGACGCCGCGCTGGTGCCCGCGGTCGCGCAGAAGAAAGTGAAAGACGCGAGCGAAGTCGCCGGACGCGCCAATGTGCTGATTTTTCCGGATCTCGATTCCGGTAATATCGGCTACAAGCTTGCACAATGGATGGGCGGCGCGCAGGCCATCGGGCCGTTTTTGCAAGGCTTCGCACGTCCGATCAGCGACCTGTCTCGCGCGGCAAGCGTCGACGACATCGTCACAACGTGCGCGGTGGTCGCGGCCGCCAGCTAGTGCTTCCACTCCGGCGCCGCAACCGGCGTCCACGTCCGCGTCAGCTTGAGATCGTCGACAATCGCGTTGGCGGCGATATAGCCCGGCGCGCCGTTGACGCCGCCGCCATTACCCGACGACGAGCCGCACAGATAAAGCCCCTCCACCGGCGTACGCGAGCCCGGCATCAGCGGATGCGGCCGGTTGATGCCGAGTTGGGTCGGCACATAGGCGCCCATGCGCACCGCGCCTTGCCGC
>JANMSH010000268.1:0-1729 GCA_031389105.1 Hyphomicrobiales bacterium
GGCTCATGGCGCGCGGAGAGACGTCGTGGGCGACATAGAGGAACGCCGCGTCGTCGACCGAAGCCGCATGCAGTTCGGCCAGCGCCGCATCGCGCGCCGCCGGTTCGAAGGTCTGCCGCGCCTTGGTCACCAGTTCGTCGAACTTGGGGTTATTGATAAAGCCCCAATTGTTCGAGACCGGCGGCGCCATCGACGATTGCAGGAAGCGCACCAGTGCGAAGAACGGGTCCATCGCCGCATAGGTGACGTTGGTGGCATTGGCACCGTTGGCGGACGGATCCTTGGCGCCGCGACGCCAGTTGGTGAACAGCGTATTCCACTCGATGACGTCGAGCTGGACGTCGAAATAGCATTCGCCCAGCGCCTGCTGCAGATACTCGTTCATCGGCAATGGCTGCATCTGGCCCGAACCTGACGCCGAGGTCTGGGTCTTCACCGACAATTTCTTGGTCGGGCCATATCCGGCTTCCTGCATCAGCTTCTGTGCGGCGGCCTTGTCATACTTGATCTGGAAGGTCGGCTTGCCGCGCCAGGGATGACCGGGCTCGAAGGTGCCGGTCGCCGGCACCATCAGGCCGGCCAGCAGGCCGTCCCTCAACCCTTCGCGGTCGATGCAGAGATTGGCCGCCTTGCGAACGCGGATGTCGTTCCAGGGCGAGCCCTCGACGCGCGAGAACTGCCACGGCCAGACATGCGGCGACTCGTTTGACTGGAGCTGGAATCCACGCTGCTTGATTTCCTTCACCGCGTCCGGCGCCGGGGCTTCGATCCAGTCGACCTGGCCGGAAAGCAGGGCCGCGGTGCGGGCATTGGCCTCGGGCATCGGCAACAGCAGCATCTTGTCGACCTTGGGGACGCGCGCCTTGTCCCAATAGGCCTCATTCTTCACCAGTTCGAGCCGCTCGCGCGGCGTGAACTTCGACAACTTCCACGGTCCCGTGCCGGAAGCGTCGCGCGCGAAGCCGGCCCAGGCGGCCTGCGACTTCGCCTTGGCGTCAGCGCCTTCCGCCGTCTCGAACAGCTTCTGCCATTTCGCGGGGCTCGCCATGAACAGGTTGGTGAGGTTGATGGGCAGGAAGCTGTCCGGCTCCTTGGTGGTCAGTTCCACCGTCATGTCGTCGATCTTGCGGGCCGAATCCAGCGTCGGCATCCGCGACGCGGTGACGCCGACCTGGCTCGGATCGAAATGCGGTGCATCCTGCTTCAGCACCTTTTCCACGTTCCAGACCACGGCGTCGGCATTGAACGGCGAGCCATCGTGGAATTTGACGCCGGGACGAAGCTTGAACGTCCACTTCTTCTTGTCGGCCTCGTCGACCTTCCATTCGGTCGAAAGCCCGGGGATCACGACGCTCGGCTTGTCGGTGGAGGAGAGGTCCCACAGTGTCAGGCCGTCATACATGGTGAGGCCGGTGAAGCGGTTGCCCTCAAAGCCCTGGTCGGGCTGTCCCTTGGTGCTCGGAATATCGGCAGCGGTCATACCGATGCGCAGGGTGGTTTGCGCGAGAGCTGCCTGCGGCAGCGCTGCGACCAGGCCAACCCCAAGCACCGCGAAAGTGGCAGCCCGGTATTTCCAAGATTTTTCAGTACGCATCCCAGCAACTCCTTTTGGTTTTTGCTCGTCTTTGATGACTATTTCTTATGCAACGTTATGCAACGCGCATGCCAAGGGAAGCAATTATTCTCCCAAAGGCTATTTGACGCACAATTCGTTGTTACCACGCGCCCG
>JANMSH010000276.1:0-2427 GCA_031389105.1 Hyphomicrobiales bacterium
GGTCCTTCTTGGCCAAGTCCAGCTTGATATCGTCGAACTTCAGTCCCTTCTCGTGCAGCACAATGCGAACCTTCTGGCTGCAGGTCGAGTGCGAGGCGTGGTACAGCGTCAGCATCTGAGTTTTCCTCTTGAACAAGACGCGTGCGTGTCAGAATTTGACCCGGACCGACAAGGTGCCCGCGTCGCCCTGCGTCGTATTTTGAGCGGCAAACTAAAGCCTCGTATCACTCAAGCGACGGCCACGTCCTCTAAATTCAGCAGACAAGACGGCAAGAACTAATACTGGATCTAAGATTTTTCACGCTATCGGCTTTACTAAGCTTTGCAACAGGACAAGATTTTCCGGGCCAGGCTTCAGGTTACCCTGCTCGATCCGGTGCGCCAATTCGACGATGGCTGCGTTGACCGGCATCGACAGACCCAGCCGTTTAGCTTCGGCAACCACCTGACCGTTGATGTTATCAACCTCGCTACGGCGGCCCTTCATCCAATCCTGCAACACCGTCGTGAGCGTATTTTTTAGTGTAAAGCCGCTCACCAAAGTATCGAGCAACGTCTCGACGAGCCGGTTGGATAGACGAACGTCTTCGGGCTTCATACCGAAAATCGGTACCGCCGGGCGCCCCATCGCCTTTCCTACATCGAACGCTTCCTGACCCGACCGCAGCATCAATTCACGCATGGCAGGCGTGGTGGAAGCGTCGTGGATCGACTGGCCTAGGATGGCCGTGGTCACCAGCGTCGTGGCGTTGCTGACCAGCTTCATCCATTTGCTGGCGCGGATGTTGTCAACATATTCGACCGTACCAGCGTGCTTCAGCAACTCGCCGACTTCAGCCTCGCGTCCGGCAACGCGCGGATCGATACCGCCGACGGCAAACCAGGAACGCGACGGTGGCGAGTCGCGCTGCACGACGCCGGGGTCGAACATGGTCGATGAAACCTCGATCACGCAGCCCATCGTACGCTGCGG
Organism: Hyphomicrobiales bacterium; assembly: GCA_031389105.1. Classification (GTDB taxonomy): domain Bacteria; phylum Pseudomonadota; class Alphaproteobacteria; order Rhizobiales; family Xanthobacteraceae; genus Pseudolabrys. The sequence goes on from JANMSH010000276.1 coordinate 974, forward strand.
GCCGACGACTTCGGCGATGAAGTCGGTCGTCATCCCGTTCTGCACGCCGGCAATGAGCCCATTCGGCTTCAGATAGGGCTCAATCAATTGGCAGGCCCACCGCGTGTCGTAAGCCTTCATAAGTAACAATACGACATCGAACTGTTCGGTAAAGGTGCAGACGTCGCACAGGTTATAGGCGCGCACTGGCGTCACCTGCGTCTCTTCCGGCATCTCGATGCGGATGCCACGCGCGCGCATGGCCGCGACGTGCTCGGGCCATTGGTCGATCAGCACGACGTCAACTCCAGCCCGCGTCAGATCGGCGCCGATCGACGCGCCGTTGGCGCCACTACCCAGAACCGCAATTTTCTTGGACATCCGAAAATTCCTTTAGCGCGCGCCAGAAGAAATCAATTCCGCCGCGCGTTCCGCGACCATCATGGTTGTCAGATTGGTGTTGGCGCTCGGCACGCTGGGCATGATCGAGGCGTCGACGACGCGCAGATTTTCCACGCCGTAAACGCGGCAGTGTTTGTCCACCACAGCCATCAGATTGTCGGGGCGCCCGATTGAGCAGGTGCTGGTCACATGCCCCATCGGCGCCACCGCCGACAGGATCTCGTCCTCCGACAGCGCCTGCCGGCTTTTCCGGTTACCGATCCAGCGGCCCGGCGCCAACACGCGATTGAGCGCCCAGCGGCTCACCGGTGCGGGCGCGTTGAGCAAGAGCGTTGCCGCCTGCGCCATGATCGAGCCGACAACGCCCGGCCGGTCGAACTGATTAAGCGCCATGATCGGCGGCAGCAGGAAGGCGTCGTTGAAAGTGCCCTTGACTGCCGTTTCCATCAGGAGACTTTCGGCAAAGCGTGTCGCCTGCACTATGCGCGGCGCATCGCGCGGGTCTTGCATAAAAGAGAAAGCGACGGCGGGACGGGCGTCGGCGTCCGGACTGTTCAGCGTGACGTGGCCTCGCGAGAACGGCGCGTAAACCGAGGCACCGACCATCGCCAGTGACGGTCCCCAGCCGCGACCGCTAACCCGACCAATGACAAATACCATCAGGTCCGCCGGCGGACAGTCCTTCAGCCCGGACGAGATGCGCATGCCGGCCAGCGCGAAATGGCGCAGACTTTCGTTCATGCGCTGACCGGACGGCAGCGTCATCGCGATGTTGAGATACGGATGGTTCTGGAGGTTGCGTCCGACTCCTGCCCGCACCGCGACCGGCTTGATGCCGTGACGCTGCAACTCATCGCCCGGGCCGATGCCGGATCGCATCAGCATAGCGGGGGAATGAATAGCGCCGGAGGACAGGACCACTTCGCGTGCGTCGATATTTGTCGTCTCGCCGCCGCGACATGCCGTTACACCGATAGCGCGTAATCCATCGAAGCGTAGCGCAGAGACCTGCGTCTCGGTCATGATCTCGAGATTGGGCCGCCGCCGCACTTCGACAGTGAGATAAGTGCTCG
>JANMSH010000277.1:0-3710 GCA_031389105.1 Hyphomicrobiales bacterium
AGCCGTTCCCGGAACTGGAAAAGCTCTGCTTGGCGAAGAAGTGCGAGTAGGCGACTCAATCGCCGGCTAGTCGTTGCGCTCGCGCGCCGGCACTTCAGGCTCGGCATCGGCCCGCACGAAGCGCAGCTCAGGCGTTAGCGGCGAGTTCTTTTTCTTCTTCTCGGCGATTTCTTTGATCGCCTTGCGCAGTTGCACGTACCGCGCCGGCGTCGTCGGGTGGGTTGTCGCCACGCGAATGCTGGCCGGAATTTCAAGAGAAAACGCACGCCAGATATTCTCGGCACCGGAAATGTCGTAGCCGGCGCGGACCGCATAATAGGCGCCGACATAATCGGCCTCGCGTTCGAACGCGACGCTGAACGCCATCAGGCCGGTCTCGTACAGACGCTTGGTGAACGCGCCGCCGGTGCCGATGCCGCCAAGCAGGAATCCACCGTCGATCGCGGCGCCACCAAAGGCGCCGATCACGCCATTAAGCTTCTGCTTGTGGTGATGTCCCATTGTCACGTGGGCGAGCTCATGTCCCATGACCACCGCGAGATCGCCTTCAGACTTTGTCAGCCGCAACATGCCGGAATGAATGACAATCTTGGAGTAGTCGGTGAACGCGCCCGGCTCCGGGTTGATTTCGAGCGTGACCGGAATGGCGCAGCCGATCACCGGGTTCAGCACTGCCGTCTTGTGCTCGCCGTCGCGCAGGAAGGCGACCGTGAGCGGCCGCTCGCCATAGGTCTCGGCGAAGTCAGCCATCCATTTGCTCGTGCCGTAAACCGGTACCGGTTCGCCGTTGAACGACAGGAGTTCGTCGCGATCCACAATACCGGCGAGACCGGCCGGCGAGCCTTCAGCCACCGAGATCACCGTCGGCCTGACCCATCGCAGCCCCAGTGCTTCGGCGGAGAACGATTGAAACTTTCGCGGCAGGCTGCGGGGCGTGGCGGCGACCAGACCGAGGTGCACCGAAAGCCAATCCTTGCAGGCGTCGCGGTTGGCGGTGCGCAGGCGATAGGCGACCGAATTGACCCGGTGGAGTTGTGAATAATAGTCGCGGAGTTGCGCGACTTCCTGGCGGCGCTTTTCAGCCGCGACCTCGTCGGCTGGCAATGCGGGATATTTCGCGTCCGGCCCGGCGCAGGCCGCGCACAACCAGACGAGGAGTATCGTCCACCCACGCCAACGCAACTGACGCCCCAAAGGCCGATTAACAGGCCTTTAGAGTGCGTCAGCGCAACAACCAAAGCAAGTATAAGTTGTAGGCGGGTAGCAGGCTTAACGTCCGCCCATCGCGACTTTGCGGCTTACTGCTTCGGGATGCCGGCACCGTCGATCACCTTGGCCCACTTCGTAATGTCGCTGCGCATCTTGGCGTCGATTTCTGCCGGCGTGCTCGCGCGGGCATCGACGCCGAGATCGAGCAGCTTCTTCTTCACCACCGGGTCGGCCAGCACTTCCGCGATTGCCTTGTTGAGCGTGGCGACGATGGCCGGCGGTGTCCCGGCTTTGACGTAGATCGCGTTCCACGACACGGCGTCGAAGTTCTTGACGCCCTGTGCATCGGCCGTCTTGAGGTTAGGCAACGCCTGTGAGGGTTGTGAACCGGCCCAGGCCAGCGGGTGCAGCTTGCCGTCGGTCAGGTTGCCGGACAGCGCCGCATAGAAGTCGACCACCATATGCACGTCGCCGCGCATCAGCGCGATGATTGTTTCGGGCGTCGTCTTGAACGGGATGATGACGACGTCGATGCCGGCTGCCTGCTTGAAGTAGTTGGCCGTCAAGTTCTGTGCGCCGCCGGCGCTGATGGTGCCGATGTTGAGCGTGCCGGGCTTGGCCTTGGCGGCTGCGATGAAATCGCCGAGCGTCTTGAAGCCGGACTGGTCGCCGGTCACGAGCAGGCAGTCGAAAAAACCCACCGACGAGATCGGCGTCAGATCGTTGAGGACGTCGACGGGGAATTTGTTGAACAGTGGCATCGAGGAGGCGATGCCGCCGGTGTTGAGCATCAGCGTGTAGCCGTCGTTAGGCTGCGAGATGACGGAGCGCATCGCGGTGATGCCGGCGACTCCGGGCATGTTCTCGATGATGAAGCGCTGGCCGAATTTTTCGCCAAGCCTTTCCGCGACGATGCGGGCGGTGATGTCGCCGACGCCGCCGGCGCCGAGCGGCAGCACGATCTTGACCGGCCGCTCGGGATAGTTTTGCGCCGAGGCGGGCTGAGCCGCCGCGATCACCAGTGAAAGTCCCGCCAGCAAAAAGCCGCGCCGTGCCATCGTCAGTGTCATGGGTCTATCTTTCTCCGCTCCAAGGCCGGGAGCTTAGTTGAAGGATTCCGCACAGCCCAGCGGACCGAGCGGACGAAATAAGAATTTGAAGGAGGGCCGTCAAGCCTGCCGCTCGACCAGCGCCTTTTTCAGCGTGGCGATTTCTTTGGCCGGGTTGAGACCCTTCGGGCAGGCCTTCGAGCAATTCATGATGGTGTGGCAGCGATAGAGCCGGAACGGATCCTCGAGATTGTCGAGGCGGTCGCCAGTGGCTTCGTCGCGGCTGTCCTGGACCCAGCGGTTGGCCTGGAGCAGCGCGGCCGGACCGAGATAGCGGTCCGAATTCCACCAGTAGCTCGGGCACGAGGTCGAGCAGCAGGCACACAGAATGCATTCGTACATGCCGTCGAGCTTGGCGCGGTCTTCGTGGCTCTGCTTCCATTCCTTCTCGGGCGTTGGCGTCGTGGTGTGCAACCAGGGCTCGATCGAGGCGTATTGCGCGTAGAAATTCTTCAGGTCCGGCACCAGGTCCTTCACAACCGGCTGATGCGGCAGCGGATAAATCTTCACCGGCGCCTTGCTGTCGTCGATCGCCTTGGTGCAGGCCAGTGTATTGGTGCCGTCGATGTTCATGGCGCAGGAGCCGCAGACGCCTTCGCGGCACGAGCGGCGGAAGGTCAGCGTCGGGTCGATGTTGTTCTTAATCCAGATCAGCGCGTCGAGAACCATCGGGCCGCAATCGTCGCGGTCGACGGCATAGGTATCGACGCTCGGGTTTTGGCCGTCATCGGGATTCCAGCGATAGACCTTGAACTCGGTGACGTGCGTCGCGTGCGACGTACGCGGCCAAGTCTTGCCTTCGGTGACCTTGGAGTTCTTCGGCAGCGTTAGTTCGACCATGTCGGCTAATCCTGGTAAGCGCGCGACGTATTCAGTTTACGCTCGCGTTAATAAACGCGAGCTTTGGGCTCGATATAGGAGACTTCGTTGGTGAGCGTGTTGGTGTGGACCGGGCGGTAGTCGATGGCGACTTTGCCCTTGTCGTCCATCCAGGCCAGCGTGTGCTTCATCCAGTTCACGTCGTCGCGCTCCGGATAGTCCTCGCGCGCGTGACCGCCGCGGCTTTCGGTGCGATTCTTGGCGGACTCCATCGTCACCACGGCTTGTGCCATCAAGTTATCGAGTTCGAGGGTCTCGATCAGATCGGAATTCCAGATCAGCGAACGATCGGTGACGTGGATGTCGGCCATGCCGGCATGGACGTCGTGAATGCGTTGATGACCCTGGTCCAGGGTTTCGCCGGTGCGGAACACGGCGCAGTCATTCTGCATCACGCGCTGCATGTTCAGCCGCAGTTGCGCGGTCGGCGTGTCGCCGGAGGCATGGCGGGATTTGTCCAGCCGCGACAGAGACAGATCGGCGGAATCCTTCGGCAGCTCGGCCTGCTTGTCG
>JANMSH010000278.1:0-11908 GCA_031389105.1 Hyphomicrobiales bacterium
GTGCGCGAACACGTCGCCGCGCAGATCGGCGACGATGCGCTCGCCCAATGTCGTGACGAGGTAATAGCGCAGCGCGCTGGAGGTCGCGAGCACCGCCACCACCGCGATCATGACCGCGAAGTAGCTGTCGATCAGCGCCGCAGCTTCGGCCGAGAAGCCGAAATCGATCATGCGGCGCACCGCGACCGGCACCAGCAAGGTGGTCAAAGCCGCTACGGTCAGCGCCAGCAGCGCGGCCAAAGCGCGGCCGCGATAGCGCGCGATATAGGGCAGCAGCTGGACAAGCGGGCGGAGCTTGACGCGTTTGCTGCTGGCCGGCGCCAGCGGCGCATCGAGGCCGCCACGGCCTTCACTGGCAAAACTCATGCGATGCGATGCCTTTTCGTTTACGCCCGGCCTCTGGCGCCACTCAATAAACTCGACGGAACAATGCCCTGCGGCCTGGATCGGGGTCAATTCCCGCGGCTTGCCGGGGCGGCTCATGTCCTGTATAGACCCGCCAAATCCAGCCCATTTTGGTGCGGACGCCGCGCCCACGGAACCAAGCTCATGAAGCAAGATATTCACCCCGACTACCACCCCATCAAGATCGTGATGACGGACGGCAGCGAATTCACCACCCGTTCCACCTGGGGCAAGGACGGCGATGTCATGCATCTCGACATCGATCCGAAGTCGCACCCGGCCTGGACCGGCGGCCAGCAGCATTTGATGGATCGCGGCGGCCGCGTGTCGCGCTTCCAGAAGAAGTTCGCCGGCTTCATCAAGGACGACAAGAAGGCCGACGAAGCCAAGAAGTAAGCGCGAAGTTTCGCTCACACGAAAAAGCCCCGGCATGCCGGGGCTTTTTTAGTTTCAGTCGCGGACGGAGCGCTTAAGCGCCGGGACCGAACGCCGCCTTGAGCAGGCCGAGCTGGCGCTCGACCGGGTTCATCGCCGGCACATGATCGTCCGGCACGCGGTTGTGAATGTTGTTGTCGAGCCGGCGCACTTTGCCTTGCAGCTTCTGCGAACGCTCGATCAGTTCGCGCAGCATTGCCGGCAGCAATTCGATGTTGTGCGGATCATGGGTGTCGGCGGCCGACAGCTTGACCTTGGTCTTTTCCTTGTTGGCCTGCGCCAGCGACATTTCACCTTCCTTGACGGCGCGATGCAGCAGCAGCCAGGATGCGAGCTGCATCAGCCGCGTGGTGAGCCGCATGCTTTCGGTGGCGTAAGCCAGCGCTGCGGCGCGTTCGAGTTTCTTGGATTCCTGCCGGCCGGGGCCGTCGAGATAAGTCGCGGTCTCTTCGACCAGCCCCATGCCCTCGCGGAACAGATCGGCGAAGGCCTGCGAGTTGGCGAGCCGCTCGCCGAAGGAAACCGGCTGGGCTTCGTTCATCAACGATTTCTCGGACATTACGCAACGCCTCACACTGCACAGAGGTCGATACAGACCCCGGAAGATTTGCCCCGTAAACGATTGGGTAAGCATGCGCGCGGACCCGAATTCTGTCCAGACAGATCGGGCGACATGGTTGTCGGGCAAGCTAAACAGCAGCGGTGAGACAGCAGCGAGATACCGTCTGTCCCAAATCGGCACAAAAAAAGAGCCGCCGTCGCCGGCGGCTCGAAAGTTGATAACAGGGAGGCGTCAAACAGAGTGGACAGGAGCCACTCAAAGTCCATGAAGATGGACACCCATAGTAATGATCGAGAAAGCTTAACAAGCCTTTAACGCTTAACGAAAACGCCGGAATTTTAACCGTGTGTGCGCAAACGAATGCGCGTTTTCCTGCGCACGATCTTGTCCGAAGACCGTTTCCCACTTTTCGGGATCATGCGCTACTTCTTGAAAAACTGATCGGCGGCCGAACGCGACACGCGCTTCTTGGTCATGTCAGCGTCCAGCCGGGCGATCTCGTCATGCAGAAGCTGCACCCGCGCCGCCAGTTCCTCGACCGACAGCAGCGTGAGCTCCTGACCGATCTCGTGCGAGATCTTCTTCTTCGGCCGGTCGTCTTCGTCGATTGACGCCATAAAGGGTCTCCAATACTGGGAAATCTAGCTTCGGCACGCCGGGTTGTCACATCGGGACGGCACGCCTAAACAATGGCTTCCAATCCAAAGTTTGGGGAACCCATGGCCCTTCCGACCAGCATGACAGCCATTGCCATCAAAGCCCCCGGCGGACCTGAGATGCTGGTACCGGAACAGCGCCCGGTGCCAACACCGGGCGAGGCTGAGATACTGGTCAAAGTCGCTGCCGCCGGCGTCAACCGGCCCGATGTCATGCAGCGTCAGGGCCTGTATCCGCCGCCGAAGGGCGCGCCGGAAACGCCCGGCCTCGAAATCGCCGGCGAGATCGTCGCACTCGGCAACAACGTCACGCGCTGGAAACTCGGCGATCGCATCATGGCTCTGGTGATCGGCGGCGGCTACGCCGAATATGCCATCGCGCACGGCAGCCACGCGATGCCGGTCAGCGGGCTGCCGATGATCGAGGCTGCCGCTGTCCCCGAAACATTCATGACCGTGTGGCATAATGTGTTCGAGCGCGGCGCGCTCAAATCCGGCGAAACCTTGCTGGTGCACGGCGGCTCATCGGGCATCGGCACCACCGCGATCCAGCTCGCCAAGCATCACGGCGCGCGCGTCATCGTCACCGCCGGCACGGACGAGAAACTTGCGGCCTGCCGCAAGCTCGGCGCCGATGTTGCCATTAACTATAAAACCGAGGACTTCGTCGCCGCCACCAAGGCGGCCACGAACGACAAGGGCGCCGACGTTATACTCGACATGGTGGGTGGGGATTACATCGCGCGCAATTACGAAGCCGCCGCGGTCGAGGGACGTATCGTGCAAATCGCGTTTCAGAGCGGCCCGAAGGCGACGGTGAATTTCAACCGCATCATGCTCAAGCGGCTGCACCACACCGGCTCGACGCTGCGCTCGCGCTCGGTCGCCGATAAAGGCGCCATCGCCCGCGCGCTCGAGGACTACGCCCTACCGCTACTGAAGGCTGGCAAGGTCAAGCCGCTGATCTATCAGACCTTCCCGCTTACCGAGGCAGCCAGCGCCCATGCCCTGATGGAGTCGGACGTCCATATCGGCAAGATCGTTCTAACCCTTTGACAGAAAAAGCAAACATTTGCCCGCTGGGAAGCGGGACGGTACCTTTGGCAAGGGATCCGGAGCCGCGAAAACGGCGCAATGTCGGCTCTAAACTGCGTGGGGTGAGGTTATATATTCGCCGTCGGCCGGGCCGGATGAGCATGTTGCAAGGCGCAGCCGCGGACAGGGGTTTGTCTGTGATCGTTTCTCGGTGCGTGACGGCCGCTGCGGCCGTGCTGACGCTCGCTGCGACGTTGCTGGCGGCAGCGCCCGCGCGCGCGGTCGAGGCCGTGAACGTTCGTCTCGACGCCGCCGCCATCGATCTCACCGCCGCCGTCGAACGTCAGAAGACCGAGAGCGACCGCACGCAAGTTTCGACCGCGCCCGGTCCCGACGGAATCGTGCGGCGCATCGAGGTGCGCGCGCGCGAAGGCAACACCAACTGGGCGGTGTTCGCGCTCACCAACAACAGCGACGAGCAGATCGACCGGCTGATCGTCGTGCCGCATTACCGCATGGTCGGCTCCGGGCTGATCTGGCCCGACCTCGGCCTGTCGCGCGTCGCCGGTATTACGCCGTCATCCGGCGACCGCCCGCTGCGCCAGGAGAATACGACGGCGGATATCTTCCGCATCACACTCGACCCGGGCACCGTCATCACCTTCGTCGCCGAATTGCGCACCGATAAGCTTCCGCAGATCTATTTGTGGGAGCCAGACGCCTACAAGGACAAGGTCAACTCGTTCACGCTGTACCAGGGCATCGTCATCGGCATCGCCGGCCTGCTGGCGCTGTTCCTCACTATCCTGTTTGTGGTGAAGGGCTCGGTAATGTTCCCGGCTGCCGCCGCGCTCGGCTGGGCGGTGTTGATCTATATCGGCATCGACTTCGGATTCTGGGGCAAGGTGTTCGACATGTCGGCCGGCGCCGAACGCGTCTGGCGCGCCTGCGGCGAGGCGATCCTGTCGGCGACATTATTGGTGTTCCTGTTCGCCTATTTGAATCTATCGCGCTGGCATGTGCGCTATGCCCACATCACGCTGGCCTGGCTCGCGGCGCTGGCCGCGTTGATCGCGGTCGCCGTGTTCGATCCTGCCGTAGCCGCCGGCATCGCGCGCATATCGCTCGCCGGCATCGCGGTGTTCGGTCTCGCGCTGGTAATCTATCTCTCCACCCACGGCTTCGACCGCGCGGTGCTGCTGATCCCGACCTGGTTGCTGCTCGTCGTGTGGACATTGGCCGCAGGGCTTGCCGTCAGCGGCGCCGTCACCAACGACATTATCGGGCCCGCGCTGCTCGGCGGCCTGGTGCTGATCGTGATGCTGATCGGCTTTACGGTGATGCAGCACGCCTTTGCCGGCGGCATCACCCACGGCATCGTCTCCGATGTCGAGCGCCGCGCGCTGGCGTTGACTGGCGCGGGCGACATGATCTGGGACTGGGACGTCTCCGCCGACAAGGTGTTTACCTCACCGGAAACCGAACATCTGCTCGGCCTCAAGCGCGGCACGCTGGAAGGCCCGGCGGCGGAATGGCTCGACATCATTCACCCGCTCGACCGCGACCGCTTCCGCTCCTCGCTCGATGGCGTGGTCGAGCAGCGCCGCGGCCGCCTCACCCAGGATTTCCGGCTGCGCGCCGCCGACGGCCATTATCTTTGGTTCACGCTGAAGGCGCGCCCGGTCGTCGGCTCCGACGGCGAAGTGGTGCGGCTCGTGGGCACGCTCACCGACGTCACCGATTTCAAGAATGCCGAAGAGCGGCTGCTTTTCGACGCCGTGCACGACAACCTTACTGGTCTCCCGAACCGAGAATTGTTCATCGACCGCATGGAAGCCGTCTTCGCCTATGCGCGCTCGGACCCGCAGATGCGGCCGTCGGTGATTTTGGTCGATCTCGACCGCTTCAAGCAGGTCAATGATTCCGTCGGTATCGCGGTCGGCGACAGCATCTTGCTGACCATCGCGCGCCGCCTCGGCCGCCTGCTCAAGCCGCAGGATACGCTGGCGCGGCTGTCGGGCGATCAGTTCGCGCTGATCCTGGTGTCGGAGCGCGAACCCGCGCGCATCGTCGCCTTCGCCGAAACCATGCGGCGCACCTTACGCGCGCCGATCGCGTTCAACGACCGCGAGATTTTCATCACCGCCTCGATCGGCCTGGCGCTGTCGGAGAACCAGCAGCACCGCACCGAGGAGGTGCTCAAGGATGCCGAACTGGCGATGTATTACGCCAAGCGCATCGGCGGCGACCGCATCGAAATCTTCAAGCCGGCGATGCGTTCGCGCAAGACCGACCGCCTGACGATGGAATCGGAATTGCGCCGCGCCATCGAGCGCGAGGAAATCAAGGTTCTGTACCAGCCGATCGTGCGGCTGGAGGATCGCGCCATTGCCGGTTTCGAAGCGCTGGCGCGCTGGGACCATCCGAAGATGGGCCGCCTGTCGCCGGCGGAATTCATTTCGATCGCCGAGGAAATCGGTCTGATCGTCGACCTCGGCCTGTTCGTGCTCGACCGCACTGCGCGCCAGCTCGCGCAATGGCAGGCTGCCAGCCGCGGCAAGGAACCGATCTTCGCCTCCGTCAACGTGTCGTCACGGCAGTTGCTGCGCCACGACCTGATCCAGGACCTGCGCAGCGTGCTGGCGCGCCACACCGTCGCGCGCGGCACGCTCAAGCTGGAGATCACCGAATCTCTGGTGATGGAAAATCCCGAGCATGCGGCGCAGATCCTCACCCGCATCCGCGAACTCGGCGCCGGCCTGTCGATGGACGACTTCGGCACCGGGCATTCGTCGCTCGCCTATCTGCAACGCTTCCCGTTCGACACCATCAAGATAGACCAGTCTTTCGTGCGCACCACCCCGCGCGGCACGCGGCCGGTGATCCTGCGTTCGATCATTTCGCTGGCGCATGACCTCGGCATGGAGGTGGTTGCGGAAGGCGCCGAGACCGATTCCGATGCGGTCGAGCTCTATCAATTGGGCTGCGAATACGCCCAGGGTTTTGCCTTCGGCGAGCCGATGAGCGCGGAAGCCGCCCGCGATCTGCTGCTGGAAAAGCCCGCCCGCGGCCGAACGCTGAAGATTGCGTCGGAGTAATTCCCTCTAGGCGTGCCCGGCCTGGCTCGACAACTGGCCGAGATCGATGCCGATCTTGGCCAGCGCCTTGTCATATTTCGCGGCGGTGTCGGTGCCGAAGATCAATTCCGAATCGGCGGCGCAATGCAGCCAGCCGTTCTCCTGGATTTCCTGTTCGAGCTGACCGGGCGCCCAGCCGGCATAGCCTAGCGCGAGAATGGCGCTATGCGGCCCGTTGCCATTGGCTATGGCTTTCAAGATGTCGAGCGTCGCGGTCAATGACACGCCCTCGTCGATCGGCAGCGTCGAATTCTCGATGAAGAAATCCGCCGAGTGCAGCACGAAGCCGCGCCCGGTTTCGACCGGACCGCCTTTGAGCACCGTGACGTCGCCGGCATGGTTCGGCAGTTCGATCCGTTCGTCGGACGGGATCACCTCAAGCTGCACTAGCAGATCGGGAAATTTGATGTTCGATGCCGGCTGATTGACGATAATGCCCATGGCGCCTTCGGTCGAATGCGCACAGACGTAAATCACCGAACGGGTAAAGCGCTCGTCGCCCATAGTCGGCATGGCGATCAGCATCTGGCCGTCGAGATATCCCCGCGCGGGCGTCTGGACGGACTTCTTGGCAGCGGATTTACGCGGTGCTTTCATGACGAAAGGGTACCCGATGATTCTGACATTGCAAACGAAGTAGAGGGCACAAAGTTCAGTCAGTCACCGTCATATTCAACGCGGCAATTGTGGCAGAATCGCCGGGCCTGCTCCGGCCTGCCCTGATTTTATTCATCCCCTGCTCACAATGAATTCAGTGGCGCGGGCGGACTTTCCCGATTAGATCGGCGGTCATGGATGCAAGCTTGGACGGCGCCCATAGATTAACGATTGCCGCGGTTGTGGCCGGCGGCGTTTGGATGCTCGGCGCCGCGGCCATCGCCGCCGACGCGTCGGCCTGGAGCAATGACACCCGCTCGTCCGTTCGTCTGATCGCCGGCGCCAACAAGAGCGACGAGCCGCGGCTGCGCGCGGGAATTGAAATCAAGCTGCAGCCGGGCTGGAAAACCTATTGGCGCTATCCCGGCGACTCGGGCGTACCACCGCGATTCGATTTTTCCGGCTCGGATAATCTGTTGCGCGCCAAAGTATTGTACCCGGCGCCGCATCTGTTCACCGACGAAACCGGCAATTCGCTCGGCTACAAGGACAACGTGATCTTCCCGGTGCAAGTGACGCCAAAGCAGCCTGGCAAGCCGGTCACGCTGCGCCTCAAGCTCGATTACGCGGTGTGCGAGAAGCTGTGCATTCCCGCCGAAGCCCTCGCCGAGTTGAGCATCGGCAGTGGCGGCAGCGCCAATGACGCTTCGCTTGCCGCGGCCGAGGCGCGCGTGCCGAAGGAAGTCACCGCCACTGAGGCCGGCCTGACCGCGCGCCGGATCAACAATGCGCGCAAGCCGCTGGTCGCCGTCGATCTCGCCGCCGAGCCGAACAAGCCGATCGCGGTCTTCGTCGAGGGGCCGACCGCGGAATGGGCATTGCCCATCCCGATGCCGGCGCAAGGCGCGCCCGCTGGACGCCGCCATTTCGGTTTCGAACTGGACGGCTTGCCGCCCGGTGTCGATCCCAATGGCCAGTTCGAACTGACCTTCACGGTGGTCGAGGGCGACAAGGCCATCGAGGTCAAAACGCATCTCGACTAACCGGCCCCAAGAGCGCTAGTTTGCGCCCGGAAACGCAAAACCCAAACGCAAGAGGATTTCTATGCCCATCAAGGTCGGCGATAAACTGCCCGCAGCCACGTTCCGCGTCATGACGGCGGAAGGCCCCAAGCCCAAGACAACCGACGAAGTTTTCAAGGGAAAGAAGGTCGCGCTCTTTGCTGTTCCAGGAGCGTATACCGGCACCTGCAGCAAGATGCACCTGCCTTCGGTTCAGGGCAGCGCCGACGCCATCAAGGGCAAGGGCGTCGACTCGGTCGTGATGACTGCGGTCAACGATATCTTCGTGCTCGATGCGTGGAAGAAGTCGTCCGCGGCCGACAAGGTCGAATTCCTGGCCGATGGCAACGGCGAATTCGCCAAGGCGATCGACCTGACCTTCGACGGCTCGGGCAACGGCCTCGGCATCCGCTCCAAGCGATATTCCATGCTGGTCGAAGACGGCGTGGTGAAGGCGCTGAACATCGAGGAAGCGCCGGGCAAGGTCGAAGTGTCCGGTGGCGACGCGCTGCTCGCGAAGCTGTAAGCCACTCGTCATTCCGGGACGGCGCAAGCCGCCCACAAAACTCGTCATGCCCGGCCATAGCCGTCCGAAGGACGGCGTCGCTTCGCTCGCCTATGTGCCGGGCATCCACGTCTTAGGACTCTAGTTCGTCTTGATCGCGTCGGCCTTCGCTGCGACGAGACCTTCGCGCGCCAGTTCATCGGCGCGCTCGTTCTGCGCATGACCGGCGTGGCCTTTGACCCAATGCCAGCGGATGTCGTGGTTCGCTAAAGCTTCATCGAGCCGCTTCCACAGATCGACATTTTTGACCGGCTTCTTGTCGGACGTGCGCCAGCCGTTTTTCTTCCAGCCGTGAATCCAGCTCATGATGCCGTCACGCAGATATTTGCTGTCCGTGTGCAGATCGACCGAGCACGGCCGCTTTAATGCTTCCAGCGCCAAGATCGCGCCCATCAATTCCATGCGATTATTGGTGGTGTGCGGCTCACCGCCGTTGAGTTCCTTGACGGTGTCGCCGAACGACAGGATCGCGCCCCAGCCGCCCGGTCCGGGATTGCCCGAGCAGGCGCCGTCGGTGTGAATCGTCACTCGTTGTTCAGTCATTTTTTTCCTTGCGCATGATCTTGTCCGAAAACCGGTGCCCACTTTTCGGGATCATGCGCTGATGGCGCCGTAATCGTCGGCGCTTTTCACCGATTGGTGGAAGCGCAATTTGCGGAAATATTCCAGCGGGTCCTTCGGCTTGACCAGTGCGCCGTCTGGCACCGCCAGCCAGTCGACCAGCCGCGTCAGCAGAAACCGCATCGCCGCGCCCCGCGCCAGCATCGGCAGCGCCGCGCGTTCCTGCTGCGACAGCGCGCGCACTTTCGCATAACCCTTCAGCAGGGCGCGTCCCTTGGTGACGTTGTAGGAATGATCGGGCTCGAAGCACCAGGCGTTCAGGCACACCGCAATGTCATAGGCCAGCGTGTCGTTACAGGCGAAATAGAAATCGATCAGGCCGGACAGATTGTCGCCGAGGAAGAATACGTTGTCGGGAAACAGATCGGCATGGATCACGCCGGCCGGCAGATTGCGTGGCCAGGTTTTCTCCAGCACGTCGAGTTCTTTGACGATTTCATTGCACAACCCGGGCCGCACGCTGTCGCCGCGCGCGCCGGCCTGTTCGTAAAGCGGCCGCCAGCTTTCGATCGACAGCGCGTTCGGCCGCTTCACCGGAAAATCCTGAGCCGCCAGATGCAATCGCGCCAGCGCCTCGCCGACCGCGGCGCAATGACCGGCGTTCGGCTTGCGGATCCAAAGCCCATCGAGAAACGTGACGATCGCGGCGGGCCGTCCGGCGATTTTGCCGAGCATGCCGCCTTGTCTGTTCTTAACCGGCTGCGGACAGGTCAGCCCGCGCGCCGCCAGATGCTCCATCAGCCCGAGGAAAAACGGCAGGTCGCCTTCGGCGACGCGCTTCTCGTACAGCGTGAGGATGAAATTGCCGGCGTCGGTCTGCATCAAGAAATTCGAGTTCTCGACGCCTTCGGCGATGCCCTTATAGGAGCGCAACGCGCCGATGTCGTAACGGCTCAAAAATTCGGTGAGGTCGTCGGCGGAGACGTCGGTATAGACGGCCATAACTATTCCGCCGCCTGGTTCTCCCGCAGCGGACGGGGCAGCGGAAAGAACACCCCCTCCTCGGCGGCGGAGATGGATTCCACGCTCACCTCGTAGCGCGCGGCAAAGGCGTCGATTATCTCTTCGACCAGCACTTCCGGCGCCGAGGCGCCGGCGGTGATGCCGAGGCTCGTGATATTGCCAAACTCGTTCCAGTCGATGTCGGCGGCGCACTGCACCAGCGCCGCGCGCGCGCACCCCGCCCGCACCGCGACTTCCTTGAGCCGCTGCGAGTTCGACGAGTTCGGCGCGCCGACCACGATCATGGCGTCGACGATCGGCGCGACGCGCTTGACCGCTTCCTGCCGGTTCGTCGTGGCGTAGCAGATGTCTTCCTTGTGCGGCCCGACGATCGCCGGAAACCGCTTCTTGAGAAGGTCGACGATTTCCGCGGTGTCGTGCACCGACAACGTGGTCTGCGTCACGTAAGCGAGATTGTTCGCATCGCGCGGCGCATAAGCCGCAGCGTCGGCCAAAGTTTCGATCAAGCTGACCGCGCCTACCGGCAACTGGCCCATGGTGCCGATGACTTCCGGATGGCCGGCGTGACCGATCAGCAGAATTTCGCGGCCGCGGCGGTGATGAATTTCGGCCTCGCGGTGCACCTTGGTGACCAGCGGACAGGTGGCGTCGAGCGCGAATAAATTGCGCCGTGCGGCTTCGTCGGGAACGCTTTTCGGCACGCCATGGGCCGAGAAGATCACGGGGGCGCCGGTATCGGGCGGCACCTCGTCGAGTTCCTCGACAAAAATGGCGCCCTTGGCGCGCAGGCTTTCGACCACGTAGCGGTTGTGCACGATCTCGTGGCGCACGTAGACCGGCGGCCCATAGAGCGTGAGCGCCCGCTCCACCGATTCGATGGCGCGCACCACGCCGGCGCAGAACCCGCGCGGCGAGCACAGCAGAACTTTAAGCGCCGGCTTTGCGGGGCTCTCGGCCATCACATCCTCGAAATCGCGTGTATTTCCGCTAAGCTTTACACCCCGACATGGGATGTGCCGCCCCAGCCTGTCAAGCCATGGCGGTTGCACCACGGGGGGTAAGCCCCTATATTCAGGCCACTTTCCGATCATCACCGATGATCCGGCTTCGCCCGACGGGCGGGCGAAGCATAGAGGAGATATGCCATGGCCACAGCAGCCCCCCTTATGCCGAAAGCCACCGCCGTCTGGCTGCTGGACAATACCGCGCTGTCGTTCGACCAGATCGCGGAATTCTGCAAACTGCACCCGCTCGAGATCAAGGCCATTGCCGACGGCGACGCCGCCCAGGGCATCAAGGGCCTCGACCCGGTGCTGACGGGCCAACTCAGCCGCGAGCAGATTACCGCCGCCGAAGCCGACCACGATCTCAAGCTGGTGCTGGCCGAGGCCAAGGTGGCGTCGTCGCAGGCCGAGCGCGGCGGCAAGAAGGGCCCGCGTTATACGCCGGTGTCGCGCCGCCAGGACCGACCGAACGCGATTCTGTGGCTGGTGCGTAATCACCCCGAGCTCAAGGACGCGGCGATCATGCGCCTGGTCGGCACCACCAAATCGACCATTTCCGCGATCCGCGACCGCACCCACTGGAACGCCGCGGCGCTCGCGCCGATGGATCCGGTGACGCTCGGCCTCGCCACCCAGACCGACCTCGATTTTGAAGTGAACCGCGCCAACAAGGAAAAGCCGTTGCCGGCCGATGCCGGCGCGACGCTGTTGCCGGCTTCCGAGACCACCGCGCGCAAGGAAGCGGAAGTTGCCGCGGCCGCCGAAGCCCAGCAGAAGCCGGGCGGCGACCTCGACGTCGGCGCGGTGTTTGCGAAGCTCAAGCAGCTTGGCAATAAGGGCGATAAGGACGAGGAGTAATCGCTGCCG
>JANMSH010000282.1:0-2618 GCA_031389105.1 Hyphomicrobiales bacterium
CGTCACCGGCGTCGAAATGTTCCGCAAGCTGCTCGATCAGGGCCAGGCCGGCGACAACATCGGCGCGCTGCTGCGCGGCACCAAGCGTGAGGAAGTCGAGCGCGGCCAGGTTCTCTGCAAGCCCGGCTCCGTCAAGCCGCATACCAAGTTCAAGGCCGAAGCCTACATTCTGACCAAGGAAGAGGGCGGCCGTCATACCCCGTTCTTCACCAACTATCGTCCGCAGTTCTACTTCCGCACGACCGATGTGACGGGCGTGGTGCATCTGCCGGCCGGTACCGAAATGGTGATGCCGGGCGACAACGTGGCGATGGAAGTGCACTTGATCGTGCCGATCGCCATGGAAGAGAAGCTTCGCTTCGCTATCCGCGAAGGCGGCCGCACCGTCGGCGCCGGCGTGGTTGCGAGCATCATCGAGTAGTTTGCTGCGGTGCCCCGCGAAAGTGGGGCACCGTGCATCTCGCCGAGGCGCGGGATCGACCAAGACGCTTTTGATTACTGGGTCGTCCGGTTGACCGGACGATAGCAGTCCAGAGAGACAGACATATGAACGGCCAGAATATCCGGATCCGGCTCAAGGCGTTCGACCACCGCATCCTCGATGCGTCGACGCGCGAGATCGTGAACACCGCCAAGCGCACCGGCGCCCAGGTTCGTGGACCGATTCCGCTGCCGACGCGTATCGAGAAGTTCACGGTGAACCGCTCGCCTCACGTCGATAAGAAGAGCCGCGAACAGTTCGAAATGCGCACGCATAAGCGCCTTTTGGACATCGTCGATCCGACACCGCAGACCGTGGACGCGCTGATGAAGCTCGACCTGGCGGCGGGCGTCGACGTCGAGATCAAGCTCTAGCGCTGGGATAAGGACTTAAGACAATGCGTACGGGAGTGGTCGCGAAGAAGGTTGGAATGACCCGGGTGTTCTCCGATAGCGGAGAGCACGTGCCGGTCACGGTACTGCAACTTCTGCAGTGCCAGGTCATCGCCCATCGCACCAAGGACAAGAACGGTTACGTGGCGCTGCAACTCGGTTCGGGCCCGCGCCGTACTAACAATATGAGCAAGGCCGATCGCGGTTATTTCGCGAAGGCCAATGTCGAGCCGCGCCGCAAGCTTGCCGAATTCCGCGTCACCGAAGACTCGGTGATCCCGGTCGGCGCAGAAATCACGGCCGATCATTTCGTCGAAGGCCAGTTCGTCGACGTTTGCGGCATCTCGATCGGTAAGGGCTTTGCCGGCGGCATGAAGCGCTGGAATTTCGGCGGCTTGCGCGCCTCGCACGGTGTCTCGGTTTCGCATCGTTCGATCGGTTCGACCGGCGGCCGTCAGGATCCGGGCAGAACCTTCAAGAACAAGAAGATGCCCGGTCACATGGGTGTCGATCGCATCACCACGCTCAACCTCAAGGTCGTCAAGACCGACGTCGAGCGCGGTCTCATCCTGGTCGAAGGCGCGGTGCCTGGTGCCAAGGGCGGCTGGATCACCGTGCGCGATGCGGTGAAGAAGAAGGCGCACAAGGATACGCCAAAGCCGGGCAAATTCCGCGAAGCCGCGTCGTCCGCGAAGCCCGCCGAAGCGCCGGCTGCCGATGCAGCCCCCGCCGAGAAGGAGGGCGCATAACATGGACATGAAGATCACCACGCTTGAAGGCAAGGAAGCCGGTTCGGTCAGCCTGTCGGATGAGATTTTCGGCCTCGAGCCGCGGATCGACATCGTGCAGCGCTGCGTCAACTGGCAACTCGCCAAGCGTCAGCGCGGTACGCACAAGACCAAGGATCGCTCCGAGATCTGGCGCACCGGCAAGAAGATGTACGCGCAGAAGGGCACCGGCGGCGCCCGTCACGGTTCGGCCCGCGTGCCGCAGTTCCGCGGCGGTGGCCGTGCGTTCGGCCCGGTCGTTCGCAGCCACGCGATCGGCCTGCCGAAGAAAGTGCGCGCGCTCGCGCTCAAACATGCGCTCTCGGCCAAGGCGAAGGACGGCGGTCTCATCGTCGTTGACAAGCTGACGCTGAAGGATTCCAAGACCAAGACGCTCGCCGCGCAGTTCGGCAAGCTCAAGGTCGTCAACGCGCTGTTCATCGACGGCGCCGAGGTCGAAGTGAACTTCTTCAACGCGGCGCGCAACATTCCCAACATCGACGTGCTGCCGATTCAGGGCATCAACGTCTATGACATCATGCGGCGTAAGACCCTGGTTCTGACCAAGGCGGCGCTCGATGCGCTGGAGGCGCGATTCAAATGAGCACGAACGATCCGCGCCATTACGACGTCATTCTGTCCCCGGTGATCACCGAAAAGGCCACCATGGGTTCGGAGTTCAACAAGGTTACCTTTAAGGTGGCGCGTACCGCCACCAAGCCGCAGATCAAGGAAGCGGTCGAGAAGCTGTTCGACGTCAAGGTCAAGAACGTCAACACGCTGATCCGGCGCGGCAAGGTCAAGATGTTCAAGAACAGAGTCGGGCAGCAGTCCGATGTGAAGCGCGCGATTGTGACCCTCGAAGAAGGTCACCGCATCGACGTGACCACCGGATTGTAAGGGAGCGGATCGATGGCGTTAAAGACCTACAATCCGACCACCCCGAGCCAGCGTCAGCTGGTGAACATCGACCGTTCG
>JANMSH010000296.1:0-5177 GCA_031389105.1 Hyphomicrobiales bacterium
GTCATCGCGCAAGATGAGTTTTTCGTCGACCGCCTCCATCGCGCGTGCGGCGCGTGCCGGATCTGCGGCGCCAGAGATCACACTCCAAGATTGAGCTATTGAGTCGATGCGGCATTCGGTGCTTGATGCGGACCCGAACGGTGTCCCATCGTCAAAATAGCCGCGACGGTACCAGCCGCCATCCCAACCATCTCGCTCAAGCGCCGCCTTCAACGACGTCGCGTGCGCTCGCCAGGATGCCACTCGCTCGTGCTGATCTCGCTGCTCCGCGTACGCAATGAAGTTGCCTATAGTGGCGTGAAGAAACCAACCTAGCCATATACTTTCCCCCTGCCCGCTCACACCGACTAGGTTCATTCCGTCGTTCCAGTCCCCTCCTCCTATTAGGGGTAAACCATGGCGTCCGACCGCAAGGCTTCGGTCGAGACCTCGCGCGCAATGCTCGAACAGCGTGGCCTTCTCTTCCGAGGGCATGGGCTGGAAAAATGCATCCTGCTCATTCGGGGCGAGAGTCATTCCATCGAGGAACGGTACTTGCTCGTCAAGAACCGTGAAGTCGCCGGTCACCGTTACATATTGCGAAGCGGCGAATGGCAACCAGAGCAGGTCATCGGAAACGCGCGTACGAATGCCCTTGCCCGAGGACGGCAACCACCAGTGTTGAACGTCGCCCTCAGTGAATTGTCGCGCCGCCGCGCGTAAAAGATGTTCCCGTGTCAAACCCGGTTGCGACAGGCAGAGGGCCATCCCATCTTGCAACTGATCGCGGAAGCCATAAGCACCGCTGGCCTGATAAAACCCCGATCGAGCCCATAGTCGGCAAGCGAGCGTTTGATACAGCAGCCAGCCGTTCAGCATAATATCCATCGCCCGATCGGGCGTACGCACCTGAACTGTGCCTAGCGTATTAGTCCAGTAGTTGGTGACCTTCGCCAGGACTTCATCGAGGTCGGCTGCGCGATAGCGCTCAACCAGCGACAGGCTTTCGGGCACCGTAGCTGCCTCGCCCAACAAGAAAACAATTTCGACTTCAGCGGTAGGCGGAACTTCGACAGTGGTTTGCAGCGCGCCACACGGGTCGAGGCCCGCACCGACGCGGTTAGACAGCGGCTTGCGACTGGCGAGCGCGGCCGGCAAAACGACGCTTCCGTTGCGGCCGATGAACTCCGTTCGATCGCCCGACCACGACTGTTGACGGCCGGCCAAATCGGCAAAGGCTACACGCGAGCCGAATTCCATGCGCCATGGATTTCGCGCAAGCAAAACATTAGTTTTTGGATCTATCTCGGTGACGAGATAGGGCAAGCAAGCAGCGCGCGAAGTTCCGAGCACCCATTCCACATATGCCGTTATCGATAGCCGTCGGCGGCGGCCTGAAACGTTCTTAACCTTCAGTCTTGAAATTTTGATAGGATCGTCGAGTGGCACGAACTGTAGGAGGTCGAGTGCTATCCCATTCGATACATTCTCGAATCGACTATAGCCTTGGCCATGCCGGGCAATGTAGCGCGAGGCGTCGTTGCGGACGGGAAGAGCGGTCGCTGTCCAGACTTCGCCACTATCCTGGTCACGCACATAAATGGCTTCACCAGGGCTGTCGCTGACGGGGTCGTTCGACCGAGGCGTAAGCTGGTTCTCGCGGCTATTGACCGACCATGTGTAACCGCTGCCTTCGGCGGAGACCTGGAAGCCAAACGAGGGATTGGCGATCACATTCACCCAGGGCGCGGGCGTCACCTGATCGCCGTCGAGGATGGTGACGTATTCCCGTCCATCCTTATCGAATCCGCCGATGCCGTTGAAGAACTCAAGTTGCGGCGGCGCGACAAACTCCGGCGGACTGATGCTCCGCGGCTTCAGATGTGGAGGCGCGGCTGCCGGTGCGATCTCTTGCAAACGTTTGACCTGCTCGGCGAGCCCGCCACGCCGGCTCACGATCACAACGCGCGCCACCGTCTGCAGCAAGTTCCGTACTTCGGCGGACAGCATGTCCGCGCGCAACAAAAACACGGCCCCCGGTGCGGCATCCTTCTCAGATGGCGATCGCGACAAGTTTACCCGGACGACCGACTCTAGTGCGGATTGCAAATCCTGGACATAAGAGGTGCTTCTTTCGTTGACGATCACCAGGTCAACCGCAAGTTGCTTCATCCGCCAGTAGTGATGGGCACGGATCAATTGGCGTACAGTTTCGAGATGCTCGGCCTCGTCAATCCGGCACAAAACAATCGGCAAATCGCCGGAGATCCCGTGCGTCCAAAGCGCCGATGGGCCGAGATCGTTTCGTTTCAAGATTTCGGGCGACGGCCGCAGCGTCGGATCAGAATATATGACCCGATTGGCAAGACGCTGGAAGAGGTGGGCCTCGTCAGATGTTATTCCAAGATGATGTAGCTGAACCTGAGCCTGGGTCCAGGCCAAGGTGGCCGCCCGTTCGAAGGCCGCAACATCATGGTGCTTATCGGCAAGCCCGATAACCTCGGCGCGCGAACGCCCGAGTAGTGTCCAAAACGAGATGCGAACTGTCACTCCGGGCGGAATGCGGACGCGCCGGCGAATACTAAAGATCGGATCCAGCACGGTTCCGACCGTGTTTGAAAGAGGCCGGCCGTTGCTGACGGATATCGGCGAGCGGACGCCGTTCCCACGTCCAAGAAAACGCGCACGGTCGGTCTCAAATTGCAGCTTGCCGGAAGCCTCGCCTTCCAACACGGCCAGATGGGCGGCCCAAACCTCCGGTTCATTCAGCCCCCGCTTGCGGCGGGTTGCCAGAAGCGCGCCAAGGTCAGGAACGAACTCGGTTTGTACAAATAGTTTCAAAAATGCCGGGTGCGACGCGTCGTCGCCGGGAGGAGCCAAGACAACCTCGGAATAGGAGGTCAATTCGATCTCACGCGTGCGCGACCCAACATTTGCGATCGACACACGCCGGACCTCTCCGTCCTCCTCCGGTGATACGACAACATCAAGCGTTGTCGTCAGGGTACCATCACGTCGCTTAATCTCGGCGCGGTCCTCCGAAAAGGTGGCCTCATAGTCGTCCGGCTTGCCACCACTCGGCTGAAAGCCCGCAGACCAGACGGCGCCGCTATCGACATCCCGCAAGTAGACAAACGACCCCCACGGATCGCAGGTGACATCTTCGCGCCAACGCGACACGGCTAGATTGCCCCAGCGGCTGTAGCCAGAACCGGCGGCGGTAATCATGACCGCGTAACGGCCATTTGACAGAAGATGACTGCGCGGGACACGATCGTGCGGTGATCGAAACCGCCGCAACATCGGCGGCACGAGTTCACGCACGTTCGTCGTTTGACGGACTTCCTCGGCGCGCACCCATTTGACCGCGACATCGCGCGGCGGCCGTTCTTGCAACAACAGTTCCGTCGCTCGAACGATTGGATCGTCATGAAAGCGAGTCCGCATGGTCCCGCCGTGAAGAGCGTTCGCTATCGCGACCAGGCTCATCCCCTGATGGTGCGCCATATAGGCTCGCACAATGGCAACAGCTTTACCTTCAGGGACGCGACCCGGCGTATAGTCCAGGGCTTCATACCAGCCGAAGCGGCCGCTTCCGCCCGCTTCGGCCAGACGGTCGAAATTCCGCACAGCGGCGGTCGGGTCGACCATCGATGCAAGCGCAGTTGCATAGGGTGAAACGACGATATTTTCGCTTAGACCTCGCTTAAGTCCGAGCCCCGGAACACCAAAATTGGAATATTGATAGGTAAGCTCGATGTCGCGGAAATTGTACGCGGACTCAGATATTCCCCATGGAACGCCGAGTTGTGCGCCATACTCTATCTGCCGGCTCACGATCAATCGCGCGGTTTGATGCAACAGGCTGCCTTCCGGCTCCCGCATCACCAGCGTCGGCATTAAGTACTCGAACATCGATCCAGACCACGAGATTAGAGCCGAGCCACGGTCGATTGGGGTTACCGCGCGGCCCAATCTGAACCAATGTTTCGGCGCGATATCCCCCTTCGCGATAGCGATGAAGCTCGCCAAACGCGCCTCAGATGCGAGCAGATCGTAACAGCTCGGATCCAGCACACCCTCGGCAGACTGATAGCCGATGGAGAGCAACTGCCTGGCGGGATCCAAAAGAAAGTCGAATTCCATTTCGTCAAACAATTTTCCGGCAAGATCGTCTAGTCCTTCAATTCGACGCAAAAGATCTTGTGCACTGGCCGCCGATTGTTCTAAAGCCGCAACCAGACGGTCGACCTTGGCAACGTCATCCTCGGCACCTTTTGATGTCAGTTCGGCTTTTTGTTGAGCCAGCATTTCAATCAATATCTGACAGTGATCCGGCAAATCGGCCAAGGTCAGTGCCATACCGGATGAAGCCTCGCGATCAGCGAGATAACTCCACGGGAGTATACTGTCGATGTCGCGCTGATGGTGCTGGACGGAAGAAACGATGGCCTGCGTCCAAGTCAACATGTCAGATTTGCCGGCGATGTCACTATCCGCATCCTCGGCAGGTGCTTGCGCGAGGCTATGAAGCATATCGGCCTGTCGTTTCAGGTCCGCCAGGCGAACGGCATAGTCCGCGGGCGATTCAGCAGGCGATTTCAATGATGCGACAAGGGAATCGAGCGCAATTTGAAGCTTTTCTCGAGCGGTCTCCGAAATTCCGGGATCGACGCTCAAGGCCTCTAGCGATGCCTGAGCAAGTTTCACGCCGTCCGCTATCCCGGCCAGTAGCTCTGGACCGATGACAGGCGCCGCGATCATCTCGCGGCACACGCTGCGGACCACAATCAGATGCCCGGCAAGATTTCCGCTGTCGACCGACGATATGTATTTGGGATCGAGCGGACGAAGATCGCGCGTGTCATACCAATTGAAGAAATGACCACGAAATCGTTCCAGCCGAGACATCGTGCGAAACGTATCCTCCAACCGATCAACGGTGGCGATGATACCGAGCCAGCCAAAATCGCGGGCGGCAAGCACTGAGAGAAGGTAGAGGCCTAGATTTGTCGGCGAGGTGCGGTGGGCCACGACCGGCCGAGGATCCTCCTGAAAATTATCCGGAGGAAGCATATGATCTTCCGCCGTAACGAATGTCTCAAAATAGTGCCAAGTGCGCCGCGCCGTGAGCCGTAGGCTTTCCACGTCCGCGGCCGACAATGAGCTTTGGTCGGAGGGTGGCGCCCGGCTCACCC
>JANMSH010000324.1:0-2236 GCA_031389105.1 Hyphomicrobiales bacterium
TGCGACCAACGCCGGTGAAGACGGCTCGGTCATCGTCGGCAAGATCCTCGAGAAGGATCAGTACAACTGGGGCTACGACGCCCAGGCCGGCGAATACGGCAACCTGATGAGCAAGGGCGTCATCGATCCGGCCAAGGTCGTTCGAAGCGCGATCCAGGGCGCGGCGTCGGTCGCCGGTCTCTTGATCACCACCGAAGCGATGGTCGCCGAGGCCCCGCAGAAGAAGGGTGCCGGCGGCGGCGGTATGCCCGGCGGCATGGGCGGCGGCGGCATGGGCGGCATGGACTTCTAAGTCCATCGTTCTCAACGCCAACAAATGCAAAGGCCCGGGAGCGATCCCGGGCCTTCTGCTATTGATTGATCAGGTTTCGGGTGGCGCATAAATGAAAACGACCACAAATGAGAAGGCGCGGGTACATCCGCCGTCGCCTTGAATCTCATCGTGGCCGTCGGGCGATGGAGCCAGTACAAACGCGTCCCATCACCACTTGCGCTATGATATACTTGGCAACTGTGACCGGAACATGACGAAAAGCTTAACGAATATTTACACCGGCGTCGGCGGCTGGACTTACGAGCCCTGGCGCGGCGTGTTCTATCCCAAGGGCTTAGCCCACGCCCGCGAACTCGCCTACGCCGGCGAGCATCTGACCTCGATCGAAGTCAACGGCACGTTCTATTCGACGCAATCACCGAAGACGTATCGCAAATGGGCGTCGGAAGTGCCGGACGAGTTCGTGTTCGCGTTGAAAGGTCCGCGCTATGCGGTCAATCGCCGCGTGCTGGCCGAAGCGGGCTCCTCGATCACACGCTTTCTCGAGTCGGGTATTACCGAGTTGGGCCCCAAGCTCGGCCCCCTGCTCTGGCAGTTCGCGCCTCACAAGAAGTTCGACGAGAAAGACTTCGGCGCCTTCCTCGATTTGTTGCCGAATAAGTTCGATGGTCACTCGCTGCGTCACGTCATCGAAGTGCGCAACGACACCTTCAAGACGCCGGCTTTCATCGCACTGGCGCGCAAGCACAACATGGCCATCTGCTACGCCGAGCACGACACCTACACCGAGATTTCCGACATCACCGCCGACTTCATCTATGCGCGATTGCAGAAGGGCGACGAGAAGCTCAAAGCCGGTTATCCGCCGAAGGCGCTCGATGCCTGGGCCAAGCGCGCACAAACCTGGGCAAAAGGCGGCGAGCCTGCCGACCTGCCGCGCGTCGACAAGAAGTCGGCGGCGAAAACACCGCGCGACGTCTTCATCCACTTCATCCACGAGGCCAAATTGCGCGCGCCGGCCGCCGCCATGGCACTGATCGAGCGCCTCAAATAAAAGCCGCTCATCGAGCGCCTGCGCTGACCTATTTCAGGCCGGTGCCCCAGCGCCGGTGCAACAAGCGCTCCCACGGCGAGAACAGCAGTTTGTCGGCCGCCAATCCGATCAGCACGATCACGAGCATCACGCCGATCACCTGATCCATGGCGTTGAGTTCGCGGCCATATTGCAGGATCTGGCCGAGGCCGAAGCCGGTCAGGATGGTGACGAAGATTTCCGCCGCCATCAGCGAACGCCAGGCGAAGGCCCAGCCCTGTTTCATGCCGCTGACCACGTAAGGCAGCGCCGCCGGCAGGATGACGTGAGTCCACATATCGACGCCTTGCGAGCCCATGGTGCGCGCCGCCCGCGCATAGATCGGCGGAATGTTGCGCGCGCCGGCATTGGTGGCGAGCACCACCGACCAGACCGTGCCCATCACCACGACGAACAGCATGGCGAACTCGGTCTGGCCGAACCACAACAGCGCCAGCGGCACCCAGCAGACACTCGGCAGCGTCTGCAAACCAAGCGCCAGTGCGCCGATGGTGTCCTCGAAATAACGCGACGTGCTGGTGAGCAGTCCGAGTGGCAGGCCGATGATGATACCGATGACATAGCCGATCAAAAGCCGCTTCACGGTGACGAGCGTGGCTTCGAGCAGGCTGCCGTCGGATCCAGCATCCCACAAATATTCGGCAACCGCCCAAGGCGGCGGCAACAGCACCGCAGACCAGCGGCCGCTCGCAGTCGCTAGCTGCCAGATCAACAGCAGCACGCCGAAAAAGACGAGTGCGACCAGAGCCCGTCTCATTCGGCCGCTTCCCGCGAATCGATCAGGTGGCTGCGCAACGCGAGCGTGATGCGTTGCACGATCGCGGCCAGTTCGGGGCTGTTGACGTCGCGCGGACGCGCCAGCGGGATCG
>JANMSH010000329.1:0-4660 GCA_031389105.1 Hyphomicrobiales bacterium
CTGCACGAAGCGACAGGCGATCACGCTTTGTTCGAGCAGGCTTTGATCTGGCAGCGCGCGCTCGATGCGCATTACATCGACCGCGACACCGGCGGCTATTACTGGAGCGCGGACGACGCCGGCGATCTGCTGCTGCGGCCGCATTCGACGTCGGACGACGCCACGCCCAATCCGAATGCGGTGGCGGCGCAAAACCTCGTGCGGCTCGCCGTGCTGTCGGGCGACGACAAATGGCGCGACAGAGCCGACCGCCTGATCGAGAACATCCTGTCGGCCGCGGAGCGCAATCTGTTCGGCCATGTTGCTCTGTTAAATGCTCTTGATCTGCGGCTGCGCGGCGCCGAGATCGTGGTGACGGGCATCGACAGCGACGCGCTGGCGCAGGCCGCGCTCAAGCTGCCGTTCATCGAACGCATCGTGCTGCGCGCACCGACCGCCAACGCGCTGCCGGTGACGCATCCGGCGCGCGACAAAATCGCGGCAGCGCCCCAAGGAACGCCACATGGTGCGGCGTTCGTGTGTGTCGGGGAGAGGTGTTCGTTGCCGGTGACGAGCGCGGAGGCGATTGCGGAGGCGGTAGCTGCGATGCGCGGTTAAACCGCCCTTTTCATTACCGGCGCGGCATACTTCGGCAACCACTGGCTCCGGCGCGATCAGCGTGTTGCTGGTCCAGACTGGCCAGATCACGTTCTTCTCGTCCATGCGGCCGATGATCGACGGCTTGTGCAGATGCTGGTTCTGCGCATCGACCACGATGTCGAAACCTGACGGCGCGCGGATGCTGCGGCCGGCGAGCGCCGCGCGCACCGCCTGCACGTCGGTGGTCCCCGCCGCGGCGACACTCTGGCTCCAAAGCTGGAAGCCGAGCCAGCTCGCTTCCATCGGATCGTTGGTGGTCGCCAGTGCGTCGCCGGTGAATTCGCGCCACTCGTCGATGAAGGCGTGGTTCTCCGGCGTGTCGAGCGTGTGCAGATAAGTCCACGCCACCATGTGGCCAATCAGGTTGCGTTCATACAGCGCCGGCATCTCCGCTTCACCGAGCGACAGGCTCATCACCGGCAGGCCGTCGGCGTCGAGCCCTTGACGCGCGCGCTCGCGAAAGAAATGCACGTTGGCGTCGCCGGAGAGCGTCGCGACGATGGCGCCGTTGCGGCCGGCGAACTTGCGGATCTCGTGTACCTTGTCGTGCCAGTTCTTTTCGCTGAACGGCGTGTACATTTCGGTCACCGCCTCGGGGCCGATGCCGCGGCTCAACAGATAATTGCGGATGATGGCGTTCGTTGTGCGCGGATAGACGTAATCTGTGCCGACCAGGAAGAAGCGTTGCCGTCCCAGCGACAACAAATGATCGACCGCCGGTAGCGCCTGTTGGCGAGGCGTCGCGCCGGTGTAGATGACGTTGGGCGACTGCTCCTCGCCCTCATATTGGCTCGGATAGAACAGCAGGCCGCCGTGATCGGCCAGCACCGGCAGCACCTGCTTGCGTGAGGCCGAGGTCCAGCAGCCGAAGATCGCCGCCACCTTGTGGTCTTGCAACAGCGCACGCGCTTGGTCGGCATAAGCGGCGGTGTCGGAGCGTGGGTCCATGATGACAGCTTCGACCGGCCGGCCGAGCAGGCCGCCTTGCCGGTTCAGCTTCTCGATCATCATGACGAGCAATTGCTGCAATGGCCGCTCACTAGCCGTGAGAGTGCCCGACAGCGAATGCAGAATGCCTACCTTGATCGAACCGTGATCCAAATCGGAGAAGTAGCGGCTCACAGAGCTCGCCAGCGATTCCGCGCGTCCGATCAAATCCTCGGCGGTGGCCAGCACGGCGTCGCCCGCACTGGCGACGTCGGTCACCACGGCGCGGATGCCGGGCAACGTCTCGCTGACTTTGGCGGCGACTTTCATCGCTTCGGTGCCGATGCGGTCGAGCTGCAACACCTGCTGCTCGATGATGACGTTGATGTTCTCGTTGACGCTGCCCATGTCGGAAACGCTGCGATCGACCGCGAGGATAGCCTGCGCGGTATCGTTGACCGCCTGCTGGATCCCGTGGATTTGCGCGCTGACGTCTTCGGTGGCTTTCGCGGTGCGGCGCGACAGTTCTTTCACTTCCGCCGCGACCACGGCGAAGCCACGCCCCGACTCGCCGGCACGCGCCGCCTCGATGGTGGCGTTGAGCGCCAGCAGCGACGTTTGCCCGGCGATGGCGTGAATGAGCTTGATGACTTCCTCGATACGCTGCGCCGCGCCGGCCAGTGTCTTCATCGTGGCATCGGCGCGCGCTAGTTCGACGGTGGTGCGCTTGGTGGCGGCCCGGGCTTCATCGATTTGCTGCGCCGAACTCATCACCAGCGTTTCGACATCGCGGGCGGCTGCGGCAACGCCGGCGACATCCTCGGCGGCCTGCGCCGCGGCATCGGACGCGGCTGTCACCTGGTTCGTCATCTGCCTATTGCTTTGCACCAGTTCGGCGGCGGTGCCGCGGATGCGTTCGCCGGCCGAGGTAAAGGCGTTGACGACTTCCTCGACGGCCTGGCGGAAATTGCCGGTGAAGAAAAGACGGCCGGCATGATGCAGCCGCGCTTCGGTCTCGCGGCGGAGCTGATCGACCGTCAGGGTGTCGGCTTCGATCAAAGCGGCGCGCACGGTTTCGGCGGTGCCGGCGAAATTCTGGATGGCGCCGTCGCCGATCAGGTTCGGCAAAGTGGTGTAGCGGTCGCCGCGCGCGATGCGGTCGAAGGACGAGATGATGCGGGCAAGGCGGCGCTCGGCGAAAATGCCGACAGCGATGGCGCCGAGCACGGCGACGACGACCATCGCCAGCACACCAGCTTGCAGACTGGCCGCCACAGCGAGGCTGACAATGAATGTCGGCGCCGCGATCCACAGTGCTGGACGCGGGATTTGCGGTCGGTTTTGCGGAGGCATTTCCAGCTCGTAACGAAAAGTCCCGGCGATCAGAGTCGCCAGAATATGGTTTCAAATTCCTTTCGCACGTGCAGCAAAGGCCGCATCAATTAGCGGCAATCGCGCACAAAGATTGTGCGGCCAAAAATGAAATGGCCGGGCTTGCGGCCCGGCCAAGACAATTTCACGAACGGTGATTGCTTTTACGTATTCATGCTCTCGAAGAATTCCGCGTTGTTCTTGGTGTTGCGGAGCTTGTCGAGCAGGAAGTCGATGGCGTCCATCGTGCCCATCGGATTGAGGATGCGGCGCAGCACGTACATCTTCTTGAGCACCGCCGGATCCACCAGCAATTCTTCCTTGCGGGTGCCGGAGCGGGTGATGTCGATGGCCGGGAAGGTGCGCTTGTCGGCCACCTTGCGATCGAGAATGAGCTCCGAGTTACCGGTGCCCTTGAACTCTTCGAAAATCACTTCGTCCATGCGGCTGCCGGTATCGATCAGCGCGGTGGCGATGATCGTGAGCGAGCCGCCTTCTTCGATGTTACGCGCGGCGCCGAAGAAGCGCTTGGGGCGCTGCAGCGCGTTGGCGTCGACGCCGCCGGTCAACACCTTGCCGGATGACGGCACCACGGTGTTGTAGGCACGGCCGAGACGCGTGATCGAATCGAGCAGGATGACGACGTCGCGCTGATGTTCGACCAGGCGCTTAGCCTTTTCGATGACCATCTCCGCAACGGCAACGTGGCGCGAGGCCGGCTCGTCGAAGGTCGAGGACACCACCTCGCCCTTCACAGAGCGCTGCATGTCGGTGACTTCTTCCGGCCGCTCATCGATCAGGAGCACGATCAGATAGCACTCGGGATGATTGGCGGTGATGGCGTGCGCGATATTCTGCAGCAGCACGGTTTTGCCGGTGCGCGGCGGCGACACGATCAACGCGCGCTGGCCTTTGCCTATTGGTGAAACAATATCAATCACGCGGGCGGAGAGATCCTTCTTGGTCGGATCTTCGTGCTCCATCTTCAGACGTTCGTCGGGATAGAGCGGCGTCAGATTGTCGAAGTTGATCTTGTGGCGCGCCTTCTCTGGGTCTTCGAAATTGATGGTATTGACCTTGAGCAGCGCGAAGTAGCGTTCGCCTTCTTTCGGGCTACGGATCTGGCCTTCGACGGTGTCGCCGGTGCGCAGGCCGAAGCGGCGAATTTGGCTGGGCGAGACGTAGATGTCGTCGGGGCCGGACAGGTAATTGGATTCCGGCGAGCGCAGAAAGCCGAAGCCGTCGGAGAGAACCTCGACAACGCCTTCGCCGATGATGTCGATTTCGGCGGTCGCGAGATTTTTCAGGATCGCGAACATCAGCTCCTGCTTGCGCAGCGTGCTGGCGTTCTCAACCTGGTGCTCTTCAGCGAACGCGGTCAGTT
Source organism: Hyphomicrobiales bacterium (assembly GCA_031389105.1). Lineage (GTDB taxonomy): Bacteria > Pseudomonadota > Alphaproteobacteria > Rhizobiales > Xanthobacteraceae > Pseudolabrys. The sequence continues at coordinate 4,322 of JANMSH010000329.1, forward strand.
CGGCCGGGGTCTTGGCCTTGAGGTCTTGAAGTTTCATTTCCCGCATTGGGGGTTTAGTTCCTTGGGAGAGCGACCGGTGGAGTCTTAAAAAATGAAAGACTCAAAGCTGGTGGCTCGGAGGGGAGAGACAAAAAGATCGCAGGTCTGGGGTGACGAGGTATTTTGGAAAAGTAACCGGGGACCCGATGCTGCCGCCGGCCCTTAATCGTGGGAGCCGGAACGCGACTGCATCCGCCTGCGTTCGGTGGGAAACACAAACATAAGCGGAACGCGCGATTTACGCAAGGGCGGCGTTTCGCTTTGTGCGAATTAACGCTGACTTTAGAACGGTTTAACCAC
>JANMSH010000160.1:0-1887 GCA_031389105.1 Hyphomicrobiales bacterium
GATGCCGACCGGCAATATTCCTGCGCCTATTACCGCTCCGACGCCGACGACCTGGAAACGGCTCAGCTTGCCAAGAAACAGCATATCGCCGCCAAGCTGAATATCCATCCGGGACAACACGTACTAGACATCGGTTCCGGCTGGGGCGGCCTGGCGCTGTACATCGCGCGGCACTATCCGGTGCGCGTGACCGGGCTCACCTTGTCCGACGAGCAGTTCCGCCATGCGAATGAACGGGCGCGTCAGCTCGGAATGGCCGACCGCGTCACGTTCAAGCTCCTCGACTACCGCAAGGAGACCGGAGTTTACGACCGCATCGTCTCGGTCGGCATGTTCGAACATGTCGGCCGGCCGCATTTTTCCGCCTTTTTCCGCCAATTATCCGCGCTGTTGAAGCCGGACGGGGTTGGGCTGGTTCATACGATCGGGTGGCAAACGCCGCCCGCGCCGATCAATCCCTGGTTGCGGCGCTATATTTTCCCTGGCTCCTATATCCCGGCATTGTCCCAGATCACGCCGATCATCGAGGCGCGGCGCATATGGCTGACCGACATGGAGAATCTGCGCCTGCATTACGCCACCACGCTCGCGGCTTGGCGTGAACGCTTCGACGCCAATCGCGGCCGCATCGCCCAGCTCTATGACGAGCGGTTCTGCCGCATGTGGGATTTCTATCTGCAATCGTGCGAGGCGGGCTTCCGCTGGAGCGGTCTGACGGTGTTTCAGCTCCAGCTCACCAAGGCGATCGACGCGCTGCCGGTGACGCGGGACTACATGATGCGCGAGGAAGACCGGCTGCGGATGGCGGACGCGATCGCGAACCCCAATCCGCATCCGGTGCTGGTCGCGAGCGCGCCGCAATCTTCGGCTGAACGCCGGTCCGCCTAACCCGCTAAGTTGCTGGCGAATCAGATAAAGTTGCAGGCGCGCCCGTCAACCAACCGCGTTTGTGCCTGTGCAAAATGCGCATGAGTGGAACGTGCCCCGCCTTAGGGGATTCCCCCCAGGCGGAATCGGCTACTCTCCCGTTCATGAGACATAAGCCCGCCACGCCGCCGCACCTCCAGGCCGTCAACGATGAACAGGCCCTTCCCTTCCGCCAGGCCCCGCACAATATCGAGGCCGAACAGGCTCTGCTGGGGGCCATTCTGATCAATAACGAGGCGTTCGACCGCGTCTCTTCGTTCCTCGAACCGCATCATTTCTTCGATCCGCTCCACTCGCGCATTTTCGACACGGCGGCAAAGTTCATCCAGAGCGGCAAGAATGCGACGCCGGTCACGCTGAAAAGCTTCTTCGACAATGAGGCGGCGATCGGCCAGGTCACGGTTCCGCAATATCTGGGCCGGCTGGCGTCGCACGCGACGAGCATCATCAACGCCGAAGATTACGGCCGCACCATCTACGATCTCTCGGTGCGGCGCGATCTGATCATCATCGGCGAGGACATGGTGAACGTCGCCTATGATTCGCCGGTCGAGATGCCGCCGGAAAAGCAGATCGAGGACAGCGAGCAGCGGCTCTACGGCCTTGCCGAGCGCGGCAAATACGGCTCCGGCTTCATGGCGTTCTCGACGGCCCTGGGCGACGCCATAGACATGGCGTCCAAGGCCTATGAGCGGAAGGGCGGGCTTTCGGGGCTCGCGACGGGTATGCGCGACCTCGACCGCGCCCTGGGGGGCTTGCAAAGCTCCGATCTGCTGATCCTCGCCGGACGCCCCTCGATGGGCAAGACGGCGCTGGCGACCAATCTGGCCTTCAACATTGCCAAGGCCTATCGCACCGAGACCAAATCCGAGGGCATCGAAGAGGTGACGGACGGGGCGATCGTCGGTTTCTTCTCGCTGGAAATGTCCGCCGAACAGCTCGCCACCCGCATCATTTCCG
>JANMSH010000367.1:0-4417 GCA_031389105.1 Hyphomicrobiales bacterium
AGCTCATCGGAGCCAAAGGGCTTGCCGAGAAACCGGCTGTTGGGCGGCAAATCGTCGTCGGATACCTGTATTCGGCCGGAAACGATCAGAATCTTGATCGGCGGCCAGCGGTTGCTGACGGCGCGGGCCAGCTTCAGCCCGTCCATACTGCCGGGCATCTGAATATCCGTGACCAGCAAAACAACGTCATTCCTGGCTTCGAGGATGGCGATGGCCTCGTCGGCATTGCTCGCCTCCAGCGCACTAAAACCTGCGTCTTCCACGATATCGACCGAAGAAATCCGCAGCAGCGCATCGTCCTCAACAATCAAGACCGCGGCTCGGGAAGGGTGATGCAATGAAGACATTGGCGTCTCTTTTTGTGCGTGGCGACAACACTAACGCCGCTGCAAGCAGATCGATCCGTCGGCGCATGGAGCCTGCGCATGGGACTCCCGGCAATCCACCTTGCTACAATGTTCCCCAACCAAAACCTTGGGAGGAACCGATGAAAAGAACCTTCACAGCGCGGCTTCTGACAGCTCTCGCCTTCGCTGCAGTGTTCGGAGCATTCACCGGCGTGGCGTCTGCCGCCGAGCCTTACGGCACCTGGACGCGGCCCTCGACCGGCACGCAGGTCAGCTTCACCAATTGCGGCGGCAAGCTGTGCGGCAAGATCGTCGGCGTCAAAGACGAGGCGCGCAAGAACACCATCGGCACCGTGATCATGAAAGGCGCCGCAAAGTCCGGCGACAACACCTGGAAGGGCGACCTGCTCGATGTCGAATCCGGCAAGACCTATTCCGGCGTCGTCACCCTGCAGAGCGCCAGCGCGCTGAAACTCGAAGGCTGCGTCGCCGGCGTGTTCTGCCGCGGCGAGACATGGGTCAAAAAGTAGATTTGACGCTTTGGGGAAGGGGTAGCGGTCTCCCTGCGGGCCGCTGTGTCTTTTGCTCATTTAACAAAAGCCATTCCGGTCGGAACGTCTTTGCGGTTTTCCCGTTAGACACGGGTCAACAGAGGGATGAACCATGGCCAAAAAATCAAAACAGCTTGATGAGCTATTCCACGACACGCTCAAGGATATCTATTTCGCGGAGAAGAAAATTCTCAGCACGCTGCCGAAGATGGCCAAAGCCGCCCAGGCGCCCGAGCTGAAGAAAGCCTTCGAGAAGCACAAGACCCAGACCGAGGGTCACGTCTCGCGGCTAGAGAAGGTGTTCGCCGCCATCGACAAGAAGCCGCAAGGAAAGACCTGCGCCGCCATCGTCGGCATCACCGAGGAAGGCGCCGAGATCATGAAAGAGTACAAGGGCTCGCCCGCGCTCGATGCCGGGCTGCTCGCGGCCGCCCAGGCGGTCGAGCACTACGAGATCTCGCGCTACGGAACCATGAAGACCTGGGCGACCGAACTGGGCCTTGCCGACGCCGCGCGCCTTCTGGGCCAGACGCTCGACGAGGAAAAACAGACCGACGCCGACCTGACCGAGATCGCGGAAAGCGTCGTCAACCAGGAAGCTGAAGCGGCCTGAACGGCATGCTCGGGTACCAAAAAATCTTCGTCGCCGGCGTGCTGGCTCTGATGCTGGCCGCCTGCGGCGAAAGTTCGCAACTGCCGGAACAGGCCACCACCGGCCCGAACCCGACCATCCCCGAACCGACGAAAACCTGGCTGCCGACGGTCAATATCGCCACGGCGAAACGCTGGGCCGACGGCGCCATGCCAAAGCCCGCGTCCGGGCTGGCGGTGACAGCCTTCGCGCAAGGTCTCGATCATCCGCGCTGGGTTTACGTGCTGCCGAACGGCGACGTGCTGGTGGCGGAATCCAACGCGCCGAAGCGGCCGGACGAGGGCATGAGCATCAAAGGCTGGGTGATGGGGCTGGCGATGGGCCGGGCCGGCGCCGGCGTGCCCAGCGCCGACCGCATCACGCTGCTGCGCGACCAAGACGGCGACGGCGTCGCCGAGACTCGCAATGTTTTCCTGAAGGATCTGCATTCGCCGTTCGGCATGGCGCTGATCGGCAGCGACTTCTATGTCGCCAATGCCGACGCGGTGATGCGCTTCAAATATCAGGAAGGCGCCACCGAGATTACGGGCGCTGGCGAAAAGGTTACTGACTTGCCCGGCGGGCCGCGCAATCATCACTGGACCAAGAACATCATCGCCAGCAAGGACGGCACGAAGCTTTACGCAACCGTCGGCTCCAACAGCAATGTCGCCGAGAACGGCCTCGATGCGGAAAAGAACCGCGCCGCAATTCTGGAGATCGACGTCAAGAGCAGGCAGTCGCGCGTGTTCGCGTCCGGTCTGCGCAATCCCAACGGCCTGGGCTGGAGCGCGACCGGCGAATTGTGGACCGTGGTCAACGAGCGCGACGAGTTGGGAAGCGATCTGGTGCCGGATTATCTGACCTCGGTGAAAGAGGGCGCGTTCTACGGCTGGCCCTTCAGCTATTGGGGTCAGCATGTCGACGATCGCGTACAGCCGCAAAATCCCGAACTGGTGGCGAAAGCGATTGCGCCGGACTATGCGCTGGGCAATCACGTCGCGCCGCTCGGCATGACGTTTGCCCAGGAACCAAACGGCAATGCCGCCAAGCTGCCGCAGCCATACGCCAGCGGCGTGTTCGTCGGCGAGCACGGCTCGTGGAATCGTAAACCCCGCAGCGGCTACAAGGTGGTGTTCGTGCCGTTCACCGGCGGCAAACCGTCAGGGCAGCCGATAGACGTGCTGACCGGCTTCATCGGCGACAACGACAAGGCACATGGCCGGCCCGTTGGTGTGGCCATTGGCCGCGACGGCGCATTGCTGGTGGCCGACGACGTCGGCAATGCGATCTGGCGCGTCAGCGGCGCGGCACAGACTAGCGCGCGGTAATTGGCGACGGCAACGAAGCGCGTTAGATTGCGGCATGCCTTCTCCGCAAAACACCACCCACACCAACCGCCTTGCCACTGCGACATCTCCTTATCTGCTGCAGCACCAGCATAATCCGGTCGACTGGTGGCAGTGGGGGCCCGAAGCGCTGGCCGAGGCCAAGCGCAGCAATCGTCCGATCATGCTGTCGGTCGGCTATGCCGCCTGTCACTGGTGCCACGTCATGGCGCATGAGAGTTTTGAGGACGAGGCGACCGCAAAGGTGATGAACGAGCTGTTCGTCAACATCAAAGTCGACCGCGAAGAGCGACCCGACATCGACCAGATCTACATGAACGCGCTGCATCTGCTGGGCGAGCAGGGCGGCTGGCCGCTGACGATGTTTCTCACCCCCGCTGCCGAACCGGTGTGGGGCGGCACGTATTTTCCGAACGTATCGAAATTCGGCCGCCCGGCTTTCACCGACATCTTGCGCGAAGTGTCGCGCATGTTCCGCGAGGAACCCGCCAAGATTGAGCAGAACCGCGCCGCGTTGCTCGCGCGCTTGGCCGACAAGGCGCGACCGGCCGGCAAAGTCACGATGGGGCTCAAGGAACTGGATGCCGCCGCGGCGCAAGTCGGCAACATGTTCGACAGCGTCCATGGCGGCCTGCGCGGTGCGCCGAAGTTTCCGCAGCCGTTCATCCTGGAAATGCTGTGGCGCGCGGGGTTGCGCAGCGGCGACGTGAAGTTCTTCGATACCGTCGAGCATTCACTGGAGCGGATGTGCGAGGGCGGCATCTACGATCATCTCGGCGGCGGCTTTTCCCGTTACTCGGTGGACGAACGCTGGCTGGTGCCGCATTTCGAAAAGATGCTGTACGACAACGCGCTGCTGCTGGAGCTGCTGGCGCTCGCCTGGCAGCGGGATGGCAATGAGTTATTTCGCACCCGCGCACGCGAAACCGTTGAATGGCTGCAGCGCGAGATGACGACGCCGGAGGGCGCCTTCGCCGCCTCGCTCGATGCCGACAGCGAAGGCGAAGAGGGCAAGTTCTATGTCTGGTCGCAAAACGAGATCGTCGAACTGATCGGGCCGGAGGCCGGCGCGTTCTTTGCACGGCATTACGATGTCAGCGACGAAGGTAATTTCGAAGGCCACAATATTCTTAACCGGCTCCAGTCAGTGCCGCGCACGCAAGCCGACGAAGAACGGCTGGCTGCTTTGCGCGCGATTTTGCTCGACGCGCGCGCCGGCCGCGTGCGGCCCGGGCTCGACGACAAAACGCTGGCCGACTGGAACGGCCTGATGATCGCATCGCTGGTCAACGCCAGTGTGATCTTCGATGAGCCATCCTGGCTAGCGATGGCGCGGCGCGCCTTCGATTTCATCGCGGCGACGATGACCAAGGGCAAATAACGAACAACGCCTCGGCCATTCCTGGCGCAAGGGGCAATTGCTGTTTCCGGGGCTGGCGTAGGATTTCACCGCCATGATCCGCGCCGCCATCGCGCTGCACGAAGCGACCGGCGATCACGCTTTGCTCGAGCAGGCTTTGATCTGGCAGCGCGCGCTCG
>JANMSH010000392.1:0-13356 GCA_031389105.1 Hyphomicrobiales bacterium
TTCGATTCGAAGATCGGCTTGACGATCTGCTCGCCCCACTGAATCGCCCGATTAGACGACGTGCGTGAGCCGTTGGTCTCGTAGCTGGTAGCGATCGGCAAGAGATAAGTGCCGTTTTTGCGCCCCGGGGCCAGCGACGCCCAGTTCGTCGGATGCGGGTCGGCGATCACCATAAGCTCGAGCGCCTCGATCCCTTTCTGGGCCTGTGGCATGCGGGTCACGGTGTTGCCACCGTGGCCCATGACAAACATCGCCTTGATGTTGTCTTTCTGCCGGACGTCCTTCTTTTCGTAGAGCGTCGCGTCGAACCAGCGGGTCGACGGAATGCCCGGTGTATTCATCGTATTGGTGACTTTGCCGTCGGCCGCGGTGGACTTATCGAAGCGCTCGACGAACCAGTCATAGGGAACCTCCCAGACCCTCGACCAATGCCGCCACGCGCCTTCGACCAAGCCGTAGTAGAGCGGCAGTGTCACGATATCGAGGCCGAGGTCGGTCGCACCCTGCACGTTGGTATGGCCGCGGAAGATGTTGGCGCCGGTGCCGGGTGCGCCGACATTGCCGGTGGCCAGGCACAGGATGCAGAACGCCCGCACGTTGGCGGTGCCGACCGTGTGCTGGGTCGCGCCCATGCACCAGATCAGCGTCGAGGGTTTTTCCGTCGCAAACATCTTGGCGACGCGCTCGAGCTGCGCGCCCGGCACGCCGGTCACGCGTTCGACTTCTTCCGGAGTCCACTTGGCGACTTCTTTACGGATGTCGTCCATTCCGTAGACGCGCTGTTCGATGAACTGCTTGTCTTCCCAGCCGTTCTTGAAGATGTGGTGCAACATGCCCCAGATAATCGGAATGTCGGTGCCGGAGCGGATGCGGACATATTCAGTGGCGTGCGCCGCGGTGCGCGTCATGCGTGGATCGATAACCACCATGTTGGCGCGTTGCGATTCCTTGCCCTCCAGGACGTGCTGAAGCGAAACCGGATGCGCTTCGGCGGCATTGCTGCCCATGAACATGATCGTCTTGGAATTGCGAATATCCGTATAGGAGTTTGTCATCGCGCCGTAGCCCCAGGTGTTGGCTACACCGGCAACGGTCGTCGAATGGCAGATACGCGCTTGGTGATCGATATTGTTGCTGCCCCAGAACGCAGCCAGCTTCCGATTGAGGAAGGCGCCTTCGTTGGTGAACTTCGCCGAGCCCAGCCAATAAACCGAGTCGGCGCCCGACTTGGCCCTGATCTCCATCAGCTTGTCGCCGATTTCGTTGATAGCGACGTCCCAGGAAATACGCGTCCACTGGCCGTTCACCATTTTCATCGGGTAGCGTAAGCGGCGATCGCCGTGGACCAGTTCGCGCGTCGCCGCGCCCTTGGCGCAATGCGAGCCGCGGTTGATCGGCGAGTCCCAGCCGGGCTCCTGGCCGACCCAGACGCCGTTCGACACTTCCGCGATCAAGGTGCAGCCCACCGAACAGTGGGTGCAGATGTTCTTGCGGATGGTGGCGCCGGCAATCGCAGGGCCTGCCGCTTCCGCCTTGCGGACGCTGGCGAGTGGTAGTGCGCCAATCGCGGCGAGACCGCCGGCAACCAGACCGGATCTTCGCAGGAACGCGCGGCGGTCGAACCCGCCAGCCGTTTGATTGCCGATTGCCGCTGCGAGACTGCCCCGGCGTGCCTGTCGTTCTGATCTTTTTGTTAACACGGCTTAGCCTCCCTCAGCTCGGATAACGGTTGACGCGATAGAAAGTTTGAACGCTGGCGGAATCCGCTTTGTAGCGGGCCTTGCGCTTTTCATCTTTGTTCTCGGTGTCCGCCGCCGCCGGCTTGGAGAGCGGTGCAGCCGTTGCCACCGCAACACCTGCGCCTGCGCCGAGCGCGCGCAGAAAATCACGCCGTCCTAACTTGGATTTGGGTTCCGACTTCATCGCCAGTCCTCCTTGGTCGTCGCGCCCTGCGTCGTTACGCATTCAGCGCGAAAGCTTCCGTCTCGATATCCATAAACAGGCGTCCGATCGTTCCGACCGAGCGATAGAAATTCGCGGCTTCGGCGATTTCGATGTCACCGAAAAAGCGGCCCATCCACGACACCATATGCTTCTCGAATATTTCCTGATCGCTGCCTGATTGAGCGTCGAACTGGCCACCGATCAGCCCGGCCATGATTTCGCAGAGTGTGGCGGCATGATCTTCCGGCTCGACATTACCTTCGATGCGCTCGATCCCGAGTTTGCCGAGGTCGTCACGAAGCCGCGCCAGCGGGCGTTCGTGCAGGAAGCCGGTGAGATAGTAGGAACCGTATGGCAACAGTTCGCCGCGGCCGACGCCGATGAAGAGGTTGAAAAATTCGCGCTCGACTTGTTCGGTGGTGGCGCGGCTTGCCGCTTCCGCCAGTGCGATGTGAGCCATCCCGAGTGGGCTGTCATTTCCTCGCAGCCCCGTGAGGCGTTTGAGTAACGCGGCGTCCGGCGCGCGCACGAGCAACGCCGCAAGCAACGCATATTCCTGCGCGCGCGCCGCATCGACCTCGTCGACTTTGCCGTTCATTCTTGCCTCGCCGAATAAATCAGGCCGCAACACGACGCGACTAATGCCGGTCAAGCCCTCGACCGACATCACACGCTCAGCAGGAACGCGGGTCCAATTCGATACCGACGGTTGCGAAATTCCGAGACGGCGCGCGAGTTCGCTGACACTGCCAACGACACGAATAGCTTCGTTGAGGCCCGGATCGCGCATCAGGCTCTTTCAAATCGTTACAATGAAAAGGTAATCCGCTGCGCGAGCGCGGGTCAATAGGAAGAGGCTATAGGTCTGATTATTATTGCGGCAGAGCGCCGCCCTGTGGACGCCTTCGCTTGTTTAGTGGGATGTCCGCTTCATCATCTTTTGTTTGCGATGCAATATTTTTATTGCGCTGCATCAATTCGTCACCGCTGGTGATTTCAGCTTCGCGCGACGGCTCATCGGGCGAATTGAGCGCAAGGCGATCCGCCGGCGGAGAACTCAACTCGAGTGGCTTTGTTACGAGTTGTTCCGGCGCGGCTGGCAATTCGGGCGCGGGCGGCTCGTCTCTCGGCGCGTCGCCAAACACATCCGCCAACATTTTTTTCACGTCGAGGCCGGGGTCGATTTCACCAAACCCCATCGTGGCGTTGGGGACGGTGAAGTCCCAATCGTTTTCCGCCAAGCCTTTGAAATCCCGAATCGCCGGGTCGGTCACCCAAGCGCGACGAAGTGCCGCGAGTCGCAGTTCACCCGGAACGCCGGGTTTCAGGAAAGCAGTGATGTCGGTTTCCATGCTGATCGAATCGAGCGATGGGAGGCTGGCAGGATCGAACACCGGCTCAGGCGGAACTGCCGTCTTGCCGGCAGTGCCGCCTGAGGTCGCATTATCTTCCACCGGCTTTTGCGGCGCAGCTTCAGCCGCCGGCGGCGGCGCCGGCTCCTCGGCCACCAGTTTGCGTCGCGACCATCGCGTCAGGAATTTTTCCGGTTCGCTCATTCGAAATCATCTCCGGACGTCCGTCCGCGCCGCGCCATGGCTTCAGGGTCGGCGCGGTCGCGTTTGCGCTTATAGAACGTCTGCTCGACGTGATGCTCCGCAACGAATTCCGCGACCACTTGTTGGATCGGCAACGGCATCGGCACCTGCTCCACCAGATCGGTTCCAGCCTCGGTGAAGCTTTCGCCTTCCGCTGGATCGGCGGTCACGGCAGCGATCGTGAAGGGCGGCTCGCCGTCGGCCGCACGCAACGCAACCCATAGCGACGGCGCGCCGGAGTGCAGATTGTCGCGATAAAAACCGGTCTCGCTACGGTACAACGCGACGTTCGCGGTGCCGGCATAGTATGTCGCTCGCTGGCCATCGTCGCTCAATATCGTCCAAGCTGGCGTATCTGGCTGGCCCGCCAGCACGCCGACCGCGCGCCAATATAAGTCGGCCCACGGGCTCGTGCTTTTGCTGCGTTCGACGATGACGCCCACAGGAATGCTTAGATGTGGCGAAGCGTTGCTCATCCGACGGCCTCCAAATGCCTAATCGGCAATCCGGTCGTCAGGTTCTGCGGTTTCATGCGGATGGTCTTGTCCGGCGTCATCGCCAAAATCAGATAGACCGGTTCGCCCTTGACCCTGTCGATTACGACCGAAGGATCGCGGAAGGTGAGCGCGAACAACCCGACAACGCGCGACATCGTCGCCTGGTCGATCTCCTCTCCATTCCACAACATATCGCCGATCTTGGTGGCATCGGCGTCGAGCCCCACATACCAGGCGAGATTGACCTCGCGCAGTTCGGAAAGCGGCTCGATCGTCACCTCGACACCGAGCACATGCTTGATCCAGCGCCGCATCGCTTCGGCAAGCGCCTCAAGCCCTGCGTGTCCGGTGGTCAGATCGATGGCCATATCGAACTGATCGCTGCGCTCCCAGTAGCTCGAACCGTTCTCATCGTTGAGGATGTCGATATTGGCCTCGGCTGGAATCCCCAACATCGACACCAGCGGCGTCACGGGCGTTGGACTGATGCCGCCAATGGTCTCTTCATCGGCGGCGATCAGCGAATTCTCATGCAACGTGACGCGCTGAGTGCGAAAAAATAGTTCGGCCGCCCGCACCACCTGCGCATCTTCGACGCCGTCGAGCGCATTTCGCAGGATCACATGGACCATCTGATTGACGAATAACAGCGGCGTTTTTCCGGGGCCGTTGCGCATCAGTTCAGCATAGGCGCCCTCCAGCGTCTTGTGTCGCAACAGCAGATCGCGAAAAGCGATCAGCACTTGCCAGTTTTCCCGCGCATCGGCATCGGCGATGGCGGCGATGTCCGATGTCGACACGTCCGTGCGCGGATCGGCGAGCAACGCGCCATGCAGCGTGCGCTCGACCACACAGGCCTCGGGCGGAGGAATCAACTCGGGCCGCGCCAGGTACAGCTTGAGGAATTCGCTGGTCACCAGCAACCCGCCGCCCTGCTCGCGGTCAAGCAGATGATGACCACACGAAATCCAGAAGTCTCTCATTTGCGCTCTCTGTCGGCGATGGCGATGAGGTCGATCTGATCTGAGGATTGCTCATCGTCCTCGCCTTCGACTTCAAGGAATGCGAACACGCGGTTGGGCTTGGCTCCCTCGCGCGGACGCAAGGTACGAAACGTTTCACTTACCGCGCCGTCCTCGAAACGGCGATGCACGCCGACGAGGATATCCTTCGGCTGCGTGCAAAGCGATTCGGAGAAAGCGACCTCTTCTTCCGCTGCGACGCGCGCAGCGTCCATGTCGGGAGCGCCGAAATGGGCGACCAGCCGTTGCGCGAGCAAGTCCACCATATGCGCGCGATCGGCCTCGCTTGCCTCGACGATCTGCACCAGCGTCGACCAACCGAGCGTCTCGACGCCGAGGAACCCGCTGCGGAACGCCGAGCGCGCCTTGCCTTGCAATTGCGTTGTATCCGCATTCCAGAACACGAAGGCACCGGATACTGCCCACTCGCCGGGTTCAGCCGGCTTCTCGAACACGAAGGTGTCCGAGGGATCGAGCCGGATGGTGCGCAGCAGTTTCACGCCCGCGGCCCTTTGGTGATGGGATCGCGCCACGCGGGCTTGGCAAGCCGCGTCAGCAGGGCTTCGCGTTCGATCTGGGTCTTGCCCATACGGCGCAACAGCAGATCGCCATTGCCGTCGTCGATGTCGCGGCGCACACCTTTTTCGATCGGCAGTCGCGCCAGATAGTTTTTCGCCACCGCGCCGAACCCGCTCTCCTGCCAAGAATCGATGGCGAGCATGAAATGCCGGGCGAAACTCTCCACCACATTATTGGAGAGCCCGTCGGTGAAGCCTTCCTCCTCCAGCGCGGTAACCAGCGGATTGAGTCCCGGCTCGGCGGAACTAAGCGACACGGTGCGGATCATGGCGCTGAACACCAGCCAGGGCGGCGTTTCCTGCTCGCTAATTCCCTGCGGCCAGCCGAGCCGTCCGCCGCCGACCAGCCCTAAATTGACCGAAACCGAATCCGGCCAATCGAAGGTGATCGAGGTTTCCGGCAGCGCGTACGACGTTAGTGCGTCCGCCAGCGCCACCATGCCGGCATAAAATACGCGCCGCGCCTGGACCAGCGGCTCGTCCGGCTCGACCACCACGGCAAACTCGGCAAGATCGAAGCGCCCGACATAAACCAGCGTGCCGGCGCCCTGCTCCGGCGCAATCGCCGTCGCATGGGCAAAAGCGTCGCCCAACTCGCGCAGCCGCACCGCGGTAAAAGGCGGCGGAAGCGATAGTTCCAGTTCTGTCTGCATCCGTGAGGTGGCCGGGGTTTGCAGCGGCATCGATCCTTCGCTGTTACTTTCTCATTTGAATAACTATAATTACGCTTCGGATGGCCCCAAGGCCAGTCCCCGCGGCCGCGCGGATGAAACGCGAAAGCGATCCGCCGGCGGCATTCGCCGCACGGGCGCACATCTGAAGAGGTTAAAGAGCCGATGGCCGACAGGCCGCCCAACATCCTGATTTGTTCCTGCGAAGACACCATGCCGCTCGACGGCGAGGCGGTGCGTCGCGTCTGTCGCGACACCGTGGTGGTCGAAGGCCGCCAGCTCTGTCGCGCCGAACTGGACCGCTTTCGCAAACTGGCCGGCACAGGCGCGCCGATCATGGTCGCCTGCACGCAGGAAGCTCCGCTTTTCACCGAAGTCGCGGACGAGATCGATGGCGCAGGGGCAATTACCTTCGTCAACATTCGCGAGACCGGCGGATGGTCGAAGGATGCCAAGGCCAGCGGCCCGAAGATGGCGGCGCTGATTGCGGCAGCAGCCGAACCCGCCCCGAACTATCCCTTGGTCAGTATGTCGAGCGAAGGCGTGACCCTGCTGTACGGCAAAGACGAGAGGGTGATCGAGGCGGCCGCTCTGCTCAAAGACCATCTCGACATCACGGTGCTGATCAAGCGACCCACCGGTGTTGCACCTCTTCGGGTGACGGAATTTCCCATCGTGAAGGGATCGATCCGCGCGGCAAAGGGTCATCTCGGGGCGTTTGAACTAATAGTCGACGATTATGCGGTGCCCAGCCCGTCTTCGCGCAGCGCCCTTGCCTTCGGGCCATCGCGTAACGATGCGGTATCGCGTTGCGATATTCTGATCGATCTGTCGGGCGGCGCGCCGCTGTTTCCCGCCGCCGACTTGCGCGACGGCTATCTGCGTGCCGATCCGGCCGATCCTGCGGCTGTGCTGCGCGCGGTGCTCAAGGCGCGCGATTTGACCGGCACCTTCGACAAGCCGCGCTACATCAATTTCACGGCGGATCTGTGCGCACATTCGCGCTCCAAGATCGTCGGCTGCCGCCGCTGCCTCGATCTGTGCCCCACCGGAGCGATTGCACCGAACGGCGACCACGTGATCATCGATGCGCAAATCTGCGCCGGCTGCGGCCAATGTGCCGCCGCTTGCCCTACAGGCGCCGCGGCCTACGCATTGCCGCCCGCCGACGCGCTGCTGCGCCAATTGCGCGCGCTGCTGGGCGCCTATCGCGAAGCCGGCGGAAAGCGCGCGGTGCTTCTGTTCCACGACGCCGAACATGGCGGCGAATTGATCGACGCGCTCGCGCGTCACGGCGACGGCCTGCCGGCGAACGTATTGCCGGTGCAGGTCAACGAGGTGACCCAGGTCGGTCTGGAAGCCGTGGCTGCATCGTTTGCATATGGCGCGTCCGCGGTGCGGTTTCTCATCCGCGCCAAGCCACGCCACGACCCAGCCGGCCTTGCCAAGACCATTGCGCTGGCTGCGCCGATCCTCGCCGGCCTTGGCTTTGATGGTGCGCGTGTCGCCACCATCGAGACCGACGACCCGGATGCGTTCGGCAGTATTTTAAACGCGATGGCGCCGATGGATGGCGCGGCCAAACCCGCCACCTTCTCCGCAATTGGCGGCAAGCGCGACGTGATGCGGCTGGCCTTGCGCGAGATGCATGCGGCAGCGCCGGCGCCGATCGACGTCGTGGCGCTGCCCGAAGGCGCACCGTTCGGGACGATCGAGGTGAACGTCGAAGGCTGCACACTATGCCTCTCGTGCGTGTCCGCCTGCCCGACCGGCGCGCTGTCGGGCGATCCCGAGCGACCGATGCTTCGCTTCGCGGAAGATGCCTGCGTGCAATGCGGGCTGTGCAAGGCGACCTGCCCCGAGAAGGTGATCAGCCTGAAGCCGCAAATGAACTTTCTCGCCGCGACCGCAATGAGCCGGATCATCAAACAGGAAGAGCCCTTTCACTGCATCGCTTGCGACGCGCCATTTGGCGTAAAAAGCACGGTCGAACGTGTGATCGCCAAGCTCGAAGGCCAGCATTGGATGTTCAAGGACTCCAAGAAACGCATCGACGTCATCCGGATGTGTGCGGATTGCCGGGTCAGCGCGATGGCGAAGGAGAACTTCGACCCGTTCGCCACCACGCCGCGCCCTATGATGCGCACGACAGAAGATTATCTGCGCGAGCGCGAGCAGAAAGGCGAAAGCTAGGATTCGCTTTTACTTTTTGTTCGCCGCTCTTCCCAGGAATTCCACCAGCGCCTTGCGATCATCCGCCGAGCCGATGGTCTGTTCTGGCATCTTGGTGCCGGGGGTGTAGGCGGCCGGCCCTATTTCGAACAGTTTAGCCACCGTCTCCGGCGTCCAAACTATGTCCATATGTTTAAGAGCGTCGGAAAAACGATAGCCCGGCAGCGTCGCAATCTTGCGGCCGAATATGCCCGCCAGGCTTGGGCCGGCTTTTTCGCCGTCATCCGCCGACAATGCGTGGCAGGCGATGCAAGCACGATAAACCTGGGCACCCGGATCGCCGGCATAAGCCGCCAGCGGGTCGGCCGGCGTGCCAACCACGGCTGCGCCTATCGGCTCGCCGCTGACAGCATCCCAGCGCCGGATCATGCGATCGGTGCCGCCGGTCAACAGCGTATGACTGTCGGGAAAGAACGCGACCGACCACACCGGCAAACCGGGACCGACCAGCGTGTGTTCAAGCTTGCGCGTGGTGCGATCGATGATTGCCACCGAGCCGCGGATGCCCGCGGCCGCCACCAATTTTCCGTCGGGCGAAACGGCAATACTGATGACCGGGGTCGCAGCAGCGTTTGCTTCGCCGCGCGGTTCGCCCTGCGCCGAATAGAAATACACTTTACCGTCGGCTCCACCGGCGACGATCTCGCCATCGGGCGCCACCGCCACTGAGTTCAACGGCGTAGCCAGTGTCACGATCGTGGTGGCGGCGCCGTCGAGCGGCCAGATGCGGATCTGCGGATCGTGACTCACGCTCACAACCGCCTTGCCGTCCGGCATGAAGGCGACGCCGTTGACGTTCTGCTGATGACCTTCGAGCAACATGGCCGGACCGCCATCGACCGGCCACACCCGCACAGTGCGATCCCACGACGCCGATGCGAGGCGCGTGCCGTCTGGCGATATCGCCAGCGCCACGATTGGCGCGGTGTGTCCGGTGAAAAGCTGAATCGGCTCGGCAAAGCCCCGCCGCCAAACCGCGATCTTGCCGTCCTCACCGCCGGTCACCAGCCGCCCGTCCGGCAAGATTGCGACCGCATTCACCGCGCTGTCGTGGAAGCGCAGAACCTGCTCCGCGGCGTTGCGTTCGAGCGACCATCGGATCGCGGACGAATCGAAGCTGCCGGACAATGCGGTCTTGCCGTCCGTCGAGATCGCCAGTGCCTTCACCGGACCGCCATGACCGCGCAACTGTGCATGCGCGGTGCCGATCACGAACGGAAACAGCAAGAGCACAATGCAGAGGCGTTTAGTCATCGGCGGGAATCATGCCGAGTGCGCGGATGCGGTCGCGCGTTGCGCCGTCACGCAAGGCGGCGAGGAAGGCTTGCACGGCGGGCCGTTCGCGGCGGCTCTCGACCACAAGGAAGTCATAATGTTCGGGCGCCAGCGGCAGGAAGCCGAGGCCGTAAAGCTTAGCCACCGGCTCGATGGCGATACCCCAATCGGCGCGGCCTTGCGCGATGCTTGCTGCCACCGCGTTGTGCGATTTAGGCTGGTTGGCGTAGCCGGCCGGTCGTTTGCCTTCGAGCAATTGGTCGATCAATACGCGGGTTCCGGCGCCGACATTGCGGTTGACCATCAGCGCAGACGGGTCGGCCAAGATCGAAGCAATCGCATCCCGTGCGCCGCGGCCTTCGAAACGCTTGTCGCCAAGCCGGAACAGCACACCCTGCATGCGGCGCCAGCCCGGCAGCAGCGTGAGACCTGGCGTCACCAGATGCACATTATATTGCCCGCTTGCCGGATCGATCAGGTGCACCGGCGCGATGTCGCATTCACCGCGACTCGCCGCCGCGACGCCGCCGAGACTGCCGACCGCCAAAGTGCGCGCGGAGAAGCCGCGCTCGGCCAATGCGCCGACGACGACGTCGAGCGCGACATCGTGACTGCCCATGATGACCAGATCGGGCGCCTGTGCGGCGCTACCGATCAGCGTGACGTCAACCTCGCTATCGGCATCGAGCGACGACGCCAGTGCATCGATTTCGAGAAAGCCGTCGGCCTGCGAGAAACTCGTCACCGAACCGGAGCCTTTGCCGGTCGGGAACGCGATGGCGCCCTCCTCACTTTCAATCAGCGAGACCAGCACGAATTCCTTGCGGCCGAGTTCCGACGCGATACGCACGGGCACGCGGGCGAGCACGGTTTCCGCCGCTTCCGGCGATAGCCCAGCCAGCGCGCGGATCACTGGAGCTACAAAAGCGTGGAACGTAAAGATCGCCGAGGTCGGAAAGCCCGGCAGCACGATGATCGGCTTGTTGTCGACCACACCGAGACAGAGCGGCTTGCCCGGCTTGAGCGCGACGCCGTGCACCAGAATGCCGGGCCGACCCAGCCGCGACACCACCGCATGCGACAGGTCGCCGGCGCCTTTCGAAGTGCCGCCCGACAGCACCACCATGTCGCTTACCGCCAGCGCGTCGCGCACGGCCTTGTCTAGCAGCATGGCGTCGTCGGGAAATGCGCCCATCGCCATCGGCTCGCCGCCGGCTTCCGTCACGGCGGCGGCAACGATGGCACCGTTGCTGTCGTAGACGCAGGCGGGCCTGAGCGGTTGGCCGGGCTCGACCAATTCGTCGCCGGTGGACAACACCGCGACCTTTGGCCTTCGCACCACGTCGATATGCGCAAGCCCGCTCGCCGCCAGCATACCGATCTCGCGCGAGCCGATACGCGCGCCACGCCGCAGCAATGTCTCGCCGCGCGCGATGTCGGAGCCGGCGTAGGAGATGAACTGTCCGGGCGATACTGCGCGGCGCAGTTCGATGCGCGGGGTATCCTCGCCGATCAGCTCAGTCTGCTCTATCATCACAACGGCATCCGCGCCGCGCGGAATGACGCCACCGGTCGCAATCGTGGTGGCGGTGCCAGACTTGACCTCCAGCGCCGGGGCATGACCGCAGGCGATCACTTCGGTGTTGAGAGTGAAAATTTTTGGCGCGCCGTCGCTGGCTCCCACAGAGTCGGCAGCACGTAACGCAAAGCCATCGACATTGGAGCGGTCGAACGGCGGCGCGTCGACCGCGGCCACCACGTCGTGCGCCAGAACGCGACCGAGCGCATTGGCCAGCATCACCGTCTCGTCGCCGAGCGGCGACATATCTATATGAGCGACAAATCGCGCGCGCGCCTCGTCCGCCGAAACAACGTCGAGGAATTGCTCTTGCCGGGCCGCCGCACGCACGCGTGAAATAAGGTCGGCTTCGCGAGATGGTCCCGCGCCCTCAGTCGTCATCCGCTTCTCATTCTTCATTTAACGCCACGACCTTACTTTAACTATCGGACGACGGAAGAACTCTCATTGTCCAACGATACGCCAAAACGACCCATGAACAAACATGAGCCAAAGCCAGATACCGCCACAATTCCATGAGCCAAATGCCGCCTCCCAATGTTACGGACCTCATCAAAATGCGGTTGTTTGCTTTGGCCCTAGGCTTCGCGCTTGCCGTCAACCCATGCCTGGGCGCGGACGATATCTTCAAGGACCGGCCGGCATTCTCCGGCGCCGATCTGCCCGCGGAATCGTCGGCAAAGTGCGACGATATTCGCATTATGTCGGCCGGCATCGACAACACCGACGTGCGCATCGACCTGACGGTCATCGGCGAACTGACCGCTGTCAAACACGATGGCGTGCTGTGGTATCTGTTGATGTGTTCCGACGTGCGCGTGTTATGCGCGACCTACCAGTCGAACGGCATGAAGGTCGGCGACCGGGTCGTTCTCAAAGGCGGCTACAAACGCCTCGATCCCAATCACGCCATGCTCGACCCGTGCCTGGCCAACCTGCCGTAGCGCCCTATTTCGCCGCCGCCAAACTACCGGCTGAGAAGCGATAATTGATTCCAGCTCTCACCATATGGACGCGATTGGTCACGTCCCAATTTTCCTGCAATCCGGGTGAACTGCCGCTGGCGAGATAAGTCAGCGGCGTGTCCTTCTTGCCGAAATCCATATAATCGTATTCGAGTTTTACCGACCAATTCGGCGCGAAGGCGCGTTCGATACCGCCGCCGATGACGAAGCCGGTGGAGACGTTGCGCGTCTCCTGCGTGTCGATTGCGCCGAGGAAATTGCTGGTGCGGGTTTGGCTGGTGAAAGCCGCGCCGCCGCGCAGAAAAACCAGATTGCGATCGAAGGCGTAACCAACCCGGCCGGTCGCGGTCGCATACCAGTTTGCTTTCGAGCAGGACTCATAGGTGAAAAAGATGACGTTGCCGGCGCAGCCTTTGCCGCCGGTGAACGACCAGTCGCCTTCGAGGCCGAAGACCCACTTTCCGGATTGGAAATTGTAGCCGGCCTGAACGCCGCCGAGAAAACCCTTGGGCCGTACCGCGCCGCTCGTGGTGTCGTTCGGGTTGCCCTGGTTGTTGGCGGTCTGGGTCCAGTCCTGGCTGCCCCAGCCATGCCCGACATGAGCGCCAATATAAAAGCCGCTCCAGTCATAAATCGGCGGCGCTGCCTGCGCACTGCCCATCCCCGCAACCAACATGACGCCTACAATCAGATGACGCTTCACGACACAACTCCCCCCAATTAAGTGATATTCACTCCCACGGAAATTCGATCGGCAGCAGCGGCCCGCCGGACATGCGGCATTGGCGCTGGCAATAGCGGTCGCATTTATCGGTCAATTTCAGGCAGGTGCCCTGCGAGTCGCGCTCCAGGCATTGAGTCTGGCCCCAGGCGCAATAGGAGCTGCAATTTGTCCGGCATTCGCCGGACGCCCATACCGCCTGCGCCCGCTCGCTGCGCGGAAACGGCAGCACGTCGTGCGGCATGGAGCGGTCCGCACGCCAGATGCTGGCCTGATG
>JANMSH010000403.1:0-1905 GCA_031389105.1 Hyphomicrobiales bacterium
CGATCCAGGGCATGAACACAGCGCTGTTCGATGTGCTGGAGCAGAAGCCGTTCAAGCTGAAAGACATCAAAAGCGCGAAAATCCGGCTCGCGCCCACCGTGTTCAATCTCCACGGCAAGCTGTCGAAGTACAAAGCCAAGTTCGACGCGCTGATTTCCGCGCACTACACCGCGGCGATCATCATCCAGGATCACGTGCTGACGCTCGACCAGTTCACGCCCGAGCGCTACGACGATCCAGCGATCCGCACGGCCGCGGCCGAACTGATCGACATCCAGGCGGACGAAAGCCTCAAGGACGTGCAAGCGACGGTCGAGTTCGAACTGACCGACGGCACCAAGATCGGCAAGCGCTGCGACTTCCCGCGCGGCTCGTTCGAAAACCGCATGACACGCGCGCAGATCGAGACCAAGCTTCGCACCTACGCCAAAGGCCGGATTTCCGCGGCAGCCGCCGATCGCATCATTGCGAATGTGGCAAACTTGGAAAATCTCGGCTCGGCCCGCGAACTGATGCAGATGCTGCGCCAGGATGACCGCGCCGCGGCCGCCTGACGACGAAACTAACGACCAAATGAGAAGAGGCGCCAAGCTTCCGAATCCGGATGCGAAGCTCATGCGAGCCTCGCCCGAACAAAAATGGAGGAATCGATGAAGGTTAGAATTCAGGCCGCGGCGCTTGCCGCCGCCGTGCTGGTATCCCCGCTGATGACGTCCGCGCGCGCGGAAGTTTCCGAACTCCGCATGGCGACCCAATTCGGCATCGGCACGCTACCGATGGTTATCGTGCAGCAGAAGCAGTTGCTCGAGAAGCATCTGACCGCGGCGGGCCTCGGCTCGACCAAGGTGACGTGGCGCCAGTTCCCCGGCGGCAATCCGATGAACGAAGGCCTGCTGTCGGGCAGTCTCGATATCGTCAGCGGCGGCGCTACCGTGTTCATCACGTTGTGGGCCAGAGCCAAGGGCACCCCGCTCGCTACGCGCGGCATCGGCGCCGTGTCGGCGCTGCCGCTCGAACTGCTGACGCGCAACCCCAAGGTCAACAAGATCGAGGATCTCGGCGAAAACGACCGCATCGCGGTGACGACGCTGAAGGTCTCGGTGCATGCGATTTTGCTGCAGATGGCGGCCGAGAAGCTCTGGGGCCCGAGCGGCCCCGACCGCATCAACAAGCTGACAGTGCAGATCCCGCACGGCGACGCCGCGGCGGCGATGATTTCCCAGGCCGGCGAAATCAACAATCACTTCACCGCATCGCCATTCCAGGAACTGGAACTGCGTCACAAACACATCCGCAAGATTTCCTCGGCGCAGGAAATCCTCGGCGCGCCGGCGACCTACATGATCGCCTACACCACCGAGAAGTTTAAGGCCGACAATCCGAAGACCTACAAAGCCTTCGTCGCCGCGTTGCAGGAAGCGCAGGAACTAACCAAGAAAGAGCCTGCCGAGATTGCCAAAGTCTATCTCGATCACTCGAAGGATAAGCTGACCGTCGAGGAGACCGTCGATCTGATCAAAAACCCAGCCTCGACTTTCGTGCTGACGCCGCAGAACGTCATGCCGTTCGCGACTTTCATGGCCAAAACCGGCATCACCAAAATCGCGCCGGCCAACTGGCAGGAAATGTTCTTCCCCGAAGCGCAAGCGACGCCGGGCAGCTGACGGGTGTCCACGCTTCTCCAGGTCGACCGCGTCACGACGCAGTACAAGACGCCGCAATCGCTGGTCACGGCCACGCATCGCGTGAGCTTTACGGTCAACGAAGGCGACCGCTACGTACTGCTCGGGCCGTCGGGCTGTGGGAAGTCGACACTGCTCAAGGCGGTCGGCGGCTACATTGCGCCGGTCGAAGGTGAAATCCGGATCCGTGACCGCAAGGCCACGGCGCCGGGCCCCGACCGCA
>JANMSH010000433.1:0-16219 GCA_031389105.1 Hyphomicrobiales bacterium
GTTCTTGAGGTTGTGCTCGCGGGCGCCGCGGATGGTGATCTGGCGCGCGTCGCGGGCTCTCTTGCTGGAAGGGTCGGTCATTACGGACTTTCGGCGGAACTTTCGACGGTTATTTGGCACGGCAAAACACCGGCGCGGGCCGGCGGCGGAATATCAAAACGACAATGAGGAACGTAGGTAGAACGACGCCGTTTCGCTAGCCCCGCAACCGGCCCGCAATGTGGGGGATGGGGATAACCGCCATAGGCGAGCGAAGCGACGCCGTCCTTTGGACAGCTATGGCGAGCGAAGCGACGCCATCCTTTGAACCGCTTGGCTATGCAAAAAGCAAAGGGCCGGCGCAATGTCCGGCCCTTCGTAGCATCTTGTTCAACCGCTCGATTAGAAGCGGTAGTTCAAACCGATCTTGCCGATGTGGGCGGTGAACTTGACGTCGGTGTCGACGCCGCAAAGCGCCGCGCCGCAGGTCGTCTTGCCGAGATCGACATAGAGATATTCGGCCTTCGCCGACCAGGCGCCCAGGAAGGCGTATTCTACGCCGGCACCTGCGGTCCAGCCGAGCTTCGACTTGGTCTCGGAGCCGAGCGGGCCGCGCGACATCTTGATGTCACCATAGGCGACGCCGCCTGTGATGTAGGGCAGCCAGCGATCCCAGGCGTAGCCAATGCGGCCACGGCCGGTTGCCAGCCAGCGGTTGCTGGTTTCGCAGCCCGGGACGCCGCAGAACGCGGTCGTCGTCGTGCCTTTGATCCAGCTGACGGCGGCGTCGGCTTCGAGGCCCCAGACAAAGGAGCCGGTCTGCATGTTGTAGCCCAAGGTGCCGCCGACCAGCGGACCCTTGACGGTGAAGTCGCCGGTCCCGGCAGCGGCAGTCGGGTTCCAGCTTGATTTGCCCCAGCCGTAGCCGCCGTTGATACCGACGTAGAAGCCGGACCAGCTAAACGGTGCGACGTAAATGGGCGACTTGTAGGAGGGACGTGGCAGATCGGCCGCGAACGATGGCGACGCCATCGACACAGCCATCAGGCCAGCACCCACCGCGAGTAGAAAACGCTTCATCAGATAACCTCCAGGTTTTTTCGGCCGAACAAACGCAAGAACTGGAGCCTGTGTATAACTTTCGGATGATTCGAACTGTGTTATTTGAGCAACAACAAGTCTAAATGTTCAACGAAATCAATCGTCTAAATAGTTAATATTAATAAGAACAAATAAAGAACAAATACTTGCAAAATTGCGCAGCCGAAACTAGAATCGAGTTCGGAAGCCCCTGTGGATTATACCCAAACGAGCTTGCCGCGCGGGGCGCGAGGTCTAGTGTCAAAAGTTAATTTTCGGGTCCGCGCACGGCGGGTGGACCCTTGACCGGCGACCGGCGGCGTCTCGGGCCAAACGTTTTGGTGCTGAGTCACTCGACCGCGTTTCGCCTTCTGGAGAGCATCATGGCGGGCAGCGTCAACAAAGTGATTTTGATCGGCAACCTGGGCAAGGATCCGGAAATCCGCCGCACGCAGGACGGCCGGCCGATCGCCAATCTCAGCGTGGCCACCTCGGAAAGCTGGCGCGACAAGACCACCGGCGAGCGCAAAGAAAAAACCGAATGGCACCGCGTCGTGGTGTTCAACGAAGGTCTTTGCAAGGTCATCGAGCAGTATCTGAAGAAGGGCTCGAAGGTCTATCTCGAGGGGGCGCTGCAGACGCGCAAATGGACCGACAAAGACGGCCACGACAAATACTCGACCGAAGTGGTGTTGCAGGGCTTCAACTCGACACTCACCATGCTCGACACCCGCGGCGGTGGCGGCGGCGCAAGCGCCGGCAGCAGCGACGACGGCGATTTCGGTTCGAGCGGACCGAGCGCTTCGCGTGAACGCAAACCGGCAATGGCCGGCGCCGGCAAGCGCGACGACATGGACGACGAAATTCCGTTCTGACGTGGCTGTTAGTTCGCAAGTCGAAACAATTGCAAAGCGTTTAATCAGTAACAGCAAATACGCGTCTCTGTATTTTGGATATTTCGAAGCAGCGACCGATTTTCTAAGCGCCAACAAGGGTTGCTTAGATGACGATGCGGAGCAAATGTTGTTGATGCTCCGTATCGGGATGCCGCGTTTGTCTGCGCTTTGTCTGTGCCGACTCTGGGACAAGCCGGGCAGAGATCGGCATTCACTCCCGGCTCTAATGGCAGTTCCTGCTTTCGCAAAAATTGCTGGCGAACGCGACCAAACCTTTATTCGTGTGTGTCGAAAATTTGGCGGCAGTAAACTTATTTCGGAACTGACCGGATTTCGAAATACGGATTTGGCGCACAATCTTCCCCTCCGGGCAAAGGGAGAGGGGCTCACAACAGAGCATTTGCGAGAAATCCTTCATTCGACCCGCCCTTTTATCGACAGGATAGGGAAAATATTGCAGATGCCCGAAATTCCGCATGCCGAGGCCTATCAGCTATCGAAGCGAAACGCGGAAGGATTTTGGGATTTAGTATCGTCGGCAGTAAGACTTGCCAGCGTTACATCTGGATTCTCGCCAACGCAGGAATGAGCGGGGCTCTAACCCGCCACGGCCGCGCGCACGCCGTCGATGACGTATTGCACCGCGAGCGCGGCCAGCAGCACACCGAGCAGGCGCGACATCACGATATTGCCGGTGGTGCCGATCAACTTGCCGATCCGGCCCGCCAGTGTGAACACGAGCAGACACAGCGCCAGCACCGCGGCGATGACGCCCAAGAGGATCGCAAGCCGGACCGGTTCGCCGCTGCTACGGCCGGCGAGCAAAATGGTGGCGGTGATCGCTCCGGGTCCGGCCATCAGCGGAATGGCGAGCGGGAAGGCTGCGATGTTGCGCACGTGATCCTCGATGACCTGTTCGGCCGCCTTGGACTGGCGCGCGATGCGCACGCCGAACACCATTTCCGACGCAATCGAGAACAGCAGCAGGCCGCCGGCAATGCGAAACGCCGGTAGTGTGATCGACAGTGTGCGCAGCAGCCAGTCGCCCGCGAGCGCGCTGCCGGCCAGGATCGCTCCGGCGATCAGGCAGGCGCGCAGCGCCACGCTGCGGCGCGCTTTCGCCGGCAGGCCGTGCGTGATGGCGAGAAACGTCGGCACCAGGCCGACGGGATCAACCACGACCAGCAGCGTGACAAAAGCGGAGATGAGGAATTCGAGCGGCATGATGCGGGGTGGACGGTACTCTTTTGCGGGCCGATTGGCCTGCTGAAAATGGGGCCTGTCACGCCGATGCCGCAAGGCCCTTTGGCTTGATATAAACTATTGAAATATCAATATAAAATACCATGTAAAGGGCGCGCTTTCGGGTGGCAAAGCAAAAGTGAATCAGCTACAAAAATTGACCTCAAGAAACGCGCGGGAACTCATTCTTGTCTGACGTTGAAACCCCAAAATCGGGGGACGGAAGTCCTTCGGACGTACGCCCGATCTCGATCGTCGAGGAGATGAAGCGCTCGTACCTCGATTACGCCATGAGCGTGATCGTGTCGCGCGCGCTGCCCGATGTGCGCGACGGCTTGAAGCCGGTGCACCGGCGCATTCTCTATTCGATGCACGAGCAGGGCCACACGCCCGACAAGAAATATGTGAAGTCGGCGCGCGTCGTCGGCGATGTGATGGGCAAATACCACCCGCACGGCGACAGCGCGATCTACGACGCGCTGGTGCGTATGGCGCAGGACTTCTCCATGCGCCTGCAACTGATCGACGGGCAGGGCAATTTCGGCTCGGTCGACGGCGATCCGGCGGCGGCGATGCGTTACACCGAGTGCCGTCTGGCCAAGCCCGCGATGGCGCTGCTCGACGACATCGACAAGAACACCGTCGACTTCCAGGCGAACTACGACGGCAACGAACACGAGCCGGTCGTGCTGCCGGCACGCTATCCGAATTTGCTGGTCAATGGCGCAGGCGGCATTGCCGTCGGCATGGCGACCAATATTCCGCCGCACAATCTCGGCGAAGTGATCGACGCCTGCATGGCGGTGATCGACGATCCGGCGGTCTCGACCGACGATCTGATCAAGATCGTGCCGGGCCCCGACTTCCCGACCGGCGGCATCATTCTCGGCCGCGCCGGCATCGCCAGCGCCTATCACACCGGCCGCGGCTCGATCATCATGCGCGGCAAGGTCGCGTTCGAGACGCTGCGCAAGGAACGCGAAGCGATCATCATCAGCGAAATTCCGTACCAGGTGAACAAGGCAACGATGGTCGAGCGCATCGCCGAACTGGTGCGCGACAAGAAAATCGAAGGCATTTCCGACCTGCGCGACGAGTCCGACCGCGACGGCTATCGCGTGGTGATCGAGCTCAAGCGCGACGCCGAGCGCGACGTCGTGCTCAACCAGCTTTACCGCTTCACGCCGCTGCAATCGAGCTTCGGCGTCAACACTGTGGCGCTCGACGGCGGCCGCCCGCTGGTGATGACGCTCAAGGACATGCTCAACGCCTTCGTCGCGTTCCGCGAGGAAGTCGTGTCGCGGCGCACCAAGTTCCTGCTGACCAAAGCGCGCGACCGCGCCCACATCTTGGTAGGCCTCGCCATCGCGGTTGCCAATATCGATGAAGTCATCAAGCTGATCCGCGGCTCGAAAGACGCCAACGAAGCGCGCGAAGCCTTGATGGCGCGTGAATGGCCAGCGACCACGGCGGCCTCGCTGATCGAGTTGATCGACGATCCGCGCCACAAGGTCTCGTCCAGCGGCACCGCACGGTTGTCGATGGAGCAGGCCAAGGCGATCCTCGACCTGCGCCTGCAACGCCTGACCGCGCTCGGCCGCGAAGAGATCAAGGAAGAGCTCGACAAGTTGGCCGCCGAGATCGCCGACTATCTGGAAATTCTGCGTTCGCGGGTGCGCATTCAGACCATCATCAAAGACGAACTCAACGCGATCAAAGACCAGTTTGCCACGCCGCGCCGCACCGAGATCGCGGAAGCGATCGGCGAGATGGAAGACGAAGACCTGATCCAGCGCGAAGACATGGTCGTCACCGTGTCGCACCTCGGCTACATCAAGCGCGTGCCGCTCTCGACCTATCGCGCGCAGAAGCGCGGCGGCAAAGGCCGCTCCGGGATGCAGACCCGCGACGAGGATTTCGTGTCGCGGCTGTTCGTCGCCTCGACGCATACGCCGTTGCTGTTTTTCTCGTCGGCGGGACAAGTTTATAAGGAAAAAGTCTGGCGGCTGCCGCAGGCGGCACCGCAGGCGCGCGGCAAGGCGCTGATCAACATTCTTCCGCTCGATGCCGGCGAGACCATCACCACCATCATGCCGCTGCCCGAGGACGAGGCAACCTGGGCCGAACTCGACGTGATGTTCGCCACCACCAAGGGCAATGTCCGCCGCAACAAATTGTCGGATTTCGCAAAAATCAGGCCGTCCGGCATCATCGCGATGAAGCTCGACGCGGGCGACGCCATCGTCGACGTTCAGATATGCACCGAGAAGGATGACGTGCTGCTGACCGCGATGGGCGGCCAGTGCATCCGCTTCGCGGTGCCGGAAGTGCGCGTGTTCTCCGGCCGCAGTTCGGACGGCGTGCGCGGCATCAGCCTCGGCAAAGACGACAAGGTCATTTCGATGTCGATCCTGCGCCACGCCGAAGCGACGTCGGAGGAACGTACCGCTTATCTCAAGCGCGCCAGCGCGATCCGGCGCGGCACCAATGGCGAAGAATTGCCGGCGAGCGAGCCGGACGATACGGCGGAGGCGGGCGCGGCCATCGAACTCGGCGAGAAGCGTTACGTCGAGTTGTCTGCGGCCGAGCAGTTCGTGCTGACGCTGTCGGAGCGTGGCTTCGGCAAGCGCTCGTCGTCTTACGAATACCGCACCACCGGACGCGGCGGCAAAGGCATCGTCGCGATGTCGCTGACCGCCAAGACCGGCAAGATCGTCGGCTCGTTCCCGGTCGAGGAGAGCGATCAGGTCATGCTGGTGACCGACGCCGGCAAGCTGATCCGCACCACGGTAGCCGGCATCCGTATCGCCGGGCGCTCGACGCAAGGGGTGATCGTGCTCAACACCGCCGACGACGAACGCGTGGTGTCGGTCGAGCGGCTGAGTGAAGAGGCCGAGGCGGAGTAATTCGTTGTCATTCCGGGGGCGCCGCAAAGCGGCGAGCCCGGAATCCATAACCATGGCTCGGAAATATGGATTCCGGGCCCGCGCCCATAGCGCGTCGAAGACGCGCGTAAACGCGCTTACGGGTCCGTCCCGGAATGACGGCAGGTTTCCATGAACTACCAGCTCTTCTCCGCCTTTCTGCTTCTCACCGTGATTCTGGTGCTGACGCCGGGCCCGATCGTCACACTGGTGCTGGCGACCAGCGCCACGCGCGGCGTGCGCGCCGGGCTGATCACCGTCGCCGGCTCAACGCTCGGCAATGCACTGCTGATTACCGGCATCGCGCTCGGCCTGAGCCTCGTCATCGAACATGCCGCGGTGATCTTCGAATGGCTGCGCTGGATCGGCGCGGCCTATCTGATCTGGCTTGGCATCCAGTCCTGGCGCCATGCGGGTGCGGGTGCCGCGGTCGCGCCGCCGCGCGGACACGTCTATTTCCGGCGCGGTTTCTTGGCGGCGATCACCAATCCGAAGACCATCGCGTTTTTCACGGCATTCTTGCCGCAGTTCATCGATCCGAGCCTGCCGGCCGGACATCAGCTTTTGGTGATGTGCGTCGTCGCCATCACGATGGCGTCGGTCACCGATTGCGGCTGGGCGATGGTAGCGGGTGCGGGGCGCAGCTTCTTTCTGCGCAACACCAGTGCCAAATGGCTGGGCCGCATTTCCGGTCTGGCCTTGATCAGCGGCGGCGTGTGGCTGTCACTGGCGCGAAGGCCCGGTTAAAAAATTACCTCGCACCTGCCGCTTCGAGAACTTTCACCATCTCCCCATAGCCACGCCGCTTCGCCAAAGTCAGCGGGGTCTGGCCGCTGCGGTCGGCGAGATTGACGTTGGCGCCGGCTTTTATCAGCGCTTCAAGGCTGGCGGTGTGGCGCTTGCCGCCGTCGCCGAGCACGATCGACTCGATCAGCGCGGTCCAGCCGAGATTGTTGACGTGATCGAGCGGCGCTTTCGCCGCGATCAGCATGCGCACGACTTCGTCGTGACCGAGATGGGCGGCGGCGATCAGCGCGGTGCCGACATAAGGGCTGGTGATGTTCTTCGCGCTGCCGCCGTTTTCCAGCGCCAGTTTGAGCATCGGCACGTCGTTGGCGACCGAAGCGATGGTGACGATGTCGTATTGCTGTGCCTCGAGCGCATTGGCGTCGGCGCCGCCTTTGATCAAAGCGCGCGCCGCGGGGCCTTGAGAACGGTAGATGGCGACTTGCAGCGGCGTGCGGCGATAGCTGTCGCGGGCGTCGACCGGCGCGCCGGATTTCAACAGCCGCTCGATCTCAGCGGTGTCACCCTTGGCGGCGGCGGCATGCAGGCCGCTATAGGCGGCAAGTTCGGCCGGGCTCGGCGCGACCTGCGCCAAGGCAGGCGATATGGCAGGCCACATGGCCGGAAAAGTGTAAGCAAGAAAGATGAGCGCCAGCCACTTGGCCATGAAAAATCCCCCGGACTGATGTCACGGGGGATTAACACCGGCAGGCTGCCGTGCATTCACGGCAAATGCCGGACAAAGTGCGGCTTATTGACCGATCCGGTCGGTGGTCACCAGGCGGATTTTCGGGTTGCCGATTTCGGTGCCGACGCAGTTCAGGTACGGCCAGGCTTGCTGGGTGCAGGCCTTGAGCGTCGCCGCGGCGGGCTTGTCCAGCGGACCGGCGTCGACCGGGGCTCCGGGCAGGATAAAGGTGATAAACCCCGCGATGGCGGCGGCGGTGAGAATGGCAGACATCGCTTTGATCATGGCAGTCCCAATCCTTGAAGGCTCGACCATCAGTCGTGCCAGCCAGACAAAAGGTTCAACGTCGCAGAGGGTTCGCCTCACTAACCCGCGAGGTGGCAAAAGGTTCAAGGGTACCGGGCGGCTAAAGCGGCCTTGCGGGCTGCGGAGGGGCGGGGTAGACCCCGGTTTATGCCGAGAACAGCCCTTTACGCGGGGTCTTTCGACCCGGTCACCAACGGCCATCTCGACGTGGTCCGCCACGCCGTGGGGCTGTGTGACAAGCTTGTGATCGCCATCGGCGTCCATCCGGGCAAGGCGCCGCTGTTTACGGCCAAAGAGCGGTTGGCGATGCTGCAGGACATCTGCGGGCCGCTGGCGCAGGCGGCGAAGTGTGAACTCGCCTGCGTGACGTTTTCCGGCCTGGTGATTGAGGAAGCCAAGCGACAGAGCGCGAGCATCCTGATCCGCGGCCTGCGCGACAGCACCGACTTCGATTACGAGATGCAGATGGCCGGCATGAACGAAACCATGGCGCCGGTTGTGCAGACCGTGTTCCTGCCGGCGTCGCCGGCGGTGCGCCCGATCACTGCCACATTGGTGCGCCAGATCGCCGCCATGCACGGCGACGTTTCCGCCTTTGTGCCGGCCTCGGTTGCCGCGCAGTTGAAGAACAAGTTCAAGAAGTAAGCGCATGATCCCGAAAAGTGGGAACGGTTTTCGGACAAGATCATGCCAACAAATCCGGGAGATCCAATGATCCGCATTCTTGCTTTCGCGCTGGCGCTCGTCTGCGCCGCACCCGCTTTCGCGCAGGCGCCCGCCGCCGATCCGCAGAACACCATTTATCTCGACACCAAAGACGGCCGCATCGTCATCCGGCTGCGCAACGATCTGGCGCCCGGCCACGCCGCGCGGATCAAGCAGCTCACCCGCGAAAGCTTCTACAACAACGTGCCGTTCCACCGTGTCATCCCCGGCTTCATGGCGCAGACCGGCGACGGCCAGCGCGGCGACGGCACCGGCGGGTCGAAATATCCTTCGCTGAAGGCTGAGTTTTCCAGCGTGCCATTCACGCGCGGCATTGTCGGCATGGCCCGTACGTCCGATCCGAACTCGGCCAATTCTCAGTTCTTCATCATGTATGGCGAGAACGCCGGCCTGAACAACCAGTACACCGTGATCGGGCAGGTGACGTCCGGCATGGACGTGGTCGACAAGATCAAGAAGGGCTCGGCATCGAACAACGGCTCGGTCAGCGATCCCGACAAGATCGTGAAGATGACCGTTGCCGCCGACGCGAAATAATTTCACTTCAGACAAAGAAAGACAGCCCCATGGCAAAGCCGGAAGACACGCTCACGCTCGAAACCACCAAGGGCAATGTGGTCATCGCCATGCGGCCCGACCTGGCGCCCGGCCACGTCGCGCGCATCAAGGAACTGGTGAAGGAAGGTTTCTACGACGGCATCGTCTTCCATCGCGTCATCGACGGCTTCATGGCGCAAACCGGCTGTCCGCAGGGCACCGGCACCGGCGGCTCGGGCAAGAAGCTCAAGGCCGAGTTCAACAAGGAGCCGCATGTACGCGGTACCGTGTCGATGGCGCGCGCCGCCAGCCCGGACTCCGGCGACAGCCAGTTCTTCATCTGTTTCGATGACGCAGGCTTCCTCAACGGCCAGTACACCGCCTGGGGCAACGTGATCGAGGGCATGGACAACGTCGACAAGATCAAGCGCGGCGAGCCGGTCTCAAACCCCGACAAGATCGTCAAGGCGACGATGGGGGCGTAAGTCGCCCCCGCGCGGGGTAAAGAAAGCCCATGCGCACCAACCTGTTTGACTTCGACCTGCCGGCGGACCGCATCGCCTTGCGGCCGGCGAACCCGCGCGACGCGTCGCGGTTGTTGGTGGTGAAGCCCGGCGAGGGGCTGGATGACCGTTCGATCGCCGACCTGCCGGACCTGCTGCGCGCCGGCGACTGCCTGGTGGTCAACGACAGCAAGGTGATTGCGGCGCGGCTCAAGGGCCGCCGGATCGGACGGGGCGATATAGAGCCCGGGATCGAAGCCACGCTGCACAAGCGGATCGACGGATCGACCTGGCGGGCTTTCATCCTCGGCGCAAAGAAGGTGCAAGCCGGCGATACGCTGCGGTTCGGCTCCGAGGGCCGGGTCTGTTTCCTCGACCAACTTGACGCTCAAGTTTCACATAAAGATGAAGGAGGTGAGGTAACCCTTTCATTTTCCTTCCATGGTGCCGTTTTGGATGACGCTATTGCTGAGCGGGGCGCGATGCCGTTGCCGCCCTATATCGCCTCCAAACGGCCGGCCGACGAGCAGGACCGGACCGACTATCAGACTGTATTCGCTGCGCCCGAAGGCTCGGTGGCGGCGCCGACGGCCGGGCTGCACTTCACACCGGCGCTGCTGGAACGGCTGAAGGCGACGGGCGTCGCCGTTCACAAGGTCACGCTGCATGTCGGGGCCGGCACCTTCCTGCCCGTGAAGGCCGACGATACCGCGGACCACAAGATGCACGCCGAGTTCGGCACTTTGACCACGGAGACCGCCGAGGCGCTCAACGCGGCCCGGGCCAAAGGCGGGCGGATCGTGGCGGTCGGCTCGACTGCGTTGCGGACGCTGGAGACTGCAGCCGGGGAAGACGGCCGGCTGAAGGCCTTCTCTGGCGACACCGCGATTTTCATCACCCCGGGCTACACGTTCAAGGCTGTGGACCTGATGCTGACCAATTTCCACCTGCCGCGCTCGACGTTGTTCATGCTGGTGTCGGCCTTCAGCGGGCTGGAGACGATGCAGCGCGCCTATGCGCATGCCATCACGAACGGCTATCGGTTCTATTCCTATGGCGATGCGTGTTTGTTGCACCCCCAACTGTCATTCCGGGATGGCGCCAACGGGCCCGGCCCGCTTGGGCCGGCCCGATGACAGGCTCCGCGCCAGACCGGAATCCAGATACATAACGGGCGTGTCAGGATTCCGGGTTCGCGCCGTTGGCGCGCCCCGGAATGACGAGGATGAAATGACCGAGCCCTTTTCCTTCAATCTGATCGCCACCGACGGCGCTGCGCGCCGCGGCGAAGTCGTCACCCCGCATGGCCGCATCCAGACGCCGGCTTTCATGCCGGTCGGCACGCAGGCGACGGTGAAGGGACTGCATCCGGAGGCGGTGCGTGACACCGGCGCCGAGATCGTGCTCGGCAATACCTATCATCTGATGTTGCGGCCGACGGCGGAGCGGATCGCCGCGCTCGGCGGCTTGCACACATTCATGAACTGGCCGCACGCCATCCTGACCGACAGCGGCGGCTTCCAGGTGATGTCGCTGTCACAACTACGCAAGCTGACCGAGCAGGGTGTCACCTTCAAATCCCATCTCGATGGCTCGATGCACGAACTGACGCCGGAGCGCTCGATCGAAATACAGGCCCTGCTCGGTGCCGACATCACGATGCAGCTCGACGAATGTCTGAAACTGCCGGCGACGCGCGAGGAAATCGACCGCGCCATGCAATTGTCGCTGCGCTGGGGCGAGCGTTCCAAACGCGCCTTCGAGGGCCGCGCCCGCGAGGGCTACGCGTTGTTTGGCATCGTGCAGGGCGGCGACGACGTCGCGCTGCGCCAGCAGAGCGCGCGGGCCTTGGTCGACACCGGCTATCACGGCTACGCCATCGGCGGGCTGGCGGTCGGTGAGCCGCAAGGCGTGATGCTCAAGATCGTCGAGGAAACCACGCCGGTTTTGCCAGCCGCCGCGCCGCGCTATCTGATGGGCGTCGGCACGCCGCACGATCTGCTCGAGGCGGTGGCGCGCGGCGTCGATATGTTCGACTGCGTGATGCCGACCCGCAACGGCCGCCACGGCATGGCCTTCACGCGGTTCGGTTCGATCAATCTGTCGAATGCGCGCCACGCCAACGATCCACGCCCGCTCGACGAAGATAGCGTCCATCCGGCGGCACGAACGTACTCGCGCGCCTATCTGCATCATCTGACCAAGGCCAACGAGATCCTCGGCCAGGTGCTGCTGTCGACCATCAATCTTGCGTACTACCAGGACTTGATGGCGGGCATGCGCGAGGCCATCGCGGCGGGCGGTTTCGAAGGCTTCCGCGCCGCCACCATGGCCGACTGGGAGCGGGGCGATCTGCCCATATTGTAGGACAGGTTCCGGGCTTGTCGTTTCGTCCGCTGTTGGTTATGCCGGGCCCGAATTCAACGACCGAAGGCACTTCATGAACGTCCGTCCCGAGTTTTTTGCCAAACGCAGCAAGCCCAAATTCAAGCTGCCGCCCGGCGCGACCGATGCCCATTGCCACGTGTTCGGGCCGGGCAACGTGTTCCCCTATTCGCCGAACCGGCGCTACACGCCGGAAGACGCGCCAAAAGAGACGCTGCGGGCGCTGCATGACTATCTCGGCATCGACCGCGCAGTGATCGTGCAGGCGAGCTGCCACGGCTTCGACAATGCGGCGATGATGGATTGCCTCGCCTGGGACACGAAGCGCTATCGCGGCGTCGCCATCGTCAATGACGACTTCAAAGACGCCGATTACGACAAGCTTGATGCCGGCGGCGTGCGCGGCGTGCGCTTCAATTTCGTCAAGCATCTCGGCGGCGCACCGGACATGGCGGTGTTCAATCGCGTCATGGACCGGGTCAAGGGCCGCGGTTGGCACGTCGTGCTGCACGTCGATGCGCCCGACATCGTTCCGCTGTCCGATATGATGAAGAA
Source organism: Hyphomicrobiales bacterium (assembly GCA_031389105.1). GTDB lineage: Bacteria > Pseudomonadota > Alphaproteobacteria > Rhizobiales > Xanthobacteraceae > Pseudolabrys. The sequence continues at coordinate 12,608 of JANMSH010000433.1, forward strand.
GCTGCCGTTGCCCTTTGTGGTCGATCACATGGGCCGGGTGCCGGCAGCCGCCGGTGTCGATCAGGCGCCGCTCAAGGCGCTGCTCGAACTCGCGAAGCTGGAAAACTGCTGGATCAAGGTCTGCGGCTCGGAACGTATCGACATGCCGCCCTACGCTAAGGCGATGCCGATCGCACATACCATCGTCGAAACCATTCCGGACCGCGTGTTATGGGGTACCGATTTCCCGCACCCGAACGCCTCGCATGAGGCCGACGAGGGCGAACTGGTCGATCTGGTGCCGCAAATCGCCCCCGACCCGCTGGCGCAAAAGCGCCTGTTGGTGGACAATCCGGGGCGGCTCTACGGTTTTAAGGTGTAAGGCCCCCAACCAAGAAAATTCGAAGTCTTCCAGGAGGATAAGCACGATGACCAAGAAGTTTACCAAAGCGGCGCTGCTGGCGCTGCCGGCGGCGCTGAAGCTGGCGCTGGCCCCGACGGGTCAGGCGCAGGCGGCATGGCCCGAGAAGCCGATCCGGATAGTGCTGCCGTTCGGCCCCGGCGGCGTTGCCGACGTCACCGCGCGCATCATGGCCGAAAAGCTGAGTGAGAAATTCGGCCAGCGTGTCTATATCGAGAACATGCCCGGCCCCGGCGGCATCGCCGCCGCGCGCGCGGTGATTTCGTCGCCACCCGATGGCTACACCTTGGCCTATGTCACCAACGGTACCGCGATCAGCGTCGCGGCCTTCAACAACCTGCCGTTTGATCCGGTGAAAGACCTCGCGATGGTGTCGACGGTCGGCACCTTCGATCTGGTCTTCGTGGTCAACGCGGAATCCGAATACAAGACGCTGGCCGAATTCGTCAAAGCGGCCAAGGCCAATCCCGGCAAGCTGAACGTTGGCACCATCGCGGTCGGTGGCACGCAGAATCTCGGCGGCGAGTTGTTCAAATCGATCGGCGGTCTCAACGTCCAGATCGTGCCCTACAAGACCTCGCCGGATATCGTGATCGCGCTGTTGCGCAACGACGTGCAGTTGATGGTGGACTTCCCGCCGGCGGTGCAAGGCCAGGTCAACGACGGCAAACTCAAGGTTCTGGCGACCTCGTCGCCGAAGCGCTCGCCTCTGATGCCGGACGTTCCGACCGCCGACGAGGGCGGCGTGAAGGGCTATGAGGTGATTTCCTGGAACGGCGTCGGCGTGCCGAAAGACACCCCGAAGGATGTCATCGACGCCTTGAACAAGGCGATCCGCGACGTCATGGCGACGCCGGACGTTAAGGCGAGCTACGCCAAGGTCGGTGTCGTCGCGCAGGCCAGCACGCCGGCCGAACTGTTGAAGCGGCTCACCGACGATATCAAGAAATGGGACGACGTCATCGTGAAGGCCGGCATCCCGAAGAAGTAAACGGACGCGCGTAAAAGCCCGCTCCTGGAAACAGGGGCGGGCTTTTTACGGCCCGCCGTAGAGCCAGGCGATGCCGTCGTAGCTCTGTTGCGTGTTGCGGCCCCCGACCGCCATGTCGCGCAGTTCGGCGGTGACGCCGCGGGCATGGTAAAACTCACCATAGACCCGCGCCATGATCTGGGTGCGCGCAGTGCGCAGGTAGCGCTCCTGCTGATAGGCCTGGAACGCCGCCGGCAGATCCTTGGGCTGCGCCGCGACCTTCTCCGCCAGCACCACCGCGTCCTCGGTCGCCATGCAAGCGCCCTGCGCGAGATATTGCAGCATGGGGTGAGCCGCATCGCCGAGCAGAGTGACGCGGCCTTGCGTCCAGTTCTTGACCGGCTCGCGGTCGCACAGCACCCACATCCGCCACGTGTCGATCAATTCGAGCAGGCGCATTACTTCGGGCCGCAGACCCTGAAAGTGTTTCCATAGCAGTTCCTTGCTGCCTTCGGCGTTCCAGCCTTCCTCGTAGTGGTCGGAGTGAAACACCGCGACCAGATTGTACAGTTCGCCGCGGCGCAGCGGGTAATGCACGAAATGACAACGAGGCCCGGCCCACAGCATGACATCGGGCCGCCATAGATCCTCAGGCACCTGTTCGCGCTTGAGCACGCCGCGATAGGCGATGTGGCCGGAGACGCGCGGCTTGCCATCGCCGACGATGCGCTCGCGAATGCTCGACCACATGCCGTCGCAGGCGATCAGCGCGCAACCTTCGGCGCGCTCGCCGCCTTCCAGCGTGACGGTGACGCGGTCGCCGCGATCCTCATAGCCGTCGACGCGGCGGCTGGTTTCCAGCGTGATCAGATTGCTGGACTGACACGCTTTGAGAAACGTGGCGTGAATGTCGGCGCGATGGATGACGGCATAAGGCTGGCCGAAGCGTTCGATGAAGGCTTTGTCGAGCGGAATGTTGGTGATCAGCTTGCCGGTGACGGCGTCGCGCATTTCCTGCGCCGGCGGAATGTGCGCATCGGCCAGCACGGCGTCCTTGAGGCCGATCTTATCGAGCACGCGGAAGATGTTCGGCCCGAGTTGGATGCCAGCGCCGACCTCGCGGAATTCCGGCGACTGCTCGAACACGCGCACGGCAAAGCCCTGCCGCGCCAGCGCATAGGCCGTGACCAGGCCGCCAATGCCGCCGCCGGAAATCAGAAAAGGGGCACCGCCATTGCCGGCCATGATCGTCCTCGCTTCGTTGCCGGCGGACCATAATACGTTGCGACTGCAACCAAAAGACCCGAGGCCTCTGTAACTAATTTCCCGAACGCGCACGAAAAAGCCCGCCGGTAAACCGGCGGGCTGTTCCGAAAAATGCGTGTGCGGCTACTTGGTCGCTACTTGGTCAACTGGCCGCGGAGTTCGCCGGCTTTGTTGGCGGCAGTGTGGATGTTGACGTACCAGTCGCCGGCCAGCACTTCCCTGGCCTGGGCGTCGGTCAGCGTCGCCGAGCCTTCGAACTCCGGACCGTTCGGCACGATCGGGATCGCGACGCCGGCGTTCTTGCCTTCGGGGGCAGGGCCGTGGAAGTGGGCGGCGGTCGCCGGCGCCGAAAGGCCTTTGTAACTGCCCTTCCAGGTCAGCTTCTTGGTGACGTCGTCGTAGGTCGCGGTCACCGCACCGCTGGCGGTCGACGTGTTCGGCGGCACTTCGGCTTTGCCGCTCAAGGTGGCTTTCAAATTGATCGTTGCGGCCGTGGATGGGTTCGCCAACGCAAACATGCCGGCGCAGGCCAATGCGGCCAGCGCTGAGCGCAGGATCGTTTTGTTCATTGGGGTGTCCTCCCTCGGGAAAGGCTGTGTTCAGCCTAACACGCCAACACCGCGCCGGTGCCGCTATTCCGAGGTTGGGCTCAATGACGGCGCGAGCGGGATCGCGGTGTGGGACAGCTCGCCGCACGCGTCGCATTCCCAATGGTGGCGGATTTCACCGCCCTCGACGAATTCCGACATCAGCGGCGCGACCATGAGGTCGCCGCAGTGCGGGCAATGCGCGGGCGCGGCAAAGGCGCGAAGGGCGGAAAGCTGGGCAGTATTTTCATGCAGCGTCGTCATGATCTGAGGCCTCCCTTTAAGTCGCCATCCATGCTCGCCTGAGTAGAGCCCAACCATGGCAGTGACGCGACGGTTTGGTGGAACTGTGGTGTTCAGGACGATAAGATTTGATGACAACAGGCGGC
>JANMSH010000014.1:0-29859 GCA_031389105.1 Hyphomicrobiales bacterium
GCCGCAACGGCTCTACAGCTATGGCGAGGCGGTCGATAGCAACGGCCGCACCGTCAAAAACGGCGAAACGCCGCTGGCGTGGGGCGGCGCCATTGCGCTATGTACCCGCGACGGCAAGTTCGAACTGAGCGACCAGAAAGACTGCGCGGCGCGCGGCCTGAATTCCGCCGGTTTTGCCGACATCGCCGTGGGCGGCCAGCCGTCCACCACCGTCCGTTTCAAGGAACCTTGACCCGTGCCGAATTCGCCTCGTCCCGCGCCGCGTGATTTCGCGCATGTCGACTCCTGGGTGTTCGATCTCGACAACACGCTCTACCCGCATCATCTGCTGTGGCAGCAGGTCGACGACCGCATCCGCTCGTTCATCGTCGACTTTCTCAAAGTGTCGCCCGACGAAGCCTTCAAGGTGCAGAAGGACTACTACAAGCGCTACGGCACCACGATGCGCGGGCTGATGACCGAGAATGCGCTCAAGCACGAGGAATATCTCGAATACGTGCACGAGATCGACCACTCGGTGCTTGAGGCCAATCCGCCACTGGGCGAGATGCTGGAGAAGCTGCCGGGGCGCAAACTGATCCTCACCAACGGCACCCGCAAGCACGCCGACGCGGTGATGAAGCAGCTCGGCATTCACGAGCATTTCGAGGATGTCTTCGACATCGTCGCCGGCGAACTCGAGCCCAAGCCCTCGGCGCGGATGTACGAGCGGTTCCTGGAACGCCACGACGTCGATCCGGCCAAGGCCGCGATGTTCGAAGACCTCGCCCGCAATCTTAGCGTCCCGCACGCCATGGGCATGACCACCGTGCTGGTGGTGCCGTCGCCAAACAACATGGTCAAACGCGAGACCTGGGAAATGCAAGGCCGCGACGATCCGCACATCGATCACGTCACCGATGACCTGACGGGATTTCTCCAGCATGTTCTAACAACAGTAAAATCGGGTTAGCGCAATGCACGGCGACGCCGCTGACATCATGGTTGCGCTGGGCCGCGTGTTGCTCGGCGGATTGTTCGTAATCGGCGGCATACGCCACTTCTTCATCACCGACGCCGTCGTGCCGATGATCGCGGCGCGCGGCCTGCCGATGCCCCAAGCCGTGCTCTACATCGGTTCGGTGTTCCAGACCGCCGCCGGCGCCTTGCTGATGTTCGGCCTGTTCGTGCTGCCCGCGGCGCTCGGCCTGATCGTGTTCACCTTGGCGGCGTCGGTGATGCTGCTGAATTTCTGGGACATGGAGAAGGGCCAGGCCCGCACCAGCACCATCAACGTCTGGCTGTCCAATATCGCCATCATCGGCGGCCTGCTGATCGCCGCCGCGCGCGCGGGCTAGCGTTACGCCGCCGGCACGATCTGCTGCATCAGCACCGCAATCCCGATGCCGGCAATGCCGGCGCCGATCAACCGCACCGGCGAAATGTCGGATGTGCGGCGCGCCAGCATTCGCACGACGCTCATGGCGGCGAGCGCGACCGCGCTTTGAATGACGGCGAGACCCAGCAGATAGGCCGCGACGGGAGCCCGCTCGGCGCCGAAGATCGACTCGCCCAGCACATAGCCGTGGATCAGCCCGGTGAGGGCGAACAGCGCGAGGGCCGCGCCAATCGGCATCTGCTGCCGTCGCAGCATCGCGACGCCGAGCGCGATCACGGAAACGGCCACCACGATTTCAGCGCCGGGCACGGACGCGCCCTGGAGATGCACGGCGACGCCGGCCATCATCGCCAGCACGAAGCCGACGACCAGCGCAGGCGCCGCCCGGTGCGCCGCGGCCAGGCAGCCGACCGCCACCACGGCGGCGAAATGGTCCAGCCCGATGATGGGATGCGCCAGGCCGGACAAAAGGCCCTCGCCAAATGTCCCTACCATACGGCCACCCATCGGATGGTGAGCGAAAGCTGGGCCTACGCTCAACGCCACGGCGGCCAAGGCCGCGCCGATGCACTTGTATCCACGGTTCATCGGTCGGTTCTCCCCAGCCGCTTCCATGGGTCCGACACTAACCCGCGCGGCGCGGCTTGACAGCCCCGCCCCTCGCCCCCGACAACCCGGGACCCAAGAAATCGGGACCAAGGAATTTCGAGGCCATCAATGTCCAACGACAAGCTCGCTAAGATCATCGACGACGCCTTTGAGGGCCGGGACAAAATTGGGCCCAAGACCAAGGGCGCCATCCGCAAAGCGGTCGATACCGCGCTGGGTCTGCTCGACACCGGCACGGCCCGCGTAGCCGAGCGCCAGAGCGACGGCATGTGGCAGGTCAATCAATGGCTCAAGAAAGCCGTGCTGCTGTCGTTCAGGCTCAACGACATGACCGCGATTTCCGGCGGCCCCGGCAAGGCGGCGTGGTGGGACAAGGTCGACTCCAAATTCAAGGGCTGGAATGCCGCAAAGTTCAAGAATGCCGGCTTCCGCGCCGTGCCCGGCTCGATCGTGCGCCGCTCGGCCTACATCGCGCCCAACGTCGTGCTGATGCCGTCTTTCGTCAATCTCGGCGCCTATGTCGACTCAGGCACCATGATCGATACTTGGTCGACGGTCGGCTCCTGCGCGCAGATCGGCAAGAACTGTCACATCTCCGGCGGCGTCGGCATTGGCGGCGTGCTCGAACCGTTGCAGGCCGGCCCCGTGATCATCGAGGACAACTGCTTCGTCGGCGCACGCTCGGAAGTCGCCGAAGGCGTCATCTTGCGCGAAGGCGCGGTGCTGTCGATGGGCGTGTTCCTCGGCGCCTCAACCAAGATCGTCGATCGCGCCACCGGCAACGTGCTGGTCGGCGAAGTGCCGCCCTACTCCGTCGTGGTGCCGGGCACGCTGCCGGGCAAGGACGGCGGACCCGCGCTGTATTGCGCGGTGATCGTCAAGCGCGTCGACGAGCGCACGCGTTCCAAGACCAGCATCAACGAGCTGTTGAGGGATTAAACTTTTGCCTGTCATGGCCGGGCTTGACCCGGCCATCCCGCTTAGGGTCATACCAAACTAAGTGGGATCACCGGGACAAGCCCGGTGATGACAACACTGGAGTTGTCGATGCCTTCCGATCCCGTCGCCATTGCCCGTGATCTGCTGCGCTGCCCGTCGGTGACGCCGGCGGAAGGCGGCGCGTTGTCCTTTCTTGAAGGTGTGCTGAACGCGGCCGGTTTCACCGTGCACCGCATGACCTTCAGCGAGCCGGGCGCCGAGGACGTGGAAAATTTCTACGCCCGCATCGGCACCGCCGCGCCGCATTTGATGTTTGCCGGACACACCGATGTGGTGCCGCCGGGCGACGAGAAGGCCTGGACGCATCCGCCGTTTTCCGGCGTGGTCGATAACGGCCAGCTTTATGGCCGCGGCGCGGTCGACATGAAGGGCGGCATCGCCTGCGCGGTCGCCGCGGTGCTCGACCATCTCGAGGCCAATAGCGGCAAGCCGCAAAAAGACGGCAAGGGCTCGATCTCGTTTCTGATCACCGGCGACGAGGAGAGCATCGCGGTCAACGGCACTCCGAAGCTGCTGGCCTGGGCGGCCGAACGCGGCGAGAAGTTCGATCACTGCATTCTCGGCGAGCCGAGCAATCAGGAAGAGATGGGCGACACCATCAAGGTCGGCCGCCGCGGCTCGCTCAACGGCCATCTGATCGTGACCGGGAAGCAGGCCCACGTCGCCTATCCGCACCGCGGCGACAATCCAATCCGCGGGCTGGTGACGCTGATGGCGGCTCTACAAAGTGAGCCGCTCGACGCCGGCAGCGCGCAATTCTCCGCTTCTAACCTGGAATTCACCACGGTCGATGTCGGCAACAAGACCGTCAACCTCATTCCCAGCGAAGCGCGGGCGCGCTTCAACATCCGCTTCAACGACCTTCATTCGCTGGACTCGCTGAAGGCGCTGCTCGAAGCGCGTGCGGCCAAAGCATCCAACGCCAAGATCAAGTTCGCGTTCAAGTTCGAGCCATCGAATGCCGGCGTGTTCGTTACCAAGCCCGGGCCGTTCACCGAGACGGTGTCGAACGCGATAGCCGAGGTCACCGGACGCAAGCCCGAACTGTCGACCACCGGCGGCACCTCCGACGCGCGCTTCATCACGCACTATTGCCCGGTGGTGGAATTCGGCCTGGTCGGACAGACCATGCACGCCATCGACGAGCGCGTTCCGGTCGCCGACCTCGTGGAACTGACGGCGATCTATCGCAAGATTGCCGATAAGTATTTCAGCTAAGAGTCTGCTTCCGCGGAATAAGCGGAAAAATCAATAATCGACCTTCATCAAATACAGTCCATCAGGCGGCGCGACCTGGCCGCAGGCCGCGCGGTCGCGCGCGGCGAGCGCCTGGCTAAGATCGTCCGCGCTCCAGTTACCGGCGCCGACCATCACCAGCGAGCCGACCATCGAGCGCACCTGATTGTGCAGGAACGAACGCGCCGATGCCCGCACCAGCACATCCAGTCCATCGCGCATGACATCGAGTTGATCCAGCGTCTTCTCCGGCGATTTGGCCTGGCATTCGGTTGAGCGAAACGTCGTGAAGTCATGCTTGCCGATGAGCCGCTGCGCGGCGGCGTGCATGGCGTCGGCATCGAGCGGTCGCGCGACGCGCCAGGCATATTTCAAATCGAAAGTGAGATCCGCACGGCGGTTGACGATGCGGTAGAGATAATGCCGCTTCACCGCCGACATGCGCGCGTTGAACTCATCCGGCACGCGCTCGGCCGAGAGCACCGCGACCGGATGCGGCCGCAGATGCGCGTTGAGCCCGTCGCGGATCGTATCGGTCTGCCACTCCTTGGCCAGATCGACATGCGCGACCTGGCCGCGCGCGTGCACGCCGGCGTCGGTGCGGCCGGCGCCCTGCACCAAGGTGCTTTCGCCGGACAAAGCCTCGAAGGCCGTGGTGAGCACGCCCTGCACGGTCATCTGATCGGCCTGGGTCTGCCAGCCGCAAAACGGCGCGCCGTCATATTCGACGATGAGTTTGTAACGGGGCATCAGGCCAACCCGTCGAACGCGGCGGGGTATCGGACGCGGCCACGCTCGGGCGCATCGGCGGCAAGCGCCAACGCCATGAAGTGATCGCCCGCGTAGCTTGAATCGAAAGCCCGCGCCACTTCGAGAGAAAATCCAAACCGCTGGTAGAAATTCGGATTGCCGAGCACAAAGGCGAGACGTTCGCCGTGTTCACGCAGTTGCGCGATGCCTGCGCGCGTCAGCGCATCGCCGATGCCGCGGCGCTGATAGGCCGGGTCAATGCCGAGCGGCGCCAGGCCGACCGCCGTCCGCACGTCGCGTGGCGTCTCGACCCAAAGGCGCGGCCACGCGATGTATCCAACAATCGCGGCGCCATCGACGGCGACCAGCGCCAGCACCAGATCGCCGGAAGCGCGCAGACGTCCGACGAGTTCACCTTCCGCCGGACCGTCGAACGCGGCGTTCAGGATTTTACGGACGGCCCATGCATCCTGCGGAAGCTCGGGCCGGATCGTGATGTGCCTCGCAGGATTCATGCGAGCTGCGTTCCTGTCGGAAATAAAAACGCTCAACGCCGCAACATTCCGCCGAGGGTGCCACGCACGATGGCGCGGCCGATGGTGCCTCCGGTGCTTCCGCCAATGGACCGGCCGATATCGGCGGCGATCTGTCCTGCCACACGATTGGCGACCGAGCGAGTGACCTCGCGCGCGACAAGCTGGCCGGTCGACAGGCGGGTGTTGCGCGGCCGGCTGGTGCCGAAAATTCCGCCCAGCATTCCGCCGATGCTGCCGAGCAACCCGCCACCCGTTGGCGCATCTTGTTGTTGCGATTGCGGTTGCGGCTGGCTCCAAGGGCCCGAGCCGGGATTTTGCGGCTGACCCTGTTGGCCGGGCTCCGGCGCAGTCACGGTCGTGGTGCCGTCCTTGAGGCGCTTCTGCAGCACCTCGTAGGCCGACTCGGTGTCCATGGTCTGATCGTATTTGCCCTTCACGGGGCTCGCGGCGACGATCGTCTTGCGCTCCTCCGGCGTGATCGGCCCCAGCCGCGCCGACGGCGGACGGATCATGGCCCGCTCGACCATCGACGGCGTGCCGTTGCCTTCGAGAAAGGACACCAGCGCCTCACCCTTGCCGAGCTCCATGATGACCTGGGCGGTGTCGAGCTTGGGATTGGGACGGAAGGTCTCGGCCGCGGCCCTGACCGCTTTCTGGTCGCGCGGCGTGAACGCGCGCAAGGCGTGCTGCACGCGGTTACCCATCTGCGCCAGTACGTTGTCCGGCACGTCGAGCGGGTTCTGCGTGACGAAGTAAACGCCGATGCCCTTGGAGCGGATCAGGCGCACGACCTGCTCGATCTTGCCGAGCAGCGCCTTCGGCGCATCGGTAAACAGGAGATGCGCCTCGTCGAAGAAGAACACCAGCTTCGGCTTGTCGGGGTCACCGACCTCCGGCATCTGCTCGAACAGCTCCGACAGCAGCCACAGCAGAAACGTGGCGTAGAGCTTCGGATTTTCCATCAGTTTGTCGGCGGCGAGAATGTTGATGGTGCCGCGGCCGTCGCGGTCGGTGCGCATGAAGTCGGACAGCAGAAGCGCCGGCTCGCCAAAGAATTTGGTGCCGCCCTGATTTTCCAGCACCAGAAGCTGCCGCTGAATGGTTCCGACCGTGGTCTTGGAGACATTTCCGTATTGCGTCGTCAGTTCGGCGGCGTGATCGGCGACCAGCGACAAGACCGCGCGCAGGTCTTTCAGGTCGAGCAGCAATAGACCCTGTTCGTCGGCAATGCGGAACGCGATATTGAGTACGCCTTCCTGCACGTCGTTGAGGTCCATCAGCCGCGACAGCAGCAGCGGACCCATTTCCGAAATGGTGGCGCGGATCGGATGGCCCTGCTCGCCGAATAGATCCCAGAACACCACGGGGAAGCGGTCGGGCTCGTATGCAAAGCCCATGTCCTTGGCGCGCTTAACGAAAGCCTCCTTGGCTTCGCCGCTGGCGGCGACGCCGGACAAGTCACCTTTGATGTCCGCGGCGAAGACGGAGACGCCGGCGTTGGCCAGGCCTTCGGCGAGAATCTGCAAGGTCACGGTTTTGCCGGTGCCGGTGGCGCCGGACACAAGACCGTGGCGGTTCGCCAGCCGCAGCGTGAGGTATTCGGGCTTTTTGCTTTTTCCGACGAAAATCTTGCCGTCCTGATCGACCGTCGCCATCGCCAACCTTCTCCGTCACTCGCGCAAATTGGGTCATCCGGGGATCGTCGCGCCCGCCGGACGGCGGCTACGTTGCCTTATTTGGACAATAACGGCAAACCGCCGTGACAAATTAACTAGGCGACTTTCGTCCCGGCCTTGACCGCCGTGCCGCGGAGGAATTCGTCAGTCATCATCGCCTTAGCGCCGGCGCGCTGGACCTGCACCAGCTGCACGACGCCATCGCCGCAGGCGATCGTGAGTTTGTCATCGAGCGTGGTGCCGGCTGCACCGCCCCCTTCGCCTTTAGTCGTTCGCAAAACCTTCACGCGGACGCCATCGAGTTCGAACCAGGCGCCGGGAAACGGCGACAGGCCGCGGATGTGGTTGTGCACATCGTTCGCCGGCTTCGACCAGTCGATGCGGGTTTCGTCCTTGCTGATTTTCGCCGCGTAAGTGACGCCCTGCTCGGGCTGCGGCGTCAGCGAGAGTGAACCGCGTTCGGCCGCCGCCAGCGCGCGCGGCATCGCACCGGCGCCGAGTTGCGCCAGGGCGTCGTGCAGATCGCCGGCGGTCATGTCCGCACTGATCGGCAATCGGTCCACCAGCGCCAAGTTCGTAACTTTGGCGCCAGTGTCGAGGCCCTCGTCCATCTGCATGATGGTGACGCCGCTCTCTTTGTCGCCGGCCATGATGGCGCGGTTGATGGGCGCGGCGCCGCGCCAGCGCGGCAGCAACGAGGCGTGCACGTTGAAGCAGCCAAGCCGCGGCGCATTGAGCACGGGCTTCGGCAAGATGATCCCGTACGCCACCACCACGGCGGCATCGGCGTTGAACGCGGCGAATTCGGCTTGCGCTTCCGGTGTCCGAAGCGTCTTCGGCGTCAACACCGGAACGCCGAGCCGCGCCGCCTCGCGCTCGACCGGCGATGGCACCAGTTCCAACCCGCGCCGCCCACCGGGCTTGGCCGCGCGCGTGTAGACCGCCGTGACTTCATGACCGGAGGTCATGAGTCCGGCCAGCGTCGGCACCGCGAAGTCGGGCGTACCCATGAAGATCAGGCGAAGGGGCATGCTATTCCCAGTCAGACTGAGAGCGCTCAGCCGATATGATGCGAAGGCTCTTTATCTTCGGCGAGCGGCTTGCCGCCGCCCAGCTTCGCCGCCTTCTTGAACTTCTTCATCACCATGTCGCGTTTGAGCTTGGAAATATGGTCGATGAACAGCACGCCGTTAAGGTGGTCGATCTCGTGCTGCAAACAAGTGGCGAGCAACCCGTCGGCCTCGATCTCCTGCGGCTTGCCGTCGAGGTCGAGATATTTGACCTTCACAGCCAGCGGCCGCGCGACTTCCTCGTAATATTCCGGAATCGACAGGCAGCCTTCCTCGTAAGTGGATTTCTCCGCCGACTCAGCCACGATTTCCGGATTGATGAAGACCAGCGGCTCCGGCGGGGTATCCTTGGCGGCGAGATCCATGGTGACCACACGCTGCGGCACGCCGATCTGGATCGCGGCCAGCCCGATGCCGGGCGCCGCGTACATGGTCGCGAACATGTCGTCGACCAGCGCGCGCACGGACGCGTCGATTGCCGTCACCGGCTCGGATTTCACGCGCAAGCGCTTGTCGGGAATGATGAGGATGTCGCGGACGGCCATGGGCGCGATTTAAGGGGTGTATCCGGCCCGGTCAATGCGGGCTTTGCCTCTTGAGCGGCAAGCCTGATCGCCCTACCGTTCGCCCTTCGTTCGCATGGCGCGGCGAATCACGCTAGAAGCTGCCTCATGTCGGAAACCCTGCTCATCATCCTTGGCCTGGTCATCGCGATCGGGGTCATCGCCATCATCGTGCTGCTGGTCCGCCCGCCCGTGGCCGATCCGGAGGCGCAGCAGCGCCTGCTTGAGCTCAACGCCCGGCTCGATGCCATGGGCGGCTGGCTGCAGAACTCGCACAACCAATTGCAGCAGACGGTGAATACGCGACTCGACGCCGTGTCGCAGAACATCGGCGAGTCGATGAAGACGACGACCAAGAACACCACCGACCATCTACAGCAGTTGCACGCACGGCTGGCCGTGATCGACTCGGCGCAGAAGAACATCACCGATCTCGCGACGCAGGTGAACTCGCTGCAAGCCGTGCTCGCCAACAAACAGTCGCGCGGCGCGTTCGGACAGGGCCAACTGGAGGCGATCATCGCCGACATCCTGCCGAAGGGCGGCTATGAATTTCAGTTCACGCTATCGAATGGCAAGCGGCCCGACTGCGTGATCTTCATGCCCGACTCCGGGCCGCTGGTGATCGACGCGAAGTTTCCGCTCGAAGCCATGACGGCGTTCCGCTCAGGTGTGAGCGACGACGACCGCAAAATGGCGACGCAGCGCGTCCGGCAAGACATGAACAAGCACATCACCGATATCTCCGACCGGTATTTCATCGCCGGCGAGACGCAGGATATCGCGCTGATGTTCATCCCGTCCGAGTCGGTCTACGCCGACCTGCACGAACATTTCGACGATATGGTGCAGAAGGCGCATCGTGCCCGCGTCATGATCGTGTCGCCGACGCTGATGGTCATGGCAATCCAGGTCATCAAGCAGGTGCGCAAGGATGCGCAGATGCGCGAGGCCGCCGATCAGATCCGCACCGAAGTCAGCCACATGATGAAGGACGTCCGCCTGCTCGGCGAACGCGTGCGCAAGCTACAAACGCATTTCGGCCAGGCCAACGAAGACATCGGCAATATCCTCACCTCGACCGGGCGCATCGAGAAACGCGCCGGCAATATCGAAGAACTCGATTTCGACGGCGACGCGCCGCAAACCGCTGAAATAATCGCCGCACCGATGACCCGTAAGATCGGGTCGGGCGAATAGCGCATGACCGCTTCGCCCGGCACCGCCCCGCGCACCTCGTGGCTCGACGCCCTCGCGGTCTATCTCAAGCCGCGCGTGCTGATCGTGCTGTTCCTCGGCTTCTCATCCGGACTGCCGCTGGCGCTGTCGGGCTCGACGCTGCTGGTGTGGATGCGGGAGTTCGGCGTTGACCTCGGCACCATCGGGCTTTTTGCATTGGTGGGAACGCCCTACACGCTCAAGTTCCTGTGGGCGCCGGTCGTGGACGCGCTCGACGTACCGATCTTGTCGCGGCTGCTCGGCCGCCGGCGCGGCTGGCTGATGCTGTCGCAAATCCTGCTGGTGGCCGCGATCCTAATCCTCGCGGCCAGCAATCCGAAATTCTCGCCGCTCATGATGGTCGCGGGCGCGGCGCTGCTGGTGGCGATTGCCTCCGCGACGCAGGACATTCTGATCGACGCCTTCCGCGTCGAAAGTCTCGCACCCGATGAGCAGGCCGCCGGCATGGCATCCTATGTCGCGGCGTACCGGATCGGCATGCTGATCTCGACGGCGGGCACGCTCTACATCGTCAGCGGCTTCGAGGCGCTCGGCGCCAGCAAGGACGCCGCCTGGTCGCTCGGCTATGTCGTCATGGCGGTGATGGCTGGCATTGGCATGCTGGTCACGCTGCTCGCCACCGAGCCGGCGCGCTCGGCGACGGTCGCCGCCGATCATGCTGCGCATGCAGGCGAAAGTCCGGTCAAGCGCGTGTTCGCCGCAGCAGTGGCGGCGTTCTCCGAATTCCTCACCCGCGACATGGCCATTGTCGTGCTGATTTTCGTCATTCTTTACAAGCTCTGCGACGCCTTCGCGGGCGTCATGACCGCGCCTTTCGTGATTGACCTCGGCTTCACGCGCACCGACTACGCCAACATCGTGAAGGGCCTCGGGCTGGCGGCCACGATCATCGGCGGTTTTGCCGGCGGCGCCATCGCCCGGGCCTATCCACTCGCCGTCTCGCTCTGGATCGGCGCGTTTCTTCAAATCGCGTCGAACTTCGTGTTCGTGTGGCAGGCCACCGTCGGCCTCAACCACTGGGCGCTGGCGGTGTCGATCACGGTGGAGAGTTTCACGGGCGCGATCGGGACGGTGATCTTCGTCGCCTATTTGTCGGCGCTGTGCCAGTCGCCGCTGCACACCGCGACGCAGTACGCATTGCTCACCGCGCTTGCTGCGTTCGGCCGCACCTACTTATCGGCCGGTGCCGGCTATCTCGCGGAAAACGTCGGCTGGCCCGCCTTCTTCATGATCAGCACCGCCGTCGGCCTGCCAAGCCTCATTCTGCTGTGGTGGCTGCAGTCACGCGGGCATTTCAAAGAGCTTGAGCGGAAAAGCTAAAACAGCGTGCGCTGCTTGATCGCAGCCGACAGCGTGCCTTCGTCGAGATAATCCAGTTCGCCGCCGACCGGCACGCCGTGCGCCAGCCGCGTCACCTTCACCTTGGCGTCGTGCAACAACTCGGTGATGTAATGCGCGGTGGTCTGGCCGTCGACCGTGGCGTTGAGCGCCAGGATCACTTCCTTCACTTCCTCACCGTGGACGCGCGAGATCAGCGCGTCGATCGTCAAATCCTTCGGCCCGACACCGTCCAGCGGCGACAGCGTGCCGCCGAGCACGTGGTAGCGGCTATTGACCGCGTTGGCACGCTCCAGCGCCCACAGGTCGGCAACGTCCGCCACCACCACGATGATCGACTGGTCGCGCCGCAAGTCGGTGCAGACCGTGCACGGATCCTTGGTGTCGATGTTGCCGCAGCTTTTGCAGATGACGATCTTGTCCATCGCCGTCTGCAAGGCGCCCGTGAGCGGCGCCATCAGCAATTCGCGTTTCTTGATGAGATGAAGCGCGGCGCGCCGCGCCGAGCGCGGGCCCAATCCGGGCAGCCGCGCCAGCAACTGGATCAGACGCTCGATTTCGGGTCCGGCGACGGCTGACGGCATTTAGGTGAGATTCATCCCGGGCGGTAGCGGCAGACCACCGGTCAGGCTCTTCATCTTTTCCTGCATCACGCCCTCAGCCTTGCGGCGCGCGTCGGCGTGGGCCGCGACCAGCAGGTCCTCGAGTATTTCTTTTTCCGAAGGCTTCATCAGCGAGTCGTCGACCTTGACGCCCTTGAGGTCGCCTTTCGCAGTCAGCCGCACGCTCACCATGCCGCCGCCAGCGGTGCCTTCGACCTCGATGGTGTCGAGCTCGGCCTGCAACGCCTGCATCTTGGATTGCAGTTGCGCGGCCTGTTTCATCATGCCGAGAAAGTCAGCCATTAATCTTCGTCCTCTTCCGGAGCGGCTTCCGGCAAAGCTTCAGGCGCGGCTTGCGTCACGCCGATCACCTTGGCGCCGGGGAAACGGTTGAGCACTGCCTGCACCAGCGGATCGCTCTGTACGTCCTGCTCGATCTCGGCCTGCCGCGCGTCCATCTGCGCCCGCATGGTCGGCGCGCCCTGCTCCTTAGACACCACCACAATCCAGCGCTTGCCGGTCCAGGCGGTCAGCTTGCGCTGTAGATCGTGCATCAACGTCTTGGGCGCGTTCGGCAGCACCGCAAGTTCAAGCTGGCCGTCCTCGCAGCGCACCAGCCGCACGTCGCGTTCCAGCGCCATTTTCATGGTGATGTCGCGCTTGTCCTGCACCAGCGCGATGATCTCTTCGAAGGTGCCGACGGCAAGCGTCGGCACATCGGCCTGCGGCTGATCGAGCTGCGCCACTGGATCTTCCGCCGGACGCGGCGACACGGCGGCCTGCGATCGCGAGGCGCCGCGAGGCGCGTCGTAGCGCGGTGCGAAGCTTTGCGATGAACTCGACGCCGCGGACGTGGACGCCGTTGCGCCACCATTGCTGGACGTGCGTGCCGACGCCGAACCGCCATCGCCGAGCGAGCGGACCACCTCATCCGGGGTCGGCAGATCGGCGGCGTAGGCAATACGCACCAGCACCATTTCGGCGGCGGCGACCGGCCGGCCCGAGGCCTGCACTTCGCCGACACCTTTCAGCAGCATCTGCCAGGTACGCGACAGCACCCGCATCGAAAGTTGCGTGGCAAAATCGCGACCGCGCTTGCGCTCGGCTTCCGACAGCGACACGTCTTCGGCAACATTGGGCACGACTTTGACCCGGGTCACGAAATGCGTGAACTCGGCAAGATCGCTCAGGATCACGCCCGGGTCGGCGCCGATGTCGTATTGCTCGCGCAATTCCTTCAGCGCGCCGGCGACGTCGCCCTTCATCAGCGACTCGAACAGATCGACCACACGCACGCGGTCGGCCAGGCCCAGCATCTGCCGCACATCTTCGGCGCGCACCGGACCAGCCGCTTTTTGTTGGCCGGCGCCTGTTTCGGCACCGGCATGCGCAATGCCCTGATCGAACAGCGACAGGCTATCGCGGACCGAGCCTTCCGCCGCGCGCGCGATCAGCGCCAGCGCCGCCGGTTCGACCTCGATGTTTTCCTTGGCGGCGATGCCCTGCAGATGCGCGACTAGCACCGACGCGTCGACGCGGCGCAGATCGAAACGCTGGCAGCGCGACAACACCGTCACCGGCACCTTGCGGATTTCCGTGGTGGCGAAAATGAACTTGGCGTGCGGCGGCGGCTCTTCCAGCGTCTTGAGCAGCGCGTTGAACGCGGCGCCGGACAGCATGTGCACTTCGTCAAGAATGTACACTTTGTAACGCGCCGACACCGGCGCGTAGCGCACCGCGTCGTTGATCTGGCGCACGTCCTCGACCGAATTGTGCGAGGCGGCATCCATCTCCAAGACGTCGATGTGCCGGCTCTCGATGACGGCCTGGCAATTGATGCCCATCTTCGGCATGTGAATCGTCGGCCCGGTCACCGAGCCATCAGGCAATTCGTAGTTCAGCGCGCGGGCCAGAATGCGCGCGGTCGTGGTCTTGCCGACGCCGCGCACGCCCGTGAGGATCCAGGCCTGCGGAATGCGGCCGCTCTCGAACGCGTTCGAGATGGTGCGCACCATGGCGTCCTGGCCGATCAGATCGTCGAAGCTGGCGGGGCGATATTTGCGCGCGAGCACGCGATAGCCGGCGCCTCCGACGGGCGCGCCGAGGTCGAGCCCTAAGCCAGGAGCATTGCTGGGCGCCGCTTCTGGAGTTTTCGTCGGCTCGCTCATCGTACCATCCGCCCCATAGCGCGTCGAAGACGCGCGTGATCGCGCTTTTGTCCGCGCACGGCGCTGAGCTTTTCGCTTCGCTCGCGGAAATTGGGTGGGAGGCTGACGAGCGACCCGATCCGTGCTCGTTAGGGCTGCTTCCTTCCGGATCTGACCCGGTTGGCGAGTGGTTCGTCCACCGCCAACCTCCCGTTCCTATATCGGGCCAAAGGAGGCGGAAAGCAAGCACAGGCCGGGCGGCTCTGCTAGGTTTCCTCCGAAAGAATCGGACGAAATAACCCAGTAGTTTCAGGTACTCGCATGGAATGGTCACTACACCCGAAACTCTCAATGCTCACCACCGTGGTCGGCGACCTGGCGCTGTCGCGCGTGCTGCTGGAGAACGACTCCAATTATCCCTGGCTGATCCTGGTGCCGCGTATGGCGGGCATCTCCGAGATCATCGATCTCGATCCCAACGAGCAGGTCCAGTTGCTGGGCGAGATCGACGCCGCCTCACGCGCGCTGAGGTCCGTTGCTGAATTCGAGAGGCTAAATGTCGCCGCGCTCGGCAACATGGTGTCGCAGTTGCACGTGCATGTGATCGGCCGCCGGGCGACCGACGCGGCCTGGCCGAAGCCGGTCTGGGGCCTGGCGCCGCCGGTGCCCTACGAAATCACTGTGCGGGATAAACTGGTCGGCGCGCTGCGGAGCGCGCTCGGGATCAAAGGAGCCTGACCGATGACGGTGCGGATCGCCGTGGTGCAACCGATCGCCAATCCGGTCGAAGAAGCCGAGAAGAATATCGCCGACGCGCTCGGCTTCATGGCGCGCGCCAAGAGCGAAGGCGCCGACTTCGTCTGCTTTCCGGAAACCTATCCGGGGCCGTGGCGAATGCCGGCGAAATTCGATCCGACACCGGCGATGGCGGAAGCCGCCGTCAGGTACGGCATCAACGTCGTCTACGGCACGATTGAGCCGATCAGCCACAACGAGGGCACCGCGCATAATCTGATCTGCATGGCCTATGGCGACGGCCGCGCACCGGTCAGTTATCGCCGCACCCATCCAAACGGGCCGTGGATCTATACCGGCGGTGCGAGCTGGGAATTCCAGTACGTCGCCGGCAACGAGTTTCCGGTGTTCGACACAAATCACGGCAAAGTCGGGCTGGCGATGTGCAGCGAGGCCTTCATGCCCGAGGTCACGCGCGCGCTGGCGCTGCGCGGCGCCGAACTGATCTTCATGCCGGCCGGCATCGACAAAGGCCGCCTGTGGCCGGCGTGGCGCAATCTGATCTGGTCTCGCGCGATTGAAAATCTCGCCACGGTGGTGACCACGCAGAATTTGTTCAGCACGGCCGACCGCGGCCTCGCCATGGTGGCGGCGCCCGAGGAAATATTGTTCGAGAGCACCGAGGCCGGCATGTTCATAGTCGACGTCGATCTCGACCGCGCCCGCACGATGCGCGCCACCACCGACACGCTGGTGTCGTCGCAGACCTATGCTGCCAAGCAGGGCGTGCTGGGTCCGCAATGGCAACGGCCGGAACTGCGCGCCGCCATGTATCCGCGGCCGAAGTAATTTTGGTCGTCATTGCACTAACACCTTCTCCGTGCGAGTTTCCGCGCGCATGCCCCCTCGCCCCGACCTCGGCCGTAAACCCCACCTCGGCTATGCCGAAAACCGTCTCGAACGCGCCGCCGAGCGCCGCCGTGACGACGCCGCGCTGCAGGCGCTGCTGTCGGGTGCGCAGGCCGGCGTCTATGTGATCGGCGGCGACCTCATCGTCATGAAGAAGAGCGCACCGCTCAACGATCCGCTGTTCACGATTGCGGAAGCGCGCACACTTAGTGAGGCCACCGAGACGGTGTTCCTAGGCCATCTCGACGAGGCCGGCCGATTCGGGTTCGGCATCGATCCTGCGGCGGCAGAAGCGCTCAAAACGCGTGACGATCTGTTCGTCACCGACCTACGTTCGATCGCGGTGCAGGGCCTAGTCGACGCCGACCATCTGCCGCCGATCGCCGAGGCCAAGTCGGTGCTGCACTGGCACGCCAAGCATCGCTTCTGTTCGAATTGCGGCGCGCCGACCCAGGTGGTCGATGGCGGCTGGCGGCGCGATTGCGCCAGCTGCAAGACCCAGCATTTCCCGCGCACCGACCCGGTCGTCATCATGCTGGCGATCGACGGCGATAACTGCCTGCTCGGCCGTAGCCCGCGTTTTGCCTCGACAATGTGGTCGTGCCTCGCCGGCTTCATCGAGCCCGGCGAATCGTTCGAAGACGCCGTGCACCGCGAAACCCGCGAGGAAGCCGGCATCGTCTGCGGCCGCATCAGCTATTACCGCTCGCAGCCCTGGCCGTTCCCCAGTTCATTGATGATCGGTTGCCATGCCGAGGCGCTGAGCCGCGACATTGTCATCGACCGCGAGGAACTTGAAGACGCCCGGTGGTTTAGCAAGGGTGAGGTCGTCACCATGCTTATGCGCACGCATCCGGATGGCCTGACCACGCCGCCGCCGATGGCGATCGCGCATCACATCATCCGCGCCTGGGTAGAGGACGACGTCAGCTTTGACTAAAGCGGGCCCAAAAATTCTCTGCGCCGGCATCGCGGTGCAAGACATCATCATGAAGGTGGAGAATTTTCCCGCGCCCGGCACCAAGGTCGCCGCTTCCGAATTCGTCACCACCGGCGGCGGCTGCGCCGCCAATCAGGCGGTCGCCATCGCGCGGCTCGGAGGCCGCATCGCCTTCGCAGGGCCGCTCGGCGGCGACAACGATGCCGTCAGCATCCGTATTCTGACCGACTTGAAGGCTGAGGGCATCGATTGCAGCGGCGCGGTGCGCGTCGATGGCGGCACCGCGTCGGTGTCGCTGATTTTGCTCGATGCCGAAGGCGAGAAGACTATCGCCACAAGGCGCGGCGTCAAGCTAGGAAACGTGCTGCCGGTCGACGCTGCAAAGCTGGTGTCGGATGCCGACGCGGTGTCGGTCGATAACCGCTTTCCGGAATTCGTACTCGCGGTGTGCCGCGCCGCGTCGGCGCGCAAGATTCCGATCGTCGTCGATCTCGATCAAGCCACCAAGCCAGACGATCCGTTGCTGGCGCTCGGCACGCATGTGATTGCGTCGGCCGAGGCGATCCGCGGAACCACCGGGCTCGACGATCACGGCGCGGGGCTGAAAAAGCTCGCCGAACACAATGCCGGATTTCTCGCCATCACCGACGGTCCGAACGGCATCTATTGGCTCGACAGCGGCGCGGTGAAGCACATGCCGGCGTTCAAGGTGAAAGTGATCGACTCGCTCGGCGCTGGCGATGCGTTTCACGGCGGCTTTGCGCTCGCACTGGCAGAGGGGCAGAGTCTGATCGACGCCATCCGGTTCGCGAGCGCCATCGCGGCGCTGAAATGCACCAAGTTCGGCGGCACCGCCGGTTCACCGCATCGTGACGACGTTGAAGCTTTCCTGAAACAGCACAGCTAGGCTCCCTGCCATGAGCAGCGGAAAAAAGTCGCCGTCCTCGGTGCCGGCGCCAACGGCGAGCTTGCCGGAGTTTGAGATTCTATTTCTTCGACGGACAGGGCGCGCCGCAGGGTGCGCAGGCACCGGCGAAATCCTCCGGCGATACCGCACGGCCGGTCGACGGACTGCTGAGGTGGCTGCCGACAATCGCGACGACGCTCAACAACACAACGGCGATGTAGGTTTTCCTCATCGCATTACTCTTTCGACAAGCCGAACAACGGCCGCAAGCGAATGCCGATCAGGCAGCCGGGCAGCGCCGCCGTAAACCAGACCCAGCCGTGCAGCGAGCCGGAGGCGACGCCGCCGACAAAGGCGCCGATGTTGCAGCCGAAGCCGATGCGGGCGCCCCACCCCATCAGCAAGCCGCCGGCCGCGGCGGCCAGCAGCGATTTCAGCGGCGGCCAGGCGCCGGCCGCGAACGGCTTGGTGGCCGCAGCCGCCGCCATGGCGCCGAACAGCATGCCGAAATCCGTGAGGCTCGACGTATCGGACAAAACCGACTGGGCGAGCGCGTGCTTGGGGCCGGCCCATTGCCAGAACGGCGCGCTCGACAGATCGAAGCCCAAGGCGGTCGCGATCTTGGCGCCCCAGACCGTATAACCGAACGTCACGCTCCACGGATGGCCGCCTGCGATGAACACAGCCACGCACAGCAGGCCGATGGCGATGCCGCCGATGATGTAGTTGCGCGACGGCATGAAGTTCGCGCCGCGCTTTTTGGCGACCGCGGCGATCAACACCGCGGCGAGCGCGATACTGGCGAGCGTTGCGGCCAGCCCGCCCCATGGCCCGAAATAATCCGACGCCAGCACTGGGTCGATACCGCCAAGCGCGAGAAACGACGGCAGCGACAGACTACCGAACACGCTGCCCATGACGAAGAACGCCAGCGCCAGCAGCATGCGGCCGGAGCCGCCGCCAACCGTGTACAGCGTGCCGGAGCCACAGCCATTGGCGAGTTGCATGCCGATGCCGAACACGAAGGCGCCGATCAGCAGCGACGGCCCGAGCGGCGCAATGGCGCCACCGTAATTCGGCAGCAGAGCCGCCACCGGTACGACGGCGAGAGCGCAGATGGCAATGACGATCAGACCGCCGATGAGGCCACCGGCCTCGCCGCGCGTCAGAAAGCGCCGCCACGATACGGTGTAAGAAAATTCCGCTTTCAGGAAGGCGATGCCGAGGCCGAAGCCGCCGAGGATCAACCCTGCCGACAGAGGCTGGCCATCCAGCAGCACCAGCGCGATCAAAATCGCGGTCGCGCCCAAGGCGAGACCGAGAAACAGCCGGTCAATGCCGATCGTGGCGCCCGCGCTGGGCGCCGCCACTGTCGCCGTTGACATGGGATCTCCTGATTCGCGCTCGGATCAGGACCCGAGGCCGAGCTTCTTTTTCAGATCGTCCCACTTAGTGCGCGCGGATTCAACCGGACGATTAGGCTTGCTGGTCCATTCTACCATCGAACCGGCATAGAGCTTGGCATCAGTGCGGCCCAGCAACTCGTGCATGACGAACCAATCGGTCGCCGCCCAGTGGCCGGTGTTGCAATAGCTCACCGCCGGACCGGCCGGCACATGGGACGCGAGCTTGGCCAATTCGGCCTTCGGCTTCAGACGATTGGATGCGGCATCGTAAAACTGGGCGCTGTCGAGACTGAGCGCGCCGGGAATGTGGCCATAGGCCTGCGCGTTCGGCGCCTTCTCCTTGCCGTGGAAGAACGAGGCCGGACGCGCATCGATCAAGGTGGCACCGCCGGAGGCTTCGATCTTCTCGACGTCGCCGGCTTCCGTCAGAATGCTTTTGTCGATCGTCGCAGTGAAGATCGCCGGCGACGGCACGCGCGTGCCGTTTTCGAGCGCGAGCCCCGCCGCCTTCCAGGCCGCGACGCCACCGTCGAGGATCGAGACATTGGCAACGCCGGCATATTTCAGCGTCCAGTAGGTGCGCGCGGCGGAACCGAAGTCGAGCACGTTGACGCCGGCCGGCACCACGACGACATGACTGTCCTCATCGATGCCGAGTTCGCCGATCAGCTTCTCAAGCTCTCTCGTCGTCGGCACCATGAACGGCACGCCGTTGCGTTCGACGCGCCAGCCGCCTTTGTCGTAGTCGCTATGCACCGCGCCCGGGATATGGCCCTGCGCGAAAGTCTCGGGCGTGCTGCCGTCGATCGCCGAGCGGATATCCAGCACCACGACTTTGCTGTCGCGCAGATGGCTGTTGAGCCACTGCGCGCTGACCAGCGGCTGCGTGTCGGCGGCAGCCACGGGCGCCGCAATCAGCAGCGCCAACGCGAGGCCGGCGGCCAGGCAGCGCAGCGTGCGGGTAAAGCCGGCAGCAAAAATGTTTCTCATGGCTCGTCATTCCAGTCGGATTGCCGCTTGGGCGGCGATAGATTGTGCTTGAAATAGAATATTTTTCTCTATAAAGACAGATGGTAGGCACAAATAAGAATAATATTCCTAATATCTATCTGATTACAGACTGTCTGTCCTAAGTTTCGAAGGAAAAGAGAATGGACGCAATCGACCGCAAGATCCTCAACGTGGTCCAGCAGGACGCCTCGCTCTCGGTAGCCGAAATCGGCCAGCGTGTCGGGCTGTCATCGACCCCGTGCTGGAAGCGTCTACAGCGCCTGGAAGCCGAGGGCGTCATCACACGCCGCGTCGCGCTGATCGATCCGGAAAAAGTCGGACTCGGCATCACCGTGTTCGTCTCGATCGAGACCGGCGACCATTCGCAGGACTGGCTGGCGAAGTTCGCCGAGACGGTCGGCGCCATGCCCGAGGTGATGGAGTTCTACCGGATGGCCGGCGACGTCGACTACATGCTGCGCGTCGTGGTGCACGACATGCCGGGCTACGACACATTCTATAAGAAGCTGATCGCCACCGTGCCCTTGAAAAACGTCACGTCGCGCTTCGCGATGGAGCGGATCAAGTCGACGACGGCGCTGCCGATCGTCTAAGCTAAATTTGCGCGTGATCTGATCCGAAAACCGTTCCCACTTTCGGGATCACGCGGCATCAGGTGCAGGCCGTGGTGCCGTAAGTTGGCGGCGAGACGCGCGGACTCATGTACATCTTGTCCGCAAGCGTCAGCGTGCCGCTGATGGTGTAGCCAACAGTCGGCGTATACGCATAGGACGCTTCAGCCAGAATTAGCGTCGAGCTCGCCACCGCCAGCGCCGTCGGAATCGTAATGGTGCCGCTGTTTGCCGTGCCGCCGCGCGTCGCGCTCCATTTCACCCTGGCGACTTTACTGGAATCGATGCTGATGCAGGTGACCGTCATTTTGAGCTTGTTCGCTGCATAAGGCGCGGCGATCGCGCTCGAGGCATCGAAAATATTCGTCATATCGGACGAACTAATGGTCGCAACTTGCGCCGACAGGTTGGCAAGCGCTGCGGAAATCAAGCTGACCTTGCGGTCGGCGCTGACGCCTTCCGCGACTTCGGCGCAACCGAGGTAAAGCCCGATCATCACCGGCGCCAGCAGCGCGAATTCGACCGCGGAGACGCCGCGCTTGTCGCGCTTGAGCTGTGAAATCTTACCGAGGATTGACGTTTTCAGCATGATCCGGCCGGCCCGTATGGTTCGTTGCGGAATACCGAGGTCGCGACAAGCAGGCGCTTGTTGCCGTTCAGGTTGCCCAGGTTGTTGCTGAACATCGAAACGTAGACCGGCCACTGGTAGTATAGCGTCACGACGACGATGCAGCCCGGCCCGCCGGGAGTGTAATTGTTCGCATTGGTCGTATCGAACTGGCCGTTGACCACCGGCGGCGTATAGCTGTAGTCGGCGAAACTCGCGAAGGTCTTGACGTCGACGGTCATGCCGGCGCTGCAATCGAACAGGCCGTAAACCCGCGCGCATACCGCGTTCTTGAAATCGGCCTTGGTGTAGCCGGCGGTTTGCGCCTGGCCGGTCATCACCAGGCGTGCGGATTCGGCCGCGGTCGCTTCCAGCGTCTGGCCGGCGAAGAACACGAAAGCGGTTTCCAGAATGGCGAAGGTGAGCGCGAGAAACGGCGCGGCGACCAGCGCGAACTCGACCGCGGCGGCGCCATCCTGCTGGCGCACGAAGCGGCGCGCCAGGCGGGCCGGCAGCAACCGGATCAGGCGAGCGGCGAGTTTGCTTCGGATTGCGTCAGGCATCGTGTGTCTCGAGTTGATCGGTGCCCGCACACTACCAGAGCGATGTTTTTAAATTATTGCGGCCATTGCATAGAACCGCAGCGATCCCGTTAAGCGCCCGCTAACTTTGTTGGCGGGAGGCGCTTACTTCGCGGCCGGCGCGCCCGCCGTGCTGTTGCGGGAGCCCGATTGGGCTAGCGTTTCGTTGAAGTACTTCGCATCGTCGCCCAGCGTGATGCGCGGCGAGCATTCCGGCGTGCAGCTATAGGATTCCCGCGCTACACCCTTATAGACCACCACCAGATCGGTGCCGGGCGGACCCATCACCTGCACCGTGGTGTCCATGATGGTTTTTCCGGCACGGTCGAGCGCCAGCAGATTGGTTGAGCCGAAACTCTTGCCGGTAATAACCAGAATGCCACCGCTTTGCAGCGAAGCATCGGCGATCAGCGGATTACCGATCACGATGGTCGCGACCCTGTCGGGCAGCTTCATGATCTGCGCCTGGTCGACATTGACGGTGAAGGTGGCGGCCAAAGCCGGCGTTGCGGCGGACAACATCGTCACGGCCAATGCAACGACCAGTCGCCTGCGACGCCCGAACACGGCCGACATTGAACTCTCCAACGCTACAAATACGCTACTGATACAAAGAACGCCGCCCTAACACGGGCGGGATATGGCCAGCCGAGTTGACTGCAAATTGGTGAACGAAGTGCAAAGGGCGCAAAGAGCATGGAGCGGCATTTAGACCGGTTTGGAGCTTTCGCTGCCGCGGCTGCGTTTGGCCCGCCATTCGTCGATAATATGCCGGAACGGATAGAGCATCTGGGCGCCGAAGCCCGACGGGAAATGCATGTCATCGACGCCATAGGCGTCCGGCATCTCGTTCTCCGGCATGTAGAAGGTGCCGAACATCCAATCCCAGATCGGGAACGTGCCGGCGAAATTGCTGGAGCCGCCGCGGTCGGCCGCGGTGTGGTGCCAACGATGAAACACCGGGCTGGCGAGCACGTATTTGAACGGGCCGAAGGTCCAGTTCAGATTGGCGTGAACCATGGCGGACGTCGCGGTGACGAACGGCCCTACCCACAGCATGACGTTGGGCGAAATGCCGGCGAGCAGCAAAGCGACATCGACCAGCACGGTGCCGAGGAAAATGTTGATCGGGTGGAACCTGGCCGCCGAGATCCAGTCGAGATCTTGGGAGGAATGGTGGATGGCGTGGTATTTCCAAAGATCCGGGCGATGAAACGCGCGGTGCGTCCAATAAGTGAGGAAATCCGACACAACAATGAACACCAGCGCCTGCGCCCATAGCGGCAGCGCGGCGAGCGGGCCGAAGCCGTCATTATAGAATTCGTTCAGCGCCTCGGTGCCGTGAATGTTGAACAGCACCGCCGCGCCCATCACCATCAGGCCGATGCGCACGTAGCGCGCCATCAAGGGGATCAGGAACCAGTACAGGATGTCGGTGACGATCTCGCGCTTGCGCCACCACGGATTTCCGGGATTGCAGGCGGACCAATGTGTGAGAACTGCAAAGCCGATGCCGAACGCGATCGAGATCGGCACGAGTTTGAGCATCGACTCGCCGGACACCACAAGCACAGACAGGAATTCGTTGAGCATGTCGCTGAACATGGTCTCGCGGCAGCGGCGGAAAAGACCGGCGATTTGGGTATCGGCGTCCGCGGTTAAGATGCAGTGAATGGATGCATTCACAGGCCGGACGCGCGTATTGGCGGCCTGTCCTGAGCCAAGCTGGCGGCCAAAAACTTGGTTGCGCGCTAGTATTGGCCTCGGCCAATACAGCCAGCGCTGATTGGTTTCCAGCGCATTTACTGAAAAATTGAAGCGTCGTCTTATGTATTCGTTGGAATTTCGCGCGATATAATAAGTATAGATTGCATAAATGTTTTGTTAACTCTGCTATACTCGCAGTAATAAATTGTTAACTACGAATTATATACATCGGAAAGCCCTCGGTTTCTTCAGCGACATTAACTGCCACGCAAGACCTCCCGGCTAGTTTGCAGCCATGGTTCTTGGGAACCGGAGCTAATTCGGTCCTCAGGATCAGCTCAGACAGCCACGTGTGGATCAAGGAGCTACCGATGAAAAACCTCTTCGTTCGTTTCGTGAAAGACAACTCCGGCGCGACGGCCATCGAATATGGCCTGATTGCCGCCGGCATTTCGGTCGCGATCATCGCGGTCGTGAACGGCCTCGGCACCTCGCTGAACGCCAAGTTCCAGAGCATCTCGACCCAGCTCAAGTAGTCGAGCGTGCCTTTCGAACCCAAAGGCTCCGGCCAATAGCCGGGGCCTTTTGCTTTTGTAGCCGCCGCGGCCCGTTCTTTTACCGGCGGTAAAGGTGTCCCGCGCTAACGGAACGGCAAGCAAGCGCTGCGTAGTCTGCGGTCGCGTCGCGGCTTTCGCCCCGGCGCGCGGGAATGACCGATGATGCTGACGGATGGAATCAGGCTGCTGCTATTCCCCGCCCTGATGGCGTTCGCGGCCTCGAGCGATCTGCTGACCATGACCATCTCGAACCGGTTGTCGCTGGCGCTCACCGGTGGCTTTTTCGTATTGACCATCGTCACCGGCATGAGCCTGCCCGTCATCGGCATGCATTTGGCCGCCGGCGCCCTGGTGCTGGTGGTGACGTTCGGCTTCTTCTCGCAGGGCTGGATCGGCGGCGGCGACGCCAAGCTTGCGGCCGCCACCGCGCTCTGGTTCGGCTTCGACCATCTGCCCGAGTATCTGATTTATGCGTCGCTGTTCGGCGGTGTGCTGACGCTCGTGCTGATCCAATTTCGCAAATTGCCGCTGCCCGGGCTTCTCGCCCGCCAGCCATGGATCATGCGGTTGCACGATAGCGACGGCGGTATTCCCTACGGCATTGCGCTCGCAGCCGCCGCGCTCGTGGTTTATCCCAAGACCGGCTGGATGCCCGCAGTCGGCCTCTGAACGCAGCGCGCCGCGCCCGTTTTAAAATATTTCAATCTGAATTTTATGAAAGCGACGCGCATTACACTAAGCCAATTTGCCGCCAATTGAACGAAAGAAAATATTAACTCGATTTAGACACCGCTGCTTAACCATACCTTGACCTTTAGCTGATGAAATCCCGTGTAAGCGGTCGTTCGTGCCGCCATGTGTTTTAGGCGGCCAGTCCGGCCGTTTGTCACAGTGAGAGTGAGCGTATGAAAGCCGCGCGCGTCGTAGTGTTGTCGGTCGCCATCGCAGCCGGTGGTGTTGCCGCGATGTTGGCGGGCCGTTCGGAGCCGCCGCCGGAGGTCAAGCCGGAAGTCGCCCAGATAGAAACCGTCGACGTATTGGTGGCCAAGGCCGATATTCCGATGGGCCAGGTGCTGTCGTCCAGCGAAATGCATTGGCAGGTATGGCCGACCAGCGCCTCGTCCGGCAACTTCATCCGCAAGAATAACCGCCCGCAAGCCGTCGAAGATCTTTCCGGAATGATCGCCCGCGTGCCGTTCGTCGCCGGCGAACCGATCCGCGAAGCCAAACTGGTAAACGCCAAGGGTTCCGGCTTCATGGCCGCGATCCTCCCGACCGGCATGCGCGCCGTATCCACGCAAATTTCGCCGGAAACCGGCGCCGGCGGCTTCATCCTGCCGAACGACCGCGTCGACGTCATCCTCACGCGCCGCGATGCCAATGCCGACAAAGCCGGCGCCGGTGAATCGCGCACCAGCGAAACCGTTCTCAGCAATATCCGCGTACTGGCGATCGATCAGAACATTGAAGAGAAAAACGGCCAGAAAGTCGTGGTCGGCAAGACCGCGACCCTCGAACTCACCCCCAGCCAGGCTGAAACGCTGGTGCTGTCGCAGCAGACCGGCTCGCTATCGCTGTCGCTGCGCAGCGTCACCGATGCTTCCAAATCCGATGTGCCCGACGACTCCACGTCGGGCAAGAAAAATACCATCAATGTCGTCCGCTTCGGCGTGGGCACACAAACGACACCGAAATGAACCGACCAGGGGACTTGAGGGACATGGCGAGCGGACATATGGCGACAAGGACGTTGATTCGTGCCGCATCGCTCGCGGCATTGATCGGCTGCGCCGGCCTGGCGCCGATGAACGCCGCGCAGGCCGCCGATCCGGTCCCGGCGCAGGTCATTCAGGTGGCGGCGAGCGAAGCGACATCGCGGTTCATTCCGCTCGGCATCGGAAAGTCAGTCGCGATCGATCTGCCCGCCGATATCAAGGACGTTCTGGTTGCCGATCCGAAAATCGCCAACGCGGTGATCCGTTCGTCGCGGCGCGTCTACATGATTGGCGTCACCGTCGGCCAGACCAACATTTTCTTCTTCGACGCCGCCGGCAAGCAGATTGCCGGCTTCGACATCGCGGTCACCCGCGATCTTAACGGCGTGCGCGCCGCGCTCAAGCAATCCATGCCGGATTCCGACATCCGCATCGAAGGCGTCGGCGCCGACGGCATCATGCTGTCAGGCAGCGCGGCGACAGGCGCCGAATCGCAGCAGGCTTACGACATCGCGTCACGGCTTGTCGGCGACGGCACCAAAGTCGTCAACGGCATCGCCGTGCGCGGCCGCGATCAGGTCATGCTCAAGGTGACGGTCGCGGAAGTGCGCCGCGACGTCATCAAACAGCTCGGCATCGATTTGTCGGGCAGTTTCAACTACGGCGCCGCCGTGGTGAACCTTAACACGCAAAATCCCTTCAGCGCGACCGGCCAGACGCTGAGCAACTCCGCGCTCACCGGCTCGTGGAAGAATATCAGCGCCACGCTTCGGGCCATGGACCGCGCCGGCGTGCTGCGTACATTGGCCGAACCGAATTTGACCGCGATCTCCGGCGAGACCGCGAGCTTCGTCGCCGGTGGCGAATTTCCGATCCCGAATGGACTGTCGTGCGACACCACCAAATCGCCACCGGTCTGCCAAGCGCAAGTCGATTTCAAGAAATTCGGCGTCAGCCTGGTGTTTACGCCGGTCGTTCTGTCGGAAGGCCGCATTAGCCTCAAGGTCATGACCGAAGTGTCCGACCTGTCGACCGACAATGCGCTGACGCTGGCCGTCCCGGGCTCGACCCAGACTTTGACGATCCCCTCGATCAGCACGCGCCGCGCCGACACCACCGTAGAAATTCCGTCGGGCGGCTCGCTGGCGCTGGCCGGCATGATCCAGGAGCGGACTAAACAACAGATCAACGGCGTTCCCGGCCTGATGCAACTCCCGATCCTGGGTGCGCTGTTCAAAAGCCGCGACTACATCAATCAGCAGACCGAACTGGTGGTCATCGTGACGCCTTATGTGGTGCGCGCGGTGGCGCAGAAGATGCTGTCGCGTCCCGATGACGGCTTCGCAGATCCGAACGATCCGCAGACGGTGCTGCTGGGTCGCCTAAATCGCATCTACGGCTCCGCGGGCCCGCCGCCGGTGCAGACCGAACCGCGCGGCAACTATCGCGGCAAATACGGATTCATCCTCGATTGAGCGGCATCAGGAGACGATTGATGACAGAACTCCACACGGCCGTTGTCCGGCGCGGCGCCCAAAGGGCGCTGCGGCTGTTGGCGGCCGGCGGTCTCGCCGCACTCCTGGCCGGCTGCAACGAAACACGCGTCGCGCAATCGGACTATCCGACCGACTATCGCTTGCGCCATCCGATCACAATGAAGGAGGGCGACCGCAGCGTCGAAGTCTTCGTCGGACGCAATCGTGGCGGCCTGTCGCCTTCGCAACGCGCCGACGTGCTGTCGTTCGCGCAACTGTGGCGGCGCGAGGCCACCAGCGGCATCATCATCGACGTGCCGCAGGGCGCGTCGACCGCGCACGCGGCATCCGATTCGATGCGCGAAATTCATTCGATCTTTGCCGCCTCCGGCGTGCCGCGCAATGCCGTCTATGTGCGCAACTACCGCCCGGTGGATACCGCGCTCACCAGCATCAAGATCAACTATTCGAAAATGACCGCCACGGCCGGTCCGTGCGGGCAATGGCCGCACGATCTCGGGCCGGCGCAGGATGCCGGCTACAGGGAAAACCGGCCTTACTGGAATCTCGGCTGCGCGCAGCAGCGTAATCTCGCATCGATGGTCGATAACCCGGCCGATCTGGTGCAACCGCGCGGCGAAGGACCGGCCTACACCGGCCGCCGCTCGGTTTCGACCGACAAGTACCGCAAGGGTGACGACCCGTCCGGCAAGTACGGCCCTGCATATGAAACCGGCAAAATCAGCGATATCGGGAAATGATCAAGCACGCACAACAAGTCGCAGTCGCGGACCCCGAAACGATGCCGTCGGCACTCGCCGACGTTGCCGAAGAGCATATTCCTCCGGCGCCCCGCGTATCGGTCCAGGCCTTCTGTGAGTCGGTGGAAACCGCCGCTGCCGTGCAATCGGCCGGCGAGGACCGCCGTCTGGCCAAGGCGCATGTCAAAATTCAGATGGGCGGCGCCACCGCGGCGGTCGAAGCCTATCGCACCTCGCCGACGCCGAACGTCATCTTCATCGAAGCCGAACAGCGCGGCGACGACATCCTCAACAAGCTCGACCAACTGGCCGAGGTTTGCGATGCCGGCACCCGCGTGGTCGTGGTCGGCCGCGTCAATGACGTCACGCTCTATCGCGAGCTAACGCGGCGCGGCGTCAGCGACTATCTGATCGCACCGATCGGCACCATCGACGTGGTGCGCTCGATCTGCGGCCTGTTCTCCTCGCCGGACGCCAAGGCGGTCGGCCGCGTCATTGCCGTCGTCGGCGCCAAAGGCGGCGTCGGTGCGTCCACCATCGCGCATAACGTCGCCTGGGCGATCGCCCGCGACCTTTCGCTAGATTCGGTAGTGACCGATCTCGATCTGGCCTTCGGCACCGCCGGCCTCGATTACAATCAGGATCCGCCGCAGGGCATCGCCGACGCGGTGTTCTCGCCCGACCGTATCGACACTGCTTTCATCGACCGGCTGCTGTCGAAATGCACCGATCATCTGAGCCTGCTGGCGGCGCCGGCAACGCTCGACCGTGTCTACGACTTCGGCGCCGAAGCGTTCGACTCGATCCTGGATTCGCTGCGCAGTTCGATCCCCTGCGTCATTCTCGACGTGCCGCATATCTGGACCGGCTGGACCAAGCGGCTGCTGGTGAGCGCCGACGACATTCTAGTGGTCGCTGGCCCCGATCTTGCCAATCTGCGCAACGCCAAGAATCTGGTCGACCTGTTGCGCACCGCGCGACCGAACGATCACCGCCCGTATTACTGCCTCAACCAGGTCGGCGTACCGAAACGGCCGGAAATCACGCCGGCTGATTTCGCCAAGGCGCTGGAAGACCAGCCGCTGGTGGTGATCCCGTTCGAGCCGCAGTTGTTCGGCACCGCCGCCAATAACGGCCAGATGATCGCCGAAGTATCCGCCAACCATAAGAGCGCGGAGATGTTCCGCCAACTGGCGCAGATCCTCACCGGCCGCGCCGAAGCAAAACGTGCGCGCGGCGGCCTGCTGTCGCCGCTGCTGTCCAAATTCATGAAGCGCAAGAGTTAGATCAAGAGCTAGATCAAGAGCTGGGAATAGTTCGGAGGCGTATCTCGTGTTCGGTAAGCGTAGTGGATCCTCGGAAGCTCGCGCTTTGGCGCCAGCCGCAGCGCCCACATTGGCGCCGGCGTCGCATGCCGCCGAGGCTCCAAAGCCGGCGTCGAAGCCCGCGGAACAGAGCCTCACGCCATTTCCATCCGACGGCCTCGGCGCGCCGCTGGTGCCGGCGCCACCGCCGACCCGCGTTGCCTCCCCGATCAATACCGTGCCGACGTCAGTCGATACCCGTCGCTCCGAGAGCTATTATGAGACCAAAGGCACGATCTTCGGCGCGCTGATCGAGGCGATCGATCTGGCGCAACTCGCGCGGCTCGATGCCGATTCCGCGCGCGAGGAAATCCGCGACATCGTCAACGAGATCATCGCGATCAAGAACGTCGTGATGTCGATCTCCGAGCAGGAAGAACTGCTCGACGACATCTGTAACGACGTGTTGGGCTTCGGCCCGCTCGAACCG
>JANMSH010000018.1:0-13541 GCA_031389105.1 Hyphomicrobiales bacterium
CCTGCGTCACCGCGGCGATGTCCTGGCCGTCGATCAAAATGCGGCCGCCTTCGACCTCGAAGAAACGCAGCAGAAGATTGACGATGGTTGACTTGCCGGCGCCGGAACGGCCGACCAGGCCGATCTTCTCGCCCGGTTTGACGTCGAGCGTCAGCCCGTCGATCAGTCCGCTCTCGCGGCCATAGCCGAAGCGCACATTGTCGAACAGAATTTCACCGCGCGTCACCGCAAGCGGCTTGGCATCCGGCACGTCGACCAGCGTATGCGGCTTGGCGATGGTCAGCATGCCTTCCTGCACGACGCCGATGTTTTCGAAGATGCCGGTGACCTGCCAGGCGACCCAGCCCGACGCGCTGACGATCTGCATGGTCATCGGCAGCGCCATCGCCACGGTGCCGACGCCGATATGGCCGTGCCGCCACAGCACGATGGCGAAAGCGCCGGTCACGGTGATCAGCAGGGCGTTGAGCGTGATCAGCATCAGCGCGAACATCGTGTTGAGCCGCAACTGCTCGTGGAAGCGGCCGGTGTGGTGATCGATGGCCTCGCGGACATAGGCCTCTTCGTCCTTGGCGCGCGAGAACAGCTTCACCGTGACGATGTTGGTGTAGGTGTCGACGATGCGGCCGGTCAGCATCGAGCGCGCCTCGGACATGACCTTGGAGCGGTCGCGCATGCGCGGCACGAAGAAGCGCAGCATCGACAGATAGCCGGCAAACCACAGCACCACCGGCAGCGCCAGCCAGGGATCGGCGGAAGCGAGCAGGATCAGCGAGCTGGTGCCGTACACCAGAATGAACCAGACCGCGGTGAGCAGAGCCACCAGGCTTTCGCGAATGGCCGGGCCCGTCTGCATCACGCGCGTAGCGATGCGGCCGGCGAAGTCATTCTGGAAAAAGGCCCAGGACTGGCGCACCACGTGCCAGTGGTTTTGCCAGCGGATGCGGTTCGACACGTTGGCGGCGATGGCCTGGTTCATCACCAGATGCTGGGTGACGAAGGCGATCGGCCGCAGCACGACCAGCACGAATGCCATGCCGGCGAGCATCGGCCACGCGTTGGTCAGGAAATCGTCCGGGTTGGCGTGGCTGACGAGATCGACGACCTTGCCGATGAAGACCGGGATGGTGATGTCGAGCAGCGCCACGACGAAGCCGATGGCGAACAGGCCGAAGAACAGGGGTTTCGCTTGTTTGGCAAAGTGCCAATAGAACGCCACCAGCCCGGCCGGCGGCTCGGACCGGCCCGGTGTCGCGATCGGCGGCAGCAGTTTTTCGAAAAAGCGAAACATCGGCTAGCCGGTAGTGCCGTATCGTGTCGATAGCGTGGCGATCAAGTTGACGATTATGCGCGGGCGTATTTGCCGCGGCCGAAATAGCGGTCCTTGTCGTCCTCGCTCGCGTTGTCACGCACCGACTTGATGGCGCCGATCTTGGCATAAGCGCGCTTGACCGCGTCGCGGGCGTTGATCTTGTCGATCCAGGCCTTGACGTGCGGGCGCTTGGCCAGATCGACGGCGAGCAACTCGACATTGCGCAGCCACGGGAAGGCGGCGATGTCGGCGATAGTGTAATCGTCGCCGGCGACGTAAGCCCGGGTGCTTAGGCGATCCTCGTAGATATCGAACAGTTTGTTCAGCACGGTGCGGTAGCGGCTGATGGCATAGTCCTGGCCGGGGCCCGCGAATTTGCTGAAGTGCACGACCTGTCCCGACATTGGCCCGACATTGGCCACCTGTACGATCAGCCATTGCAGCGTGTCGTAGCGCTTGACCGGATCGTGCGGGATGAACTTGCCGGTCTTCTCGGCGAGATACATCAGGATCGCGCCGGATTCGATCAGCGTGTAGGGCTGGCCGCCCGGGCCGTCGTGATCGACGATCGCGGGCACCTTCTGCAGCGGGTTGATCTTGGTGAATTCCGGCGTGAACTGGTCGGCCTTCCAGACGTCGATCAGCTTGGTGTTGTAGGGCAGCTCGCATTCCTCGAGCATGATGAAAATCTTCTGCACGTTCGGGCTGGTCAGCGCGTAGAGGTCGATCATGGCTGTGTCTCGTGTTTTGGGGATGGCGGGCTCTTCATAGATGACGCAGGCGGGGCTGTCTTCGGCCGCCTTGCGCAGGCACGCCGGGCACAGGCAGTCTTCCGTGGCCGCGGCGTCGGATATGGGCAACTGGTAAGGCTCGGCCGCGCACCAGCAACTGCCTTCGAGTTTGCACTCGAACGCGGTGCCGCAACGGGCGCAGGCGAGTTGGCGTGGCGGTTTGATAGGCTGCATGGCGCCGCCATCATACGAAATTGCGCATAAAAAAACCGCCGCCCTTTCGGGGCGGCGGTTGCATGCCCAAGTTGGCGGAGATCAGGTGCCGCGGCCCCATAAGCCGCAATAGCGCCGCGACACGAAGCTGAGACCGGCTTCATAGCCGGGCAGCGTGGCGTATTTCGGCATCTTGAATTCCTTCTCGGCGGTGTCCCAGCACTTGCCGCCCTGACCGAGCACCTTCATCTCGGCGGAGGCCTCCTGCATCAGCGTGAGCACGTTCTGCGCGTCCTGCTTGGTGCCGAGCCGGCCGCCGGGTTGGCCGGGATGGCCGGGGATCATGCGCTCCCAATCCATGGCGATGACCTTCTTGATGAAGGTTTCGGTGGCCAGCGGTTCGATGTCGATGAAGCCGCGGCCGGGAAACGTTCCAACCGGAATGGTGTCGACGAGGAAGATCAGTTTTTCCTTCGGCAGCCGCATCACGATGTTGGAGTCGGAATGGTTGACGCCGAGATAGTGCAGCTCGAGCGTGGTGCCGCCGAGCGTGATGGTCTTCTTGCCGTCGAATTCCTCGTCGGGCAGCACGGTGTTCGGATCGCCGAGCGGCGCCAAACGCTTCTTGACGTTCTTGTGCGCGATGACGCGCGCGCCGGCATCCTTGAACGCCTTGCCGCCGGCGATGTGATCGTAATGGTGGTGGCTGTAGATCAGATATTTGATCGGCTGATTGGTGACCTTCTTGATCTCGTCGACATAAGTCTGCCCGCCGGTCGGCCGCCCATAGGCGATCGGATCGGTCGCGATCACGCCCGCCTTGGTGACGATGAACATCGCCTGATGGCCGCCATTGCGGAAGATGTAGACATTGTCGGTGCCTTCGACCTTGGTGGTGGCGAAGGGCGGCGGGCTTTGCGCGGCCGCGGGCGCGGCGAATGTCACGGCGGATAACGCAGCCAGTGCAGCCGCGAATTGGAACTTCATGATGTTGCTCCCTGATGGCGCGTTTCTTGAGCGTCATGCCGCGCTGCGGGACGCGCCTTCCCGCAACGCGGACGTCGCGGGTATAAACGCCGGGGTGGCGTTGTTATTCCGTGCCGCGATGCGGCGGAATGCCGCCGTTAGAGTTTGCGCATGATCTTATCCGAAAACCGGTTCCCACTTTTCGGGATCATGCGCTATTGCGACTCGCCGCCACCGATATAGCCGCCGATTTTCCAGGCGCCGCCGTCTTTCACATAGCAAAGCTGGTCGTTGCCGATCGGCGCCACCGCGTCGATCGAGACGAAGCCGGCTTTGCCGGACGGCGTGATGATGCGCTGGTAGGCCGCGGAGCCGCGCGTATTCTCCGGCGCGACGCGCACGAATATGGGGCCGATCTTGTCGATCACCGGCGCGTTGGCCTGCGGTTTGTCGTGCACCTCGGTGGCGGCCGACATCGTATATCCCCATTCCGAGGCGTCGGATTGCGTCGTCTTGATCAATTCGGCGAAGGCTTTGGCGTCATAGGCCGGCTCGGCCGGGGTGCAGATCGCGCCTTTGGTGACCGGCGACGGCGAGGCGGTCGGATCGTCGGTGTAGCTGAACAGGATGTCCCAGCCGGCGCCGTCTTTGCCGTGCAGGCTCAGCGCGTTGGCCAGATTGTCGATGCCGGATTTGCGCTTGTCGGCGCGGTCGCGGTTGTCGCGCTGCCAGAAGAAGCCCTGGGCCACCACCAGGCGCGCCAGCGCGGCGCGGTCTTTTTTCTGCGCGATTTCGCCAACCTGTTTGCGGAGCGCCTCGAAGGCGGGATCGGCGACCGGCACCGGCACGGTAATGACGACCGGCTTGTACGGTTTCGGCGGTGCAGGCTGTGCCGTTGCCGCTCCTCCGCCGAGCAGCGCCGCCGCGAAAAATGAAATCAGAACGCCCGTGTGCCTGATCCCCATTGCTCAAGCCTAGCATAATGGCAGGCGGGGTTGACCTGGGGCGGCGCGCAAAAAAAACGGTCCCGAGGCAGGGGTTGCCGTACGGGACCGAAAAGGGGCTTTACGCAGTACGCAACGATACGGACGCAAGGACAGTTAAGCGCGCCGCCATGACGTGCCCATGACGGGCCCATGACAACTTTCATGCGCCCCCGGTGGATTGCCCGGCGGGCCACGCTATACCAACAGTTTGCCAACCCGCCAGAACCTCGAGAAACCCATGCCCCTCAATTGGTCCTATCTGACGCCGATCGCGCTGCTGGTCGGCTCCAACATCTTCATGACAACGGCCTGGTACTGGCATCTGCGCTACAAGGAAGTGCCGTTGCTTAGCGTCATTTTCATCAGCTGGGGGCTGGCCTTCATCGAATATTGCCTGGCGGTGCCGGCCAATCGCCTCGGCAGCGCCGTCTATTCGGCGGCCGAGCTCAAGACCATGCAGGAAGTGATCACGCTGCTGGTGTTCGCGGTGTTCTCGATCGTCTATCTGAAGCAGGGCATCACGCTCAATCACGTCTGTCGGCTTCGCCTTGATCGCCGGCGGGGCATTCTTCGTCTTCCGTGCGCCGCTGTAATCACTTCGCCGGCGTCACCCGCAGAATCCGTCCGCCGGTACTGTCGGTGAGCAGATAGAGCGCGCCGTCGGGACCTTGGCGCACGTCGCGGATGCGCTCGCGCAGGCCTTGCAGCAGCCGCTCTTCTCTCACTGGCTTGCCGCCGCCGATCTCGAGCCGCGACAGCAATTGGAATTTCAATGCGCCGTTGAACAGGCTGCCCTTCCAGCCTTTGAACAGATCGCCGGTATAGAACGTCATGCCGGACGGCGCGATCGACGGCGTCCAATGCCAGACCGGGCCGTCGACGCCGGCCATCTGCTGCCCGCCGTTGCCGACCGGCGAGCCGTCGTAGTTGACGCCATGACTGACCAGCGGCCAGCCGTAATTGTGCCCGGCCGCGATGACGTTGATCTCGTCGCCGCCCATGGCGCCGTGCTCCTGCTCCCACAGTTTCCCGTCCGCCGGATTGATCGCGAGCCCTTGCGGATTGCGGTGGCCGTAGGACCAGATCTCCGGACGCGCGCCGGTCTTGCCGGCAAACGGATTGTCGTTCGGCGCCGCGCCCTCGGGCGTGATGCGCACGATCTTGCCGAGGTCGTTGTCGAGCGTTTGCGCTTTGTCGCGGCCGGTGAAGTGCTCGCCATTGGTGAGAAACAGATTGCCGTCATCGGCCTGGACGACGCGGCCGCCGAAATGATTGCCGCGCGATGGCGGGCCGGACTGGCGGTAGATCACCTTGACGTCGCTCAAGGCCGGCGTGTCGCCGCCATCGATCGCCGCGCGCGCCAGCGCGGTGCGGGCGCCGCCATCGAACGGCTCGGCATAGGAGAAATAGATGGTGCGGTTGTTGGCAAAGTTGCGGTCGAGGATGACGTCGAACAGGCCGCCTTGGCCGGACGCATAGACCTTTGGCACGTTGGCGACCGGCAGCGACAGTTTGCCGTCGCGCGTGACGATGCGGATGCGGCCGGGGCGCTCGGTCACCAGCATGCGGCCGTCGGGAAAAAATGCCAGCGACCAGGGATGGT
This sequence comes from Hyphomicrobiales bacterium, assembly GCA_031389105.1. Classification (GTDB taxonomy): domain Bacteria; phylum Pseudomonadota; class Alphaproteobacteria; order Rhizobiales; family Xanthobacteraceae; genus Pseudolabrys. Next base: position 5,812 of record JANMSH010000018.1, read on the forward strand.
CGAGGCCGGCCGCCACGGTTGCGACCGTCAGATCGCCGGCGGAAGACTTGAAGGTTTGCGCGCTCGCCGCCGCGGGAACGAGCAAAGCGGCGAGGGCCAGTGACGATATGAGTTTCATGCGCGCCATGGTGGGCCTAACGCCCGGCAATGGCGAATAGTTTCGGCGCGCGTCGAGGAGGGGTGGGCGCCGAGCCGCCGTTAGTGGCGGTGGCGCGGCCCGCGCGGCGGCAGCAACGTCATGCCACTGATGCCGATGAACAGCAGGCCGAGCAGCAGCGCGATTGCGAACAGGGTGCCTTCGTTGTCGATGACGCTGTCGACGGCGCCGGCCCGGGCGATACCGACCGTTACGACCGTTGCCGCGATGATGGTGCTCAGCGCCAGAACGAGGCTGGCGACCAAGGAGGCGATCGCCACGGCACCGCGCTCCTCGCCGAGATTGCGATCGGCCGGGGCGGTGAAACCAGTACCTTCGAGAGACGTGCGCATGATGTGCCTGTAGAGCGATGGGGGAATGACTCAACCAATGCTGGATTTGTAACGTCCGAAACGGGCGTTGGTTCGACGCCATTGCGGCGCCGCGGGTATGGAACCCGGGCGTGTTCGTGGCTTTTATGGTTAACCAAAGGTTAAAGGCGCCCCACCGAGCTACTGCGCCGCTTCCAGCGGCTGGCGCTGCCAGTCCATCGGCACATAGCCCGGCTCGGCCGCGATCCGGTCGAGCCAGTCGCGCACGGCCGGATAGCGGCCGAGATCGAAGTCGCACTGATGCGCCACGTGCGCGAAGCCGTACAGCGCGATGTCGGCGATGGTGAAACGGTTGTCGACGAAGAAATTATGCTTGGCGAGATGCATCTCCATCACCGCGAGCGCGCGATAGCCGTTTTCCATCCAGCCCTCGAGCGCGTGGCTCTGCAGATCGCGCCCGCCTTTGATCAGACACAGCCAGAAAAAGGCGGCGCCGATATTCGGCTCCAGGCTGCGCTGCTCGAAGAACATCCATTGCAATGCCTGCGCGCGCTCGATGCGCTCCTCCGGCGCCAGCGTCGAACCGCCGGCGACGTACCAGAGGATGGCGTTGGACTCGGCGAGGTGGCGGTCAGGCGCGACTTCCAGCAGCGGCACCTGGCCGTTCGGATTCTTGGTGAGGAATTCCGGCGTGCGGCTTTCGCCTTGCAGGATGTCGACTTCGACAAGTTTGTAAGGAATGCCGAGCCGGGCCAGCGCAAGGCGGACCTTGTAGCTGTTGCCTGATTTCTGCATCGAATAGAGCGTGTACATTTAGAGTCTTATCCTGCGCATGATTGAAGCGAAAACCCGGAATCATTCTTCGGAATCATGCGCCAACTCCGAAGCACCTCGCCCGCGACGGATATGTCGGCCAAGTCCGGCAATAACAAGGCCGCGATGCGACAAATTTTTTTAAACGTTTCTTATCTGCGAAACATAACGAACGGCGTGAGCTACACAACGCAACGTTATGAAAATTTTATTCCGCTGCGACTCTGTGCACGCGAGCGTATTCCACCAGCGCGTTGTCGTCCGCCGGCTCGATCGGCGTGAAGTCGCGATGGGCGATGAATTCCGGCCGCGAGAATTTGGTGATGTGGTTCGAACAGGCGCACAGCGTCAGATAGACGATCTTGCGCGGGTAGGGCGTAATGTTGGGCGGCGAGGCGTGCACCAGATTGCCGTGGAACATCAGCACCGAGCCGGCCTTGCCGGTGGGTGCCACGATGCCGACGCCGTCGGATCCGGCCGCTTCGTTGGCGAGCCGTGTCACGGTCTCCTTGTCGAGCGTCCATAGCGGATAAGACGTCGTCGTCTTGTCGTGACCGGCGGCGAGCACGCCCTGCTTGTGACTCTTCGGAATGATCATCAGCGCGCCGTTGATCGGCAGCACGTCGTCGAGAAAGATCGCGATGTTCATCGCGCGCGGCTCCGGCATGCCGTCGTCGCGCGCCCAGGTGCCGTAGTCCTGGTGCCACTGCCAGACGTCGCCTTCGAACGCGGCCTTGGCATTGAGTTTGAACTGGTGGACGTAGACGCTCTCGCCGAACAACTGCATCAGCGGTTCGACCAGCCGCGGATGGCGCGACATCACCTCGAAGACCGGATTGAATTTATGCGTGGCGAAAGCGGTGCGCGGGGCGCCGGATTTTTCGCGCCAGACTTCCGGCCGATCGAGCTTGAGGATGTTGTCGGCTTCCAACCGCAGCAGCGCGATCTCTTCCTCGGAGAAGCAGTTCGGAAAAAAGACGTAGCCCTGCTCGTCGAAGGCTTTGATCTGCTCTGGCGTGAGCTTCATGGGCGCGCTCCCTGATTCGGTTCGCGGCCGTTGCCCGGCTCTTAGGCCGGTGAGTTTACGGCGTGCGCGGGAAAACGCTACTGGCTTGCGCAGGCCTCGTTTCATTTATGGCGCGGTGCAGCAACGCTGCGAAGGCGATCAGCATGACGGGAACCGCGAGCGGTATCATGGTCGCTTCGGGAACCGAGCGCGCTATCAGCGGCACGATCCACAGCGCGGCGAGGATGGTTTTTTGCCAGGGCGCAAAGCCGCGCGCCATGCCGTCGGCGGCAAGATAGGCGATGGCCGGCGCCAGCAACATCAGGTCGTAGTCGAGGCTGTAAGGCGTCGCCAGCAGGCAGCCGACGATCAGCGCCGCCGCCTTGAGCGGGTAGGCGGCCGGTGAGCGCCATAGCCAGATCAGCGCGGCGGCGACGGCCGCGACGACCAAGCCTTGCAGGGCATAGGCGAGGCCGATGCCGCCGCCCCACATCCGCACCCAGGAGAAGACGCTCTGGATCTTGTGCCAGCCGGTCTGGCCTTGCTCGAGCACGACGTCGCGCGTGAATGTCGTCGACGCGAGGAAGGCGGTCCAGACGTCGGTGCCGAAGGCGAGGGTCACGGCGAGCGCCAGCAGCGTAACGGTCGCCGCGGCGGCGAAGATGACGCGCCAGCGTCCGCTTGCGATCAGCACCAGCGGGATCAGCAGGCCGAACTGTGGCTTGTAGGAGAGGAGGCCGAACAGCACGCCGACGAGCCACGGCCGCCTGTCGAGTTGCGTCAGCGCCGCGCCGAACAGTGCGGCCGTCAGGAAGCCATTGTGCGCCTGCCCGAGATTGATGAACACGGCGGGGAAGGCGAGCGCGACCAGCGGCCAGAGCGGGTCTCGCGTGCCGGGAATCGATCGTATCGACCAGAGATAAAGCCCCAGCGTCGTGCCTTGCCACATCAGCAGCGCCAGCCAATACGGCATCGTCGCCAACAGTGCAGCGATGCCGAGGAAAAACGGCGGATAGTGCCAGCCGTAAAACGGTGTGGCCGTCCCGAAGATCGCCTGCTCGCGGGCATATTGCCGGGGCGGGTCGAACGGCGCCGTGGCCTGGCCTTCCAGCACATAAGAGCCGGCGGCATAGACGTTGGAAAAGTCGGTGCCGAGCGGCCGGCCGAAACGGTCGTTGAGCCCGTCGGAGGTGGCGGCCAGGAAGCCCGCGGCGAGCACCGAGACCGCCAGAAGGACGAGCGCGATGAGGCGCACCCGTTCGCGGGTGACCCAGGCGCCGGAGCGCAAAAACTCAATGAAACCGGCCATAACCAGGATCTAGCAGGGCCGCCTTAAAGCGGGGTTGCCGGGCGGAAAAGACCATCAACAGGCTTGATACATGCATCATTGTTTTGCGGCTTGCTGCCGCGCTTTCGGCCCATTACGACACTAAATCAATGCTCGTAGAAACCCCAATGCTCGGAGCCGTAGATGGCCTTCCTCGCCGATAGTCTTAAGCGCATCAAGCCGTCGCCCACCATCGCGGTGACCGACAAGGCACGCGCGCTTAAAGCGGCCGGCCGCAACGTCATCGGGCTGGGCGCCGGCGAGCCGGACTTCGACACACCCGACAACATCAAGGAAGCGGCGATCAGGGCGATCCGTGAAGGCCGCGCCTCGAAGTATACCAACGTCGACGGCATCGCCGAACTCAAGGACGCCGTGTCCAAGAAGTTCAAGCGTGAGAACGGTCTCGACTACAAGCCGTCGCAGATCACCGTCGGCACCGGCGGCAAGCAGGTTTTGTACAACGCCTTCATGGCGACGCTGAACCCCGGCGACGAAGTCGTTATCCCGGCGCCTTATTGGGTCAGCTATCCCGACATGGTCTATCTCGCCGGCGGCACGCCGGTGGAAGTCGTCTGCCGCATGGAAGAGGGCTTCAAGCTCAAGCCCGAAGCTTTGGCAAAGGCGATCACGCCGAAGACCAAGTGGCTGTTGTTGAACTCGCCGTCGAACCCGACCGGCGCCGCCTACTCGCGCGCCGAGTTGAAGGCGCTCACCGACGTGCTGGTGAAGCATCCGCATGTGCATGTCATGACCGACGACATGTACGAGCACCTTGTGTACGACGATTTCGTGTTCACGACGCCGGCGCAGGTCGAGCCGTCGCTCTATGAGCGCACGCTGACCATCAATGGCTGCTCGAAGGCTTACTGTATGACCGGCTGGCGCATCGGCTATGCCGGCGGGCCGGAGCCCTTGATCAAGGCGATGGCGATGATCCAGTCGCAATCGACGTCGAACCCGTCGGCGGTGTCGCAATGGGCGGCGGTCGAGGCGCTCAACGGGCCGCAGGACTTCATCCCAAAGCACAACAAGATTTTCAAGGAACGCCGCGACCTCGTGGTCTCGATGCTCAACCAGGCCAACGGCATCAAGTGCCCGAAGCCGGAGGGCGCGTTTTATGTCTATCCGTCCTGCGCCGGGACGATGGGCAAGACCACGGCCAGCGGCAAGAAACTCGCGACCGACGAGGACTTCGTCACCGAGTTGCTGGAAGCCGAAGGCGTCGCGGTGGTGCAGGGCACGGCGTTCGGTCTTGGCCCGGCCTTCCGCATTTCCTATGCGACCAAGACCGAGGATCTGGAAGAAGCCTGCCGGCGCATCCAGCGGTTCTGCGGGAATTTGAAGTAGTCGACGGCTGAAGCGAATCACGCGGGGCTTCGCTAAGCTCCGCACATGATTATTCGCGTCCTATTTGCCCTTTCGCTCATCGCCGTTCTGCTCGCGCCAGCCTCGGCGCAGGAGCGCGTCATCGTCGGCACGCAACGGCTGGGCAGCAGCGGCGTGCTGTTTCTCGTCGCGGCGCAAGGCTACTTCAAAGCCGAGGGTCTCGACGTCGAGATGACGGCCTATCCGACGGCGCAGGTGGTGGTTGAGGCTTTGGCCGGCGGCGCCACGGATTTCGGCGTCGCCGAATTCACCGGCGCGGCCTTCAATCTCGCCGGCAAGGGCGCGATCAAGGCAATCGCCGCGCAAGCGCGCGAGAAGAGCGGCTACGAGGGCAACGAAATCGTGGCCTCGAACGCCGCCTATGCCAAAGGATTACGCAAGGCCGAAGACATCGGCGGCAAGTCATTCGCTGTCGGCCCGCTTGGCGGCTCGCTGCATTATCAGCTCGGGCAGATCGCGCGCATCAAGAAATTCGAATTCGCCAGCGTCACCTTGAAACCGATGCAGTCGCTCGATGCGATAGCGCGCGCAATCGCCAGCGGCGATGCCGACGCGGCGATCCTGCCGGCGCAATATGCCCGCCAACTGCTGACGGCGAACCAGGGCAAGCTGATCGCCTGGATGTCGGAAATCGACGAGCCGCAGTTGGGCGCGCTGTTTGCCTCCGCCAAGACCATCGAAACCCGGCGTGCCACGGTGGAGAAATTCCTGCGTGCCTATCGCCGCGGCGCCGCCGAGTATACCGCCGCGCTGATGCGCCGCGATCGTTACGCCAAGCGCGTCACCGACGTGACGTCGCAGGCGGCTGCGAAGGCGATCGCGCAATATGTCTATCCGGGACAGACCAGCGCCATCGCCGCGCTGGAAGCCGGGCTTTATTTCGTCGACGCGCAGGCGCGGCTCGATAGTGCCGACATCGAGCGTCAGGTCGCGTGGCTCAAGTCGCAGAATTTGATCGACAGTAGCGTCAATGCGCGCGCGTTTGTCGACGGAAGTTTTACCAAGTGAGGCATAAGTGACCTAAATCCGCCCTTGCCAGTCCGGGCATTGCCTGAGACGATACGTGTGCAAGGGCCGGTCACCGAGGTCCACTCCCGGCCAGCAAGGGAGGTCGCCATGGGCACTATTCCCGCCTCGATAAAAGTGAAGGGTTCCCGGTGCATTGCGCTGGTGGGCCCATTTCAAAGCGGCAAGACAACACTTCTCGAAGCCATCCTCGCCCGTACCGGCGCCATCCCGCGCCAGGGCTCGGTCGATGCCGGCACCACGGTCGGCGACGCCAGCAAGGAAGCCCGCCAGCACAAGATGAGTGTCGAGGCGAGCTTCGCCACCACCACCTTCATGGGCGACAGTTACACTTTTATCGATTGCCCGGGCTCGATCGAATTCATTCACGACATGCGCAGTGTGCTGCCGGCGGTCGACGCCGCGGTTGTCGTCTGCGAGGCCGACGAAAAGAAAGTGCCGCAGCTCCAGTTGATCCTGCGCGAGCTCGAAGACCAGAACATTCCGCATTTCCTGTTTCTCAACAAGATCGACAAAGCCGACCGCCGCGTGCGCGAAACGCTGAAGCTGTTGCAGCCGGCGTCGCGCGTGCCGCTGCTGCTGCGCCAGATTCCGATCTGGAAGAACGACATCATCTCCGGCTTCGTCGATCTCGCGCTGGAGCGCGCCTTTGTCTACAAGGAGCACACGGCCTCCGAGATCATCGAACTCGCGGGCGAGGACCGCGACCGCGAGAAGGAAGCGCGCTTCTCCATGCTGGAGACGCTGGCCGATCACGACGACGAGTTGATGGAGCAATTGCTCGGGGACATCGAGCCGCCGCGCGACAAGATCTTCGACGACCTCGCCAAGGAATTGCGCGAACGCATCGTGTGCCCGGTGCTGCTCGGCGCGGCGACGCGCTCGAACGGCGTGCTGCGCCTGCTCAAGGCGCTGCGCCACGAAGCGCCCGGCATCGCGGAAACCGCGGCGCGCCTTGGCGTCAAACACGGCTACGACGCGGTGGCGCTGGTGCTCAAGACCTTCCACACCGCCCATGGCGGCAAGATGTCGATGGTCCGGCTGCTCACCGGCGACGCCGGCGACGGCACGACTTTCTCAACGCCGGTGTCCGAAGTCGGACGCATATCCGGCGTCTTCACCGCGATGGGTCAGAACTTCGCCAAGCGCGGGCAGGCCTCCGCCGGCGACACCGTCGCCTTCGGCAAGCTCGATTCCGCCAAGACCGGTGACACGCTGTCGTCCGGCCGGCAGGCGCGCGGCGCGATCGTGAAGGTGATGCCTTATGCGCCGGTGCTGGCCATCGCGGTGCATGCCAAGGAGCGCAAGGACGACGTCAAGCTCGGCGCCGCCTTCACCAAGCTGACCGACGAAGATCCGTCGCTGCGCGTCAATCACAACGCCGAAAGCCATGAAGTCGTGATCTGGGGTCAAGGCGAAATGCATCTGCGTGTCGTCACCGAACGGCTGGCCGAGCGCTACGGTGTGCCGGTGACGAGCCGCACGCCGGCGGTCGGCTATCGCGAAACCATCCGCAAGCCGGTCACCTTGCGCGGCCGCCACAAGAAGCAGTCCGGCGGCCACGGCGCGTTCGGCGACGTGGTGCTGGAGATCAAGCCGCTGCCGCGCTCGTCCGGTTTCAAGTTCGAGGACAAGATCAGCGGCGGCGTGGTGCCGCGCAATTACATTCCGGCGGTGGAGGAGGGCGTGCTCGACGGCCTC
>JANMSH010000027.1:0-5256 GCA_031389105.1 Hyphomicrobiales bacterium
GGTGGCGCGAACGACGATACGCGTCGCGTCGACCTGATCGACCACGCCGGTACGGCGCGCGGAAATCGAGGCGCCCGAGTCGCGGGCAACCACGCCTTCCATGCCGGTGCCGACGAACGGCGCTTCGGCGCGAACCAGCGGCACCGCCTGGCGCTGCATGTTCGAACCCATCAGCGCGCGGTTGGCGTCGTCGTTCTCAAGGAACGGAATGAGCGCCGCGGCCACCGAAACGAGCTGCTTCGGCGACACGTCCATGAAGTCCACTTTGTCCCGCGGAACCAGATGCACGTCGCCAGCCTGGCGACAGATGATCAGGTCTTCGATGAATTTGCCGCGCGCATCCATCTGCGCATTGGCTTGCGCCACCGCGTGACGGCTTTCTTCCATCGCCGAGAGATAGATGACCTCGTCGGTGACGCGGCCGTCCTTGACCTTGCGATAGGGCGTTTCAACGAAGCCGTATTTGTTCACGCGCGCGAAGGTCGCGAGCGAGTTGATCAGACCGATGTTGGGGCCTTCCGGCGTTTCGATCGGGCAGATGCGGCCGTAATGGGTCGGATGCACGTCGCGCACTTCGAAGCCGGCGCGCTCGCGGGTCAGACCGCCCGGGCCAAGCGCCGAGAGACGGCGCTTGTGGGTGATCTCCGACAGCGGGTTGGTTTGATCCATGAACTGCGAGAGCTGCGACGAGCCGAAGAACTCGCGCACGGCCGCGGCGGCAGGCTTCGCGTTGATCAAGTCCTGCGGCATCACCGTGTCGATATCGACCGACGACATGCGCTCCTTGATCGCGCGCTCCATGCGCAACAGACCGATGCGGTACTGGTTCTCCATGAGCTCGCCGACCGAACGCACCCGGCGATTGCCGAGGTTGTCGATGTCGTCGATCTCACCCTTGCCATCACGCAGATCGACCAGCGTCTTGATGACCGACAGGATGTCGTCCTTGCGCAGCACGCGCATGGTGTCGGGCGCGTCCAATTCGAGACGCATGTTCATCTTGACGCGGCCGACGGCCGAGAGGTCGTAACGCTCACTGTCGAAGAACAGCGAGCGGAACATCGCCTCGGCGGTGTCCACCGTCGGCGGCTCACCGGGGCGCATGACGCGATAGATATCGAACAGCGCGTCTTCACGCGTCATGTTCTTGTCGGCGACGAGCGTGTTGCGGATGTAGGCGCCGACGTTGACATGATCGATGTCGAGCAGCGGCAGTTCCTTGTAGCCAGCCTCGATCAGAACCTTGAGGTTCTTCTCGGTGATCTCTTCGCCGGCTTCGACGAAGATTTCACCGGTCTTGGCGTTGACCAGGTCTTCCGCGATGTAGTGACCGATCAATTCCTCGTCGGTCATGCGCAGGTGCTTGAGGCCCTTCTCCTGCAACTGGCGGGCCTGGCGAACGCTGAGCTTCTTGCCGGCTTCAACGACGGTCTTGCCGGTGTCGGCGTCGACGAGATCGTTGATGGCCTTGTAGCCCTTGAGGCGGTTGGCATCGAACGGCACGCGCCAGCCTTCCTTCGCGCGCTTGTAGGCGACATGCTTGAAGAAGGTGCGGAGGATCTCCTCGCCGTCGAGGCCGAGCGCATAGAGCAGCGACGTCACCGGAATCTTGCGGCGGCGATCGATGCGCGCGAACACGATGTCCTTGGCGTCGAATTCGATGTCGAGCCAGGAGCCGCGATACGGGATGATACGGGCGGCGAACAGCAGCTTGCCCGAGGAATGCGTCTTACCCTTGTCGTGGTCGAAGAATACACCGGGCGAACGATGCATCTGCGAGACGATGACGCGCTCGGTGCCGTTCACCACGAAGGTGCCGTTCATCGTCATGAGCGGAATGTCGCCCATGTAAACGTCTTGTTCCTTGATGTCCTTGACCGAACGCGCGCCCGTCTCTTCATCGATATCGAACACGATGAGGCGCAGCGTCACTTTAAGTGGCGCAGCGTAAGTCATGCCGCGCTGGCGGCACTCGTCGACGTCATATTTCGGCGGTTCGAATTCGTATTTGACGAATTCGAGCATGGATGAATTGGAGAAATCCGAGATCGGAAATACCGAACGAAAAACCGCCTGCAGTCCCTCGTCGGGACGTCCGCCGGCTGGCTCCTTCACCATCAGGAATTGATCATAAGACGCCTTTTGAACCTCGATGAGGTTGGGCATCTCCGCGACTTCTTTGATTGATCCGAAAAACTTCCGTACGCGCTTGCGACCGGTAAACGTCTGCGCCATCGTTTCTCTCTCGATTCGATTTTGAGCGGCAGCGCGGGCGCCTCTCCTAACAACCGCAATCCATCGCGATCATCGGGACAGGCGTCGGGGCTGACCGACTATCTTCTATGTGATTCGGACCGCGCCCGAACCGCCGCACACTTCACAACTTATCGCGACCAGACTTGAAGCCAGTTCGCGACCGCCTCCGTGACCGGTAATTCCAATCACTTATTTTGCTCGAAAGCCCCGGGGGCACGCCCCCGGGGTCTCGTTTAGCTAAGTATTCGACTACTTAAGCTCAACCTTGGCGCCGACCTTCTCCAAGGTGGCCTTGATCTTGTCGGCCTCTTCCTTGTTGACGCCTTCCTTGACCGGCTTCGGCGCGCCTTCGACCAGGTCCTTGGCTTCTTTCAGCCCGAGACCGGTGAGCGCACGCACTTCCTTGATCACCTCGATTTTCTTGTCGCCAGCGGCGACAAGGATCACGGAGAACTCGGTCTTTTCTTCAGCGGCGGCAGCGCCGGCCGCGGGACCGGCAGCGACGGCAACAGCAGCCGCAGCCGAAACGCCCCACTTTTCTTCCAACAACTTCGCCAGATCCGCCGCTTCCATGACGGTCAGGGTCGACAGTTCATCAACGATCTTCTGCAAGTCAGCCATTTTTCAGTTCCTGTTAGGTTCGAACCAGTTGCGAGGATTGCTTGAGCCGTCAGGCCGCAGCGCTCTTGGAGGCATAAGCTTGGATTACGCGCGCGACCTTGGCCGCGGGAGCGTTGGTGAGCTGCGCGATCTTGGTCGCCGGCGCCACGAGGAGGCCGAGGATCTTGGCACGCAGTTCATCCAGAGACGGCAGCGAGGCCAGAGCCTTGACGCCGTTCAAATCCAGAGCGGTTTTGCCCATCGATCCGCCTAGAATGACGAACGCTTCGTTCGCCTTGGCGAAATCGACGGCAACCTTCGGTGCCGCCACCGGGTCGCCTGAGTAGGCGAGCACGGTCGGTCCCTTGAGCAGGGACGCAATGGAGGCAACGTCGGTGTCCTTGAGTGCGATCTTGGCGAGACGGTTTTTTGCGACCTTCACGTGTCCGCCAGCCTGCTTCATCTGCTGTCGCAGAGTCTGCATCTGGGCGACCGTGAGGCCCGCATAATGAGCCACCACCACGACGTTCGCGGACTTGAAGACCCCGCTCAGTTCGGTGATGGACTCAGCTTTTGCCGCTCGATCCACTGCAAGCTCTTTCAGTTATGGCGGATACCCTGGTGGGGCCGCCGGTTGCGATCAGCCAACCCCTTCCCTTGCGGAAAGACGTTGGCAGTTCAGCTCACCTGCCCCCCGAGCTTCATGACCGAGAGTCATAAGGCCGGGTATCCGAGGTTCGAACCGACTTGGCGCAGCCGTAAAGCCGTGCAAATTCGGGTCTCATCCCCATCTATTGCTGGCCCCCCGAAGGGATTAAGTCTTTGACCTTGCAGTCAAAAACACCTGCAGTCTTGGACAGGTCGCCCGCTTCCAATATTTCCCTTGCGGGAAACCGCCAGAAACGGCCTTACGCGGCTCTTCACTCAAAACGACATCGGCCCTTTCCCTTCAGATATCCCGCCGGGAGCTCCAAAAGGAATGCGATCCGATCACCATTTGTTTTTAGAGACGCGCAAAGGCGTGCCGACAAACAGGGCCGGCACGCCCGATGGGGGTCATTTAGAGGGTCTGGAAGCCTTTGCCAAGCCCTTTTTACCGGGAATTCCCGCCAAATTGACGTCTTTGAAAACACGTCTGGCCTACCAAGTGTACTTGACGGTGCCCCGACCCGAATAGACGTCGGTAGTACGGAAAATTCACTATCGAAGCTGCCGGCGAGCGACCAGCCATTGTGCCAACAAAAAAGCCCGGTCCTTCCGGACCGAGCTTTTGAATTTTCGTTGAAACGTTTGCCTAGACCTTCGGCGCGAACAAAGTCGCCGAATCCACCTTCACGCCCGGCCCCATGGTCGATGAGATCGCGACGCGATTGATGTAGTGGCCTTTCGCGCCCGGGGGCTTGGCCTTCTGCACCGCGTCAGCGAACGCCATGATGTTCTGAACCAGCTTTTCTTCGGTGAACGAAGCCTTGCCAACTCCGGCCTGGATGATGCCAGCCTTTTCCACCCGGAACTCGACCGAGCCGCCCTTGGAGGCCTTCACCGCGTTGGTGATGTCCATGGTGACCGTGCCGACTTTCGGATTCGGCATCATGCCGCGCGGACCGAGCACCTTACCGAGACGCCCGACCAGCGGCATCATGTCCGGCGTGGCGATGCAGCGGTCGAAGTCGATGGTGCCGCCATTGACCTTCTCGACCAGGTCTTCCGCGCCGACGACGTCGGCACCGGCAGCCTTGGCCTCTTCCGCCTTGGCGCCGCGCGCGAACACGCCGACCCGCATCGTGCGGCCGGAGCCGTTCGGCAGGTTGACGACGCCGCGGACCATCTGGTCGGCATGCTTGGGATCGACGCCGAGGTTCATCGCGATTTCGATAGTCTCGTCGAACTTCGCCTTGGCGCGTTCCTTGACCAGCTTGACCGCTTCCGCGATCGAGTAGGATTTTTCGCGATCGACGCCTTCGCGGATGGCTTTAGTGCGTTTTCCAATGGTCATGATCGTTACTCCGCCACCGTGAGGCCCATCGAGCGGGCTGAGCCTTCGATCATCTTCATCGCGGCTTCGATCGTATCGCAGTTGAGATCTTTCATCTTCTGCTCGGCGATTTCCTTGACCTGAGCCTTGGTCACCTTGCCGACGAGATCGCGGCCGGGCGTCTTCGAGCCGCTCTCGAGCTTGGCGGCCTTCTTAAGAAAGAAGGACACCGGCGGCGTCTTGAGTTCGAAGGTGAACGAACGATCCTGATAGGTGGTGATGACCACCGGGATCGGCGTGTTCTTTTCCATCTTGGAGGTCTGCGCGTTAAACGCTTTGCAAAACTCCATGATGTTCAGGCCGCGCTGACCCAATGCCGGCCCGATCGGGGGCGACGGATTGGCAGCGCCTGCCGGCACTTGCAG
>JANMSH010000176.1:0-13339 GCA_031389105.1 Hyphomicrobiales bacterium
TTACCGGTATAGAGCGAGCTCTCCAGATAACGCCGCAGCGCGAACCGCGCCAGAACGCCGATGGTGGCCGCGAGCGGCACCGCCACCAGCAATCCGACAAAGCCGAACAGATAACCGAATGCAAGCAGCGCGAAGATCAGCCACACCGGATGCAAGCCGACGCTCTCGCCGACCAGCTTGGGCGCCAGCACGTTACCTTCGATAAACTGGCCGAACAGGAAAATGGCGAGTACCAGCATTATCCAGCTGTAATCCGGCCAGAATTGCGCCACCGCAACGCCGGCCGACAAGATCAGGCCGGTCATCGAGCCGACATAGGGAATGAAGGTGATCAGCCCGGAAATCAGGCCGATCAGCAGGCCGAAATTCAGGCCGGCCAACATCAGCGCCACGGCATAGAACGAGCCGAGGATCAGACACACCGCGCTTTGCCCGCGCACAAAGCCTGCAATCGCCGCATCGATTTCGCGTGCCAATTGCCGCACGGTTGCGCGCTGATGCACCGGGATCCAACTGTCGACTGTCTTGATCATGCGGTGCCAGTCGTAAATCATATAAAAGGCGACGACCGGCGTCACCACGATCAGCGAGAACAGCGACACCAGCGCACGGCCGCCTGACCACAAACCTTGAAGGAAGGTCGTGATCCAGCCGACGCCCTGCGTCACCAGATCGCCGATTGATTTGTCTGGGCTAAAGCCCGCGCCCAACAACTTCTGCACCCACGGCAGACTTTGATTGCTGAGCAGCGATTGCAGCTTGGTCACATACTGGGGAATATTCGCAATGAAGGAGGCCAACTGGCCGCCGAGGATCGGCGCCACCAGCAGGATCAACAGCATGATCGCCATCACAACCAGCGTGATGATGCCGAGCGCGGCGACGAGCCTGTTCATACCCATGCGCTCGAGGCGGTCAGTCAGCGGCGTCAGCAGATAGGCGATCGCCATACCCGCAACGAACGGCAGCAATATTTCGCTCAGCAGCCACAACACGAGAATGAAGACGACAACCGCGGCCGACCAGAAAATCATCTGGCGCTGAAGTGCGCCTTCGCTTGGCGCTTTGGCGGTCTGCCTGGCTGCGCGGCTCATGACTCAGCGGCCTTGGAATTGACGTGACGTATCCATTCCGCGACGTAGGCTGCCACCGACAGCAAGGTCAAGGAAGCGACCAGAATCATCAGCACCAGCGTCAGCGTATCGGCCTTGATGTCGAAGCCGAGCGAACCGAGCACCACGCAGGCAAACAAAATTTGCGCCACGGTGTTGAGCTTGGAGACGAGCAGCGGCTTGATCTTGAGCGGGTCGCCCATCAGCCAGGACAGCATGATGCCGCCCACGATCAGGATGTCGCGCGACACCACCAAAATCACCAGCCAGCGAGGGATCTGGTCGTTGATGCCGAGCGCGAGATAGATCGACACGATCAACGCCTTGTCGGCGAGCGGATCGAGGTAGGAGCCGAGTTCCGTGGTCCAGCCGAAACGCTTGGCCAGAAAGCCGTCGACACCGTCGCTCACTCCCGCGACCACGAACAGGACAAAGGCCAGCCACATCATGCCTGGATACGTAATCGCCCAGACCACAATCGGCACCAGCAGAATACGCCCAAGCGTAATGAGGTTTGGAATACTCAAGGCAATCCCGGCTTGCAGGCCCGCCCCGGCCTGTCCAGCCGAAAGCGCGCCATTCCCAACGGCAGAGTATAACGACGGCCTGACCATTGCGCGAATTTCGATTTCTCCGTAAGACGCGGCTTCGGCGTACCCGTTCAGACAGAGCCATCATGGCAGAAAAAGAGCGCGGCCTTACTTACGCGCAAGCCGGCGTGGATATCGACGCCGGCAACCGGATGGTCGACCTGATCAAGCCGTTGGTGCGCGCCACCGCGCGCCCGGGAGCCGACGCCGAAATTGGCGGCTTCGGCGGTCTATTCGACCTCAAACGGGCGGGTTTCAAGGACCCGGTGCTGGTCGCCGCAAATGTGGGCGTCGGCACCAAGGTCAAAATAGCCATCGAAACCGGCCGCCACGACACCATCGGCATCGACCTGGTCGCTATGTCGGTCAACGACCTAGTGGTGCAAGGCGCCGAGCCTTTATTTTTCCTCGACTACTACGCGTGTGGAAAACTCGAGCCGGAAGTCGGCGCCGCTGTGGTCGCCGGGATTTCCGCAGGCTGCCGCGAGGCCGGCTGCGCGCTGATCGGCGGCGAAACCGCCGAAATGCCGGGGCTCTACCACGGCGACGACTACGATCTGGCCGGCTTTGCGGTAGGCGCTGTCGAGCGTGGCGAAGTGCTGCCGCGCGCCGATATCGCGGTGGGCGACACGATCCTCGGCCTCGCCTCCTCCGGCGTCCATTCCAACGGCTTCTCGCTGGTGCGTAAGGTCGTCGCCAAGTCGGGCCTCGCCTGGAGCATGCCGGCGCCATTTGCGTCAGCACAAAGCCTCGGCGACGCCATCCTGACGCCGACGCGCATCTACGTGAAGTCGTGCCTCGCCGCCGTTCGCGAGACCAAGGCGGTGAAAGGTTTCGCCCACATCACCGGCGGCGGATTTCCCGACAACATTCCGCGCGTGCTGCCCAAGGGAATGGGCGCGCGCATCGACCTCACCCACGTCACCGTGCCGCCGGTATTCAAATGGCTGGCCGAGGTTGGCGACATTGCGCAGAACGAAATGCTGCGCACGTTCAACTGCGGCATCGGCATGATCGTGGTCGTTGCGCCCAAGGATGCCGCAGCCGTCACGCAAGCCTTCAAGCGCGCGGGTGAGACAGTTTCGACGCTCGGCGAAGTGATTGCCGCTGCCGATGAGCCGCGCGTGATCTATGACGGCACACTCGATCTCGCCGGATAGACCATGAGCCGTAAACGCGTCGCCGTTCTCATCTCCGGCCGCGGCTCCAATATGGCGGCGCTGATCGAAGCCGCGAAAGATAAAAACTATCCGGCCGAAATCGTTCTGGTCGTTTCAAACCGGCCGGACGCCGGCGGCCTCGACACGGCGCGCGCTGCCGGCATTGCCACCGAAGTCGTCGATCACGCAGCCTACGGCAAAGACCGCGGCGCGTTCGAGATCGCGCTGCAAGCTGTGCTCACCCACCATCGCATCGAGATCGTCGCCCTCGCCGGCTTCTTGCGGCTTTTGACCGCAGGCTTCGTCAACCAATGGCCGGAGCGGCTCATCAACATCCACCCCGCTTTGCTGCCGGCCTTCAAGGGTCTCGACACCCACCAGCGCGCGATCGACGCCGGCGCCAAGGTGCACGGAGCCACCGTCCACTTCGTCGTGCCTGAAATGGATTCCGGACCGACCATCGCGCAAGGCGCGGTGGCTGTTCGACCGGGAGAAACAGAGCAGACACTCGGCAAACGTGTGCTGGAAGTGGAACACCGCATCTATCCGTTGGCACTCAAACAAGTTGCCGAAGGCCGGGTCACGGTCGTCGAAGGCCGCTGCCTGATCGACGGCGTGCCGGTCCCCGACGAGTCGGCCCTTATTCCGTCGGAATAATTTTCTCCACATCTCAATGTGAATTATTGTCGGTTCGGCAGTGTTATAGTATGACGGCCATACATCAAGTGGCAGCACAGCAGGGGGCTAAAAGTCATGAATGGACAAGGCAGCGGACCAAGACTGATTTTTCCGGGACTGGCCGGATTTTACGCGACGATGGAGCCGATTGCATACACGATCACGCGCGTGGTCTTCGGTATCATCATGATCATGCACGGCTGGCCGAAATGGACGCGTGGCGCGGACGCCGTCGGCACGGCTTTCGCCAACAATTATGGCCTGCCACGCTGGTTCTCCATACTTGCGATCTTCTTTGAAATCGTCGGCGGTGCCGCTCTCGTGCTGGGCCTGGCCACGCGCTTCTTCGCCTCTGCGCTTGCCATCGAACTTCTGATCGCGATGTTCGCCGCGCACTGGGCGAAGGGCTTCGCGGTTGGCGCCGGCGGCTATGAGTACGTGCTCTTCCTCGGTATCGTCTGCTTCTACATCGCGATCCGTGGCGCCGGCCCCTACTCGGTCGACGCAAAGATCAGCAAGGAACTCTAAGCATCTAGGTTGAACGGCTAAAAAGGCCCGCCCGCGGCTGACCCCGCGGGCGGGTTTTATTTTGTGTTTTTTGCAATCTGAAGTAGCATTCCTCCCGAGGGATAAGTTCTTAGCGTGGGGGACGCTTATGACAGGGCACCGCAATAGGCAGACGATTGTCACCCTGGCAGGGATCGCATTGTTGGCGAGCCTGCTTTCGGAAAGAGCGAACGCACTTCCAAGCGACCCGTGCAACCCCGTCGCACGCCCGTCTGCAATCGGCGACGGCAGCATGTCAGTCTTCCTTCCCAACAAATCAGCCCAACGTGGCTGGCAGCGGCAAGGCGGGACAATCGAGATCACCGTCAACTCGCCGAAGACGCCGCCAAAGGCAAACATATTCGTATGCTTTCGATGGAAACTGAGCGATCCGAATGCCGCGGTCGATGAAAAGTACAAGAAATTTACACCCAGTCCTTCGGTGAGCGGATCCGTTCCGTCGGATAAACCGGCAGGACCATTGACGATCACCGCATCGGTCCCGACGGCGCTACCGGACACTCCCACATCACCACGGGTCGGCAACGCAAGCCGCCCCGTCGGGATCTATGCCCTCAACAATCAATTCCCAATCGCGGACGTCCGTGTCCTGCTTTATGGCGACGGCGACGTTCCCGCTCTCGATCTCAGCGCGCCGTTCGGCGTCATCGGCGCGGATGCATATTGCGACATGCCTCTGACTGGCACCAACGCCGACAGCGGCATCGGGTCGATCGGAGATCATAAGCGATGGCAGCCGGTCGATGGCGAATTCGTATTCACCGTCAAAGCCAATAGAGTCATTCCACCCAACGCGCCGGTCCTCATCTGCTTCCGGTGGAAACTCGACAATGGCGATCCGCGCAGCTTCTATGACAGCGGTCCCACCCGCATCCTCGATCGCCAGCCGCAATCGATCAAAATTGCCGCCACCGTGCTGCCTATTGCGGACGTACCATCATGGTGGCCCGCCAATACCAAGGACAAGACGATCGAGCCGCGGGTCGGCGCCTATGCGATCCCGTTTATCGGACTGGTTCCACTGGCCGACGCACGTATCCTCATTGTCGATAGCGACGGCACACCCGTCGTCGATGTCTTGACGACGGTCGGAATAACGAACCTGGTATTCGCCGGCATCCTCACGGTGCTGACGCTTTTCCTGGCCTTCTACATCCTTCTGTCTGTCTGCAGAACGCGGCTTGATCCGCCTCCGAAATGCAGCGCGCTGCTTTGCACGATCACCACAAGGCGCGGCTACGCCAGCCTCTCGCAATTCCAGATCATTCTCTGGACATTCGTCGTGATCGCATCCGCGGTCTACGTGATGGCGCTGTCCGGCGATCTCATCTCGATAACGTCCGGCACGCTCGTGCTGCTCGGAATATCTGGATCGGCATTGGTCATCTCGAAGGCCAAGAGCGAGTCTGAGGCGGCAACCGCGCCACAACCGGTAGATCCGGTGGTCGCGGCGGCAGCAGCGGATATCGCGGAAGCGAGGGCAATGGACCTTCAAAAAGTCGCGGACGATGCGGTCGGCGCCAAGAAGGAAGACGCCATAAGCGCCGTCACCGAGGCCAAGGCGCTCGCCGCAGCGGCACGCGCGAAGGCGGTCGCGGCCGAAGCGGTCGCCGAGGCCACCAAGAAGCGCAAAGAAGCTGTCGCGGCTCCCACGGATAAGGCGTTGGAAGCTGAAGCGAAAGCCGCTGAGGACAAAGCTGCTACCGCGCGCAAAGACGCGCTCGTCAAGGAAGATTTGGCCAGGAAGGCAACACGCCAGCGGCATCCGACATGGTCGGACCTAGTGATGGAGGAGGTCCAAGGCCGAGAGCTCGATGTCACGCGCGTGCAGATGCTTTATTTCACGCTGGTGACGGCTGCCTTTGTGCTGTTGACGGTCATCACCAGCTACGCGATCCCGATCATCCCGGAAGGTTTCCTGATCCTGATGGGCATCAGCAATTCGGTCTATGTCGGTTCTAAATTCGCCAACAACCCGAACGCTAAATAGCGTTGCCGCTAAGCCCGCCTGATCCACACCTTGTTGTCGTGGAACGCGGCTCCGCCGTATGGCGCGATCGGCTCGGCGCCGGTGAGCGTATTGATGCCGCAGCCATCGGCATAAGCCGAATTCGGCCAGATCGATTCCGCAATCAGCACGCCGCGCCGCACGCCGTCGAACAAGGCCGCGTGCAGCCGCACCTCGCCGCGCGGGCTGCCCAGCACGACATAATCGCCGTCTTTGATCCCGAGCGATTGCGCGTCGTCGGGATGGATCATCACCGTCGGGCGCTTTTCCTGCGCGAGCGATGTCGGCGTCTCGTTGAACGTCGAATTGAGGAAGCCGCGCGCCGGCGACGTCGCGAGGCGGAACGGATGCGCGTCGTCGGCCTGCTCGATGGAGGTCCAATGGTCCGGCAGGCCGGGCATGTCGGCGACCGGGCCACATTGATAGGGGCTGCGGAACGGCACCGTCGGCCAATCCGGCTTGAAGCGGAATTTGCCGTCGGGCCAGGCGAAGCCGTCGAGATAATGCGCCTGCTCGAACGGCGGCTGGCAATCGATCCAGCGATTAGCTTCGAGTTGCTCAAGCGTGCCGCGTTTCGAGACCTGCAGCATCTGATCGATCAACTGGCGCGGGCTCATGTCGAAACCGGCGTGCTTGGCGCCGACGCGCTTCGCCAGCCCGGAAATCACGTCGTGGTTGTTGCGGCATTCGCCCGGCGGCTCGACCAGCTTCGGGCCGAGAATGATGTATTGATGGCCGCCGCCGCGATAGACGTCGTCATGTTCGAGAAACGTCGTCGCCGGCAGAACGATATCGGCGACCTTCGCGGTTTCGGTCATGAACTGCTCGTGCACGCAGACGAACAGGTCTTCGCGGGCAAAGCCCTGCTTGACCTTGTTCTGATCGGGCGCGACCGACATCGGATTGGTGTTCTGGATCAACATCGCCGTCACCGGCCCGCCGCCCTGCAAGGCCTCGCGGTCGCCGGTCAACACCGCGCCGATGCGCGACTGGTCGAGCATGCGCACCGAACGGTCGTGGGCGTCGAGCCCCTCGATCACGGTCTTGTCGAGTTTGTAGATGTCGGCATTGTTGTGAAAGGCGCCGCCGCCTTCCAGTTGCCATGCGCCCGTCACCGCCGCGATGCAGCTTGCAGCGTGCATATTGGCCGCGCCGTTGCGCGAGCGCGAGAAACCATAGCCGAGCCGGAAGAAGGCGCGCTTGCGCTCGCCGATGAGTTTGGCGAACTCTTCGATCGTCTCGACCGGCGTGCCGGTGATGGCGGAGGCCCAGACGGGATCGCGCGTGCGCAGATGTGCTTCGAGTTCGCGCGGAAGGTCCGTGTATTTGTTGAGGTAATCCCAATCCGCTTTGCCGTCGCGGAACAGGCAATGCATCACCGCACAGGCGAGCGCGCCGTCGGTGCCCGGCTTCACCAGCACCGGCAGATCGGCCTGCTCCATGGTGCCGTTCATGTAAATGTCGACCGCCGCGATCTTGGCGCCGCGTTCCTTTCGCGCGCGGATCGCGTGGGTCATCACATTAATCTGGGTATTCACCGCATTGGTGCCCCAAATCACCACCAGATCGGACTTCGCCATTTCGCGCGGATCGGGCCCCGCGATACGCCCGGTGCCGGCGGCAAAGCCGCTGTAAGCCGGGTTGACGCAGATGGTGGAATGGAAGCCGGAATATTTCTTGGCGTGGCGCAGCCGGTTGATGCCGTCGCGCATCACCAGCCCCATGGTGCCGGCATAGTAATAAGGCCAGACCGCTTCGGCGCCGTAACGTTGCTCGGCTTTGAGGAAATTCTCGGCGACGAGATCGAGCGCGTCGTCCCACGAAATCGGTGCGAACTCGCCTGAGCCTTTGGCGCCCGTCCGCCGCATCGGCTGCAGCAGGCGATCGGCATGATGCTCGCGCTCTGCGTAGCGCGCGACTTTCGCGCAGATCACGCCGGCGGTGTAGTCGTTGTCCTTGGCGCCGTGGACGCGGCCGATGGTGCGCTCATCGATCAGCTCGACTTCGAGCGCGCAGGTCGACGGGCAGTCATGCGGGCAGGCGGTTGCCGCGATTTTCGTGGGGCGCCGGTCGGCGCGAGGCTGGGGGCGAAAGGCCTGATTCATTCCCCCAGCCTAGCACTGTGTTTAGACCCGGTCGCGCGCCCTCTGTTCTGGAGCATGGGGCGGAAATTCCTCCGGTCCTGGCGGATCGATGATCAGCGGCTCTTGCAGCATGGTCTTGTGCTTGGCGCGCCGGATGAGCCATCCGAGCACCACCACAAATACCGCGCCGGCCGCCGCCGCCCAGAGATGGACGCGATCGACAAAGGCATCGCCCAGGTAGCTGACCACGGCGGCATCCTTGATGATGATCTCACCCGCCACCCAACCGAGCAGCGCGGCGCCGGCCCAGACCAGAATCGGGAAGCGCTCGAGTATCTTCATCAGCAACGCGCTGCCGGCAATGATCAGCGGCACGCTGGTCGCAAGACCGAATATGATCAGAAAGGACTTGATCGAGAGAGCGTGCGCGGCGTCGATGCGCGCGGCCGCGGTTTCCGCCGCCGCCGCGATGGCGATCACGTTGTCGAGACTCATGACGATGTCGGCCACCGTGACCAGCCACACGGCACGCCACAGCGTTTCGCCGGACTTGACACTGCCCTCGCCGTGCTCGTCGGTCGGGACGATCAGCTTGATCGCAATCCACAGCAGCAAAAGGCCGCCGACCAGCTTGAGGAACGGCACGCCCATGATCTGGGCGATGATGATCGTGAAGAACACGCGCAACAGCACGGCCGCACCGGCGCCGAGCAGAATGCCCCAGAACCGCTGCTTCGGCGGCAGCGACCGGCACGCCAAGGCAATGACGACGGCATTGTCGCCGGACAGCAGAATATTGATCCAGATGATCTGGCCGAGCGCGATCCAGAACGGAGCTTGCCCAAAACTCTGCATCAAGAAATCCACCGCATTCCTCCCTTGACTCGATTGATAGTCTTTTTAACCCACGATCTCATTGCCGGCAAAGAATTGCGCCATTTCGATCGCCGCGTTCTCGGGCGAATCAGAACCGTGCACCGAGTTTTCGCCGATCGATTTGGCGTGTACCTTGCGGATGGTGTTAGCCGCGGCCTTGGCCGGGTCGGTGGCGCCCATGACGTCGCGATATTTGGCAATCGCGCCTTCGCCTTCGAGCACCTGGACCACGACCGGCGCGGAAATCATGAAATCGACCAGTTCGCCGAAGAACGGCCGCGCCTTGTGAACGCCGTAGAATTGCTCGGCCTGCGCCCGGGTGATCTGAACGCGTTTTTGCGCGACGATACGCATTCCTGCCTGCTCGATCATCGCGTTGATGGCACCGGTCAGATTGCGCGCGGTCGCGTCGGGTTTCAGGATCGAAAAAGTACGCTCGACCGCCATCGGATTTAGTCCTTCACGCTGATTGATCGGAGAGATTAACGACATTCATTGGAGTATCTAAGGTGCGGCGGCTTATAACTGGACACATTATCTGCGGCAAGATCGCAGGCCAATTGCCGCAGTCCGCCCGGTTTTGCGACGGTTGAGGCCCAGCAGGCCGTGCAAGGAGCCGCCGATGAAAGCCCGCTACCAGATGCTCGCCGGCTACAATGCCTGGTGCAACGAGCGGCTTTATGCCGCCGCGGCCACGCTCTCCGAGGCAGATTATCGCGCAGACCGCGGCGCCTTCTTCAAATCGGTGCACGGAACTCTCAACCACCTGCTGGTCGGCGACCGCCACTGGATGAAACGCTTCACCGGCGCGGGCGAAACGCCGCCGAGCCTCGATGCCATTCTGTACGACGATTTCGCAGCCTTACGGGCGGCGCGGCAAAGCCAGGACACGCTGATTACCCGCTATATCGGCAGACTGAGCGACGACGACCTCGTCCGGACGATCCGCTACCGCACCGTGGTCAATCCGCAGACCATCGAGCAGTCTCTGGCGCCGGCGCTCGATCATTTTTTCAACCACCAGACCCACCACCGCGGCCAGGTGCATAGCCTGCTATCGAGCGTGCTCGGCAACGACGCCACCCCCTCGTTCGATCTCATCATTTACCAGCGCGAGACCGGCCAAGGCGGCATTCGCAAAATCGACTGACCGGCACCGTTAACGCCGTTCCGGGGCGCGGCTTGCGCGCGTCCGGAATAACACGGAAGGGATTGCGTTGTGCAGCGCACTCGTCCAAAAGGCGCGCATGCTTGTCATCGACGACCTCACCGTACGCATTGCCGGCCGCGCTTTGCTCGAAGGCGCCTCCGCCCGCATCACGCCCGGCGCCCGCGTCGGGCTGGTCGGCCGCAACGGCACTGGCAAGTCGACGCTGTTTAACGTCATCACCGGCGATCTGGGCGCCGAACACGGCAGCATCGAGATGCCTCCGCGCTGGCGCATCGGACGCCTGGCGCAGGAAGCGCCGGATGGACCTGAGAACCTGGTCGAGGTCGTGCTCAAGGCGCACACCGAACGCTCGCAGTTGCTGGCAGAGGCCGAGACGGCGAAGGACCCGCACCGCATCGCCGAGATCCAGACCCGGCTGGTCGATATCGGCGCGCATGCGGCCCCTGCCCGCGCCGCATCGATTTTGTCGGGGCTTGGATTCTCCACCGCCGATCAGGCGCGGCCCTGCTCCGAATTCTCCGGCGGCTGGCGCATGCGCGTCGCGCTCGCGGCGACTTTGTTCTCGGAGCCGGATCTGCTGCTGCTCGACGAGCCGACCAACTATCTCGATCTCGAAGGCACGCTGTGGCTCCAAAACCATCTGGCGACCTATCCGAGCACGATGATCATCATCAGCCATGACCGCGACCTGCTCGACAATGCGGTCACGCAAATTCTGTCGCTGGAAAACCAGACGCTGACGATCTATCGCGGCGGCTACTCGGATTTCGAACGGCTGCGCCGCGAACGCATGATGCTCGACCAGAAGATGGTCAAGAAGCAGGACGCGCAGCGCAAACATCTGCAAGCCTTCGTCGACCGCTTCCGCGCCAAAGCCAGCAAGGCGCGCCAGGCGCAATCGCGCATCAAGATGTTGCAGAAAATGGAGCCGATCGCGGCGCTGACGAACGACGAAGTGCGCCCGATCGTCATTCCGCCGCCGGAAAAACTGCTGTCACCGCCAATCATCGCCACCGACGATGTGTCGGTCGGCTACGAGCCGGGTCGTGCAATCTTGTCCGGGCTTTCGCTGCGCATCGATAATGACGACCGCATCGCTTTGCTCGGCTCCAACGGCAACGGTAAATCGACGCTGGTGAAATTGCTGGCCGGCAAACTCGCGCCCGAGCACGGCTCGGTGACGCGCGCGGCGACCCTCAAGGTCGGCTATTTCGCCCAGCATCAGGTCGACGAACTCGATATGGAAGGCAGCCCTTACGATCATGTGCGCCGGCTGATGCCGGATACGCCGGAAGCGAAAGTGCGCGGCCGTGTCGGCGCCATCGGATTTTCGCAAGCTGCCGGCAATACCAAGGTCGAGAAACTGTCCGGCGGCGAGAAAGCCCGATTATTGCTGGGTTTGGCAACGTTCCACGCGCCGCATCTCATCATCCTCGACGAACCGACCAACCATCTCGACATCGACAGCCGCGCGGCGCTGATCGAAGCGATCAACGATTTCTCCGGCGCCGTGATCCTGGTGTCGCACGACCGCTATCTGCTCGAGGCTTGCGTCGATCGCCTCTGGCTTGTGCAAGGCGGCCATGTGACGCCGTTCGATGGCGATCTCAACGACTACACGAAGATGGTGCTGTCGTCGGAAAACCGTGGCGCGACCGTCGGCGCGAAATCCACGACGAGGCCGGATCCGGTGCAGACGCGCCGCGCGGCGGCAGAAAAGCGCGTTGATACCGCGCCATTGCGCAAACGGATTTCGCAGGCCGAAGTGATCATCGCGCAATTGCAGCGGCAGTTGCAGAAGCTCGACACCACTTTGTCCAATGGCGAATTGTTCGCCAAGGAACCTGCCCGCGCCGCCGATCTGTCCAAGACGCGGGCCAACGTCGTAGCGGCAATCGCGAAGGCGGAAGAAGAATGGATCGCCGCCAGCGCCGCGCTGGAAACGGCCTGAGCTTTATCGCGCGAGCGCGGATTTTTTCGCCGGGGCTTTTTTCTTTTTCGGCGGCGCCTTGGGCGGAGCCGGCGGCGCAGGCGCGCGGTCGATGACTTTCAAGCGGCCATCGGCGAAGCGGTAGATGCCCGGCCACGGGCCACCGACATATGTCAGGACAACGCTGCGCTCGCCTTTGTCACCGCCGCTGATACTGACATTGCCGGGCGTGCCGGCGCGCTGCACGGCTTGGCATTCGCTCATGCCGAGCGCGATGCCGCCCAGCACTGTCGGCCCGCCGGGAGCGAGATTTTCGCCCGGCGTGACAACCACGCCCGCTTCGGGCTGCGGCGCGGCTTGCACGACCGGCGCACCGCAACGGCCGTCGGGGCCGACGAGATCGTCCGGCCCGACCGGACCGCTGGGCCCGAGATCGGACGTCTTGCTGACGCTGGCGGGCTTGGCCCAATCCGGCGTTTCGAACGGGTTGAAAGGCTTGGAGAACAAGCCGCCGTCGCTGCTGCCGCCACTCGAACAGCCGGCAACGGCCAAAGCCGCGGTGCAGGCTAGCGCAAAACGCGAAACGCACTTGGTACCTATCAAAACTGTTCCCCCGGCACTCTATCCTGTTGTCTTTTAAGACCTATTTTGCGGCATCGCGATGGCAGGGGCAAGCCCGGGCAAACCGCGAAGATGTCGTCCATTGGCCGATTCGTGCAATGACCCAGGCGCGAGTCATCGCCCGCATTCTTTGCGGCGCCGGGTACGCCGTCTTCCCTGCCCCGTTCCGGGGCCAATCTTCTTCCTCCTCAGCAAATGCCGAGGGGATGGAGCGCCGTGTGGCGCATCCTTCAACTCACGCCTTGCGGCGTGCGTGCCCTTGGGGACGGCCACGCGCCCCACGACGCTCCATCGCGGCTTTTTTGTCCCCGGGACCGTACTTCCGTGTGCGCAGCGGAGAACTCTTCGCCCTCCCGATCCAGAGGCTTTCGCCTCCTTCGCCGCCACCCGTGCAGCCATTAAAGGCAGCTCCCCGTAGTGGGAGCGGACGGTGACCCGAGGCCTCCCGGGTCCAAGGTTACGAGCCTTGGCCGCAGGCGCCGCACCTGGCTCCACCATCACGACGCCTCATGAGGGCGCCCTCGATGAGCAGGACGGACTAT
>JANMSH010000128.1:0-7520 GCA_031389105.1 Hyphomicrobiales bacterium
CGGGCGACCAGCGCCTGCCCCACGGTTTCGGCGAGCGAACGCGGCGAAAACGGCTCGTGGCGCAACACGAGCTTGGCCGAATCGGCGCGGGCGGCATCGACGATGAGGCTCGACAACACGGCGAGATGGTCGGCGCCGCTCTTGATGGCCTTGGCCCATTCGCGCTCGCGCGGGCCTATATTGGAGGCAGCCAGCAGTTCGGCGAGCGCCATGATGCCGGTCAGCGGCGTGCGGATGTCGTGGGCGATGCCGGCGAGCGCAGCCTCGACCGCGCGCCGGGCAGGCGCCGCCTTGCGCGGACGCGCCTTCGCCTTTCGCGACCGCTTGCTGGGCCTGCGTTTCGCCATCGATCCTTACCCCAGCGCCGACAATGGCATGGAAGGCGGGTTCAATCGAGGCCGGCCCGTCTTCGGATATCCGCGGCGGTCGCGCCTTGCGCGCGCAACTCGCGCAAGCCGGTGGCCGCGGTCGATTTCGACAGCTTGCGGCCATCGCTGTCGAGGATAAGGCGGTGATGATGGTAGCGCGGCTGCGGCAGGCCGAGCAGCGCCTGCAGCACGCGGTGCACGCTGGTGGCGTGAAACAGGTCGCGGCCGCGCACAATATCGGTGACGCCCTGCGCCGCGTCGTCGACCACGACAGACAGATGATAACTGGTTGGGGTTTCCTTGCGCGCCAGGATGACGTCGCCCCAGGCGGAGGGATCGGCGGCGACGGTTCCGGTTTCGCCGGAAGGCCCCGCGCCGGTTTCGGTCCAGCTCAGCGGACCGGTGCGCGCGAGCGCCGCGGCCATGTCGAGGCGCAGCGCGTAGAGCTCGCCACCGGCCATGCGCCGGGCGCGTTCGGCAGGCACCATCGATTTCGCGGCGCCGGGATACAGTGGCGCCCCATCGGGATCGCGCGGCCAATCAGTCCCGCGCTCCGCCACCAGTCGCGCGATCTCGGCGCGGCTTTCAAAGCTCGGATAAATGAGACCCATCGCGTCGAGCCTCGCCAGCGCCGCGCGGTAATCGGCGTAGTGCTCGGACTGGCGGCGCACCGGCTGGTCCCACTCGATACCGAGCCAAGCGAGGTCCTCACCGATCGCCACCTCGAACTCCGGGCGACAGCGCGTGGCGTCGATATCCTCGATCCGCAGCAGCAGGCGGCCACCCGCAGCCTTGGCCATATCGGCATTGAGCAGCGCCGACAGCGCATGGCCGAGATGCAGATAGCCGTTCGGGGACGGCGCGAAGCGGAAAACGGGTGGCAAATTCAACGTCATGGCTCTTCTATTTATCGTCTGGCTTGCTACACGGATAGCATGACCCACTTCCTCCACACCGAGGCCGATTTACAGGCCGGGCTCGCCGAGTTGGTCCTCGCCGACCCGCGGCTCAAGCCGGTCGCCGAAAAGGCCGGCGTCTTCAGCCTGCGCCGCCGCGAAGGCGGCTATGCCGGCCTGTGCGCGATCGTCTGCGGCCAGCAATTGTCGGTCGCGAGCGCCGCGGCAATTCGGGACCGGCTTTTCGCGGCCTTCGACCCGTTTCACCACGACAGCGTCCGCACGGCGCGTCCGGACAAATTGAAGCGCCTCGGCCTCTCGAACAACAAGATCAAGTCGATCAAGGAAATCGGCAAAGCCGTCGCGGCCGGCCGCATTGATCTCACCGCGGTCGGCGACATGGATGCCGACGTGGCGCATGCCGCGCTGACGGCGCTGCACGGCGTCGGCCCGTGGACCGCCGACATCTATCTATTGTTCTGCCTCGGCCACGCCGACGCTTTTCCCGCTGGCGATCTCGCCGTGCAGGAAGCCGCGCGCATCGCGCTGAATTTGCGCAAGCGGCCGGATGCTAAAGCACTCACCAAAATCGCCAAAGCGTGGCGGCCATGGCGCGGCGTAGCGGCGCATCTGATGTGGGCCTACTATCACGCGGTGAAAAAACGCGACGTCGTGCCGGTCATACCCAGTGCAAAGCCGGTCGCCGGAAAAGAGAAAAAGAAAGCGACGAAGAGGAAAAAGAAGAATGGCTGAATTCGACGGCCCAAAACTCGACGGCCCGCGCATCGAGCCGCGCTCGGGCACCGCGAAGCAACTCGTGGTGTTCCTGCATGGCTACGGCGCCGACGGCAATGACCTGATCGAGATCGGCCGCGCCTGGCAGGGACTGTTGCCCGACGCCGCTTTCGTGTCGCCGCACGCGCCGCAGCCGTGCGGCCAATCGCCGATGGGCCGCGAATGGTTTCCGCTGACGTTTCGCGATCCGAACGAACGCTGGCTCGGCGTCAACACAGCCGCGCCCTCACTTGATGTTTTTCTCGATGCCGAACTCAAGCGCCGCAATTTGCCGCCCGAAGCGCTGGCGCTGGTCGGCTTTTCGCAAGGCACCATGATGGCGCTGCAGGTCGGCCTGCGCCGCGCCGTCGCGCCGGCTGCCATTGTCGGTTACTCCGGCATGCTGGTGGTACCGGAGACCGGCGACCCCGAAACATTCGCCGCCGAGATCACCAGCCGGCCGCCGGTGCTGCTGATCCATGGCGACCAGGACCAGACGATCCCGGTGCAGGCGCTGATGCACGCGGCGCAGGGCCTGGCGGCGCTGGAGGTGCCGGCGGAATGGCATATTTCCCCCGGCGTCGCCCACGGCATCGACCAGGAAGGCCTGCGCCATGGGGCGGAGTTCCTGGCGAAGCAGTTTGCCAAGCGCCGCTAGCCTGGGCAGCGCATGGCTCGTCCCTGCGGGTAACGGCCCCGGTCTACTTCACAAGCCTGTCACGCTCCCCCTATACTAGCGCGTTAGCTGCGTGGCGGCAGCCTTTGAGGAGGTTGGGAGCGTCGCTTTGAACGTTCACGTTTCTTCGAGCGGATTTCCAGCGCTGGTGCTTAACGCCGACTTCAGGCCGTTGAGCTATTATCCCTTGTCGCTATGGTCCTGGCAGGACGCGATCAAGGCGGTGTTTCTCGACCGCGTGAATATCGTCGCCAATTACGACCGCGCGGTGCACAGCCCCAGTTTCGAGATGAAGCTGCCGAGCGTAGTGTCGCTCAAGACCTACGTGAAGCCTTCGACCCATCCGGCCTTCACGCGGTTCAACGTGTTCCTGCGCGACCGTTTCTCCTGCCAATATTGCGGCGACCGCGACGACCTCACCTTCGATCATCTGATCCCGCGCTCGCGCGGCGGCATCACGTCGTGGGACAACGTGGTCGCGGCCTGCTCGCCGTGCAATCTGCGCAAGGGCAGCCTGACGATGGCGGAAGCGCGGATGTTCCCGTCGCAGCTGCCGTTCCAGCCGACGGTACATCACCTGCACCGCAATGGCCGGCTGTTCCCGCCGAACTATCTGCACGAAAGCTGGCTCGACTATCTCTATTGGGATACCGAACTCGAGCCTTGATCCTTTACCCACCCCTCTTGCGGTGGAACAATTCGTCCCTATATGGGTTTCAGTGATGATGTCGAGCCCGCAAGGCTCCCTCATCGGCCGCGGCGGCGAAAGTCAGCGCGGTGAACGGCCACGATAAGCAGGCGACGGCGGATGTACCCGCGCCTCCTCATTCGTGGCCGTAATCATTTTACGGCCAATCAATTTGAAGCCAGCTTTGCCTTGTCATAACCGGCGACGCGCTTGTAGCTCTCCGAGAGCGCGACCAGCTCGTCGTGGCTGATGACGTCGTCGATATGCTTGAACGGCTTGTCACCGGTGCGCCGGAAAACCTCGTGCAGGATAGCGTCAGGCGGCGTGCTGCGGTTGGCCAGCACCACCTTGCTGGTTTCCGGCAGCCGCTTGGCCTCATAGGCCTTGAGCGCCGCCACCGGATCGGCATGCGCCTTGAGCGCATCGGCCAGCGCGCGGCAATCGAGAATGGCCTGCGCCGAACCGTTGGCACCGCGCGGATACATCGGATGCGCGGCATCGCCCAACAGCGTCAGCCGGCCGAAGCTCCAGCGCGGCAGCGGGTCCTGATCGACCATCGGATATTCCAGAATGGCGTCGGCGCTGGTGATGAATTCCGGCACGTCGAGCCAGTCGAATTTCCAGTCCGCCATCGCCGGCAGAAAATCTTCCAGACGGCCGCGCCGGTTCCAGTCACGCGCCTGATATTGCGGCGTTTCGATATCGCAAACCCAGTTCACCAGTTGGCGGCCCTGCGCGTCGATATTGTTGCGGATCGGATAGATCAACAGCTTGGCCGGATGATGCCAGCCGATGCGGATCATGCTGGCGCCCGACAAAAACGGCTTCCAGCGCGTCACGCCGCGCCACATGTTGACGCCGGAATATTTCGGCGGTCCCTCGTTGGGATACAGCGTCTTGCGCAGCACCGAATGGATGCCCTCGCAACTGATGACGGCGGCGCCGCGCTGCGGCGGCAACGGGTTGCCGTTGATGTCCTCGAAATGCGCGATGGCCTCGTCGCCATCATACTCGACGCGGGTGCAGCGCCAGCCGGTCAGCACCTTGTCGGCGCCGGCGCGCTCGGTGAACGCATTGAGCAGCACCATCTGCAAATCGCCGCGATGGATCGAGAACTGCGGCACGTCGTAGCCGGCGAATTTTCCCGCCGGCTCGTTGTAAATGAATTGGCCATAGCGATTGTAGAAACAATATTCGCGCGTGGTGATCGCAACCTTGGCGAGCGCCTCTTCCAGCCCGAGCGCGCAGAGTTCGCGCGAGGCATGCGGCAGAATATTGATGCCGACACCGACGGCTTTGAGTTCGGACGTCGCTTCGAACACGCGGCAGGCGACGCCGGCGCGATGCAACATCAGGCCGAGCGTCAAACCGCCAATGCCGCCGCCGATGACGAGAATTTCCATGCTTCCCTGACTCTTATGGTTCTTCTTGCCGCGCCCACGCGGCCTTGGCGCCCCAAGCCGCGACCACGGCGAGACCCAGCGACACCACGACATCATAGCCCGCCATGGAAATGCCGAGGAAGCGCCACGCCGCCTCGTCGCAACGCACCAGGCTGATGCGCTGCAGTTGATTCATCATGTTGGTCACCGAGCCGAGTTTGTTGATCGGCCCGGAGCAGTCGGTCGGCCCCTGCCACCACTTCCATTCGACGCCGGCGTGGTAGGTGGACAGCCCGGTATTCCAGAGCATGAAGCCGGCGATCACGACGAAGCCGAGGACCAGAACTTTTTTCGAGGCGCCGTGACTGGCGCCGAGCCACAGCAGCACCGCCAGCGGCACGCAGACGTAGAACGCAGTGCGCTGCTCGAGGCAGAGCGGGCATGGCGCCAGCAGCATGACGTATTGGAAATAGTAGACCGCAGCGAGCGTCAGCGCGCCGACTACAGTCACGATCGCGGCCGCCGACAGCGGCGGGTCGCGGCGGAGGAGAGCCAGAGTGTCGTTCATTGCGCTCACAGCCCGCCTTCGCCTTTATAGTGCTTCCGCTTTTAGCGGTCTCCATAGGCATTTTGAAGTCCGATCCGGCCTTCAGTGGCTGACATAAAGGTGACGCTAATTAAAGGAAGAGACCTTTCGCTTACATAAGGAACCTCCTAATGTAAGTACATGACCCAACCCCAATTTCCATCCCGGATTGGTCGTTTTGTCACTACTGCGACTGGCGGAGAGTATGTCCGGGCCTACATTCCGCCCCCGCTGCCACCCGTCCCGCCCGTGGCTTTGGACGGCCTGATGGCGCTTGTCGAACAAGCCAACCGGGCACTGGGTCGGCTGGACGGCGTGACCTCTATTCTTCCTTCGCCGCCTCTCTTTCTTTTTATGTATGTACGGAAGGAAGCCCTGCTGTCCTCGCAAATCGAGGGAACGCAATCTTCACTCTCCGACCTGCTGCTTTTCGAGAACGACGAAATCCCGCTCGTCCCGCTGGACGACGTGCAGGAGGTTTCCAATTACGTCGCCGCCATGAATCTCGGACTCAAGCGCCTTGGCGAGGAAATGCCGCTGTCGCTTCGGTTGATCCGCGAGATTCACGACGTCCTGCTTAGGAAAGGGCGCGGCAGCAGCAAACAACCCGGCGAGTTTCGCACCACGCAAAACTGGATCGGTGGCACGCGTCCCGGCAATGCGCTGTTCGTGCCGCCGCCGCCCGACGAGTTGATGGGATGCCTCGATAATTTCGAGAAATTCCTGCACGATGAAAAAACTCCGACGTTGATCCGCGCGGCGCTGGCCCATGTGCAGTTTGAAAGCATCCACCCGTTTCTGGACGGCAACGGCCGCCTGGGACGGCTTCTGATTACCTTCATGCTTTGCGCTGACGGTGCGCTAAAGCAGCCGATGCTTTACCTGAGCCTCTATTTTAAGACTCGTCGCCAGCAATATTACGACCTGCTGCAAGCAGTCCGCGACCGTGGGGATTGGGAAGCGTGGATCGAGTTCTTTTTAACGGGCGTGGTCGAGACGGCGAACGAAGCCGTTGAAACCGCGCGGCAACTGCTGACCTTGTTTGAAGAAGATCGGACAAAAATCCGAATGTTAGGACGGCCCGCCGCCTCGATGCTGCGCGTTCACGACCTACTTCAGCGCCAGCCGATCGTCGGCATTGGCCACGCGGGCAAACAGTTGAAACTGACCCATCCGACTGTCATGAAGGCACTCGCCAAATTGCAAGAGCTTGGGATTGTGCGCGAGGTAACAGGCCGGCGCCGTGGAATGCTCTTCGCCTACAGCCGCTATATGACCATTCTTAATCGAGGCACGGAGCCCGCGAAGCGATAAGGACGTATGATCGCGGCGGCCGACAGCGGCGGATTTTTGCGGGCGAGAGCCAGAAGATCATTCATTTTGCATTCCGACCGCTCACCAACTTCAGTCTATTGAGATTGGCGCTTCCGCGCGGATTAACCTCGAACGGATGCATGCGCTTATTGAGGATGTACAGAACTAAGCTATATTCAAATCAAACGAATTTAGATTTATAAGGCCACCATATTATGGCTGACACCGAAATGACGCCAAATGCCGTGAAGATATTTTTGCGTGAAACAGAAAAGAAATGGGCAGACCGCAAGATCAATAATGGCACTTATGGTTTTCAATTTCAGCCCGGCACAAAATGGATTCCCGGCTTATCGCAAGAACAAATCAATGCCTATCAATCAACACTAGAAATTCGATTCCCAAAAGATCTGGTGACGTTCTTGCAATACGCCAATGGTACGGACCTACAAACCATCAACGTCTACGACAATGATGGCAATCCGCATACCTATGCGCCCGGCGTATATAGTTATCCTCGGGACTTAGAAGTCATCAAGCAACGCATCGCATTGCTGACTGAGGATTGGGATGAGGTTTTAGAATCTTTGGGGCTCGGAGAAAACGTTTTAGGAAAGAACCCCAAATTCTTTCCCTTCTTCGCTCACCGATACGTGCTTTGTAATGGCGATCCTACCACGAGCATTGTCTGCTCAATCCATGGCACTGATGCCATTGTATATGGCCCAAGTCTGGAAAAGTACCTTCAAAGCGAGTTCTTAGACGAGCCTGTCGGCCAATAGTCGAAGCCTAAGATTGGTGCCCCCAGCCGGAATCGAACCAGCACACCTTGCGGT
>JANMSH010000161.1:0-10607 GCA_031389105.1 Hyphomicrobiales bacterium
GGCAGCGACGGCGCCGCGGTCTTCATCTGGGCATAAGGTCGCCAGATGTGCTCAATGCCGGCCGCATACCAGCCGGGCATTCTGTCGTTTTTGGCGTCGTTTTTGCTGGTATCGCCCGCCATTTGGCGCTTCCTTTGCCGCTTCCGGCAGGCATTTAGCCTGTAGCGAGGCTAAAGGTCACCTGATGAAGTCGCTCGACCGTTACGCGCAAGACAAGCTTGACGACCTGCAGCGCCGCCATTTGCACCGCGCGCTGGCCGAGACCCTGCGCGAGGACGGCATCTGGGTCGAGCGCAACGGCCGTCGGCTGCTGTCGTTCTCCTGCAACGACTATCTCAACCTGACGCAGCATCCGGCCATCAAGCAGGCCGCCATGGCGGCGATAGAGAAATACGGCGCCGGCTCCGGCGCCTCGCGGCTGGTGACGGGCAATCACCCGCTCTACGCCGAACTGGAGGCAACGCTGGCGCGCGTCAAGCAGACCGAAGCGGCCGTCGTGTTCGGCTCCGGCTATCTCGCCAATGCCGGCATTATTCCGGTGCTGGTGGGGCGCGACGATCTGGTGCTGGCGGACGAGCTGTCGCACGCCTGTCTGTTTGCCGGCGCGCAATTGTCACGCGGCAAGGTGCTGACGTTCCGCCATAACGACCTCGACCATCTGCGCGCCCTGCTCGCGGAACACCGCGCCACGCATCCGCACGTCCTGATCGTGACGGACGGGGTGTTTTCTATGGACGGCGATCTGGCGCCACTCAGTGAACTCAACGCGCTCGCGGACGAATATGACGCATGGCTCATGTCAGACGACGCCCATGGGCTGGGTGTGGTCGGCGGCGGCCGTGGCTCGTCGTTCAACGGCAACAGCCACGTGCCGGTGCCACTGCAAATGGGAACCTTGTCGAAGGCTGTGGGCGCCTATGGCGGCTATCTGTGCGGGTCAGCGCCGGTGATCGACCTCATCCGCAACCGCGCTCGCACGCTCATCTATTCGACCGGGCTGCCACCGGCCTGCGTTGCTGCCAGCATCGCGGCGATCGATCGGATCGAGCGCGAACCGGACTATGCCGCGTTGCCGGTGCAGAAGGCGAAAGCCTTCACACGCCGCGCCGGATTGCCAGATGCGCAAAGCCCGATTGTGCCGGTGATCATCGGCGCTGAGGAAGCCACGCTTGCCGCGTCCCAGATGCTGGCTGACGAAGGCTACCTCGCCGCCGCGATCCGGCCGCCGACGGTTGCCGCCGGCACCGCGCGCCTGCGGTTGACATTCACGACGCAGCATCCCGACGTCGCCATCGAGCGGCTCGCGGATATTGTACGTGAAAAAGTTTTGGTGCGCGCATGATCCCGAAAAGTGGGAACTGGTTTTCAGTCAAGATCATGCGCAAAACAACATGAGCGCTTATTTCGTCACCGCGACCGGCACCGACATCGGCAAGACCTTCGTCACCGCCGGGCTGATCCGCTATCTGCGCGGCGCCGGCCAGCCGGTCAGCGCTCTCAAGCCCATTGTGAGCGGCTACGATTCATCGGTGGTCGAGACCAGCGATCCGGCGGTGCTGCTCAAGGCGCTCGGCCGTCAGGTTTCCGCTGACGAGATCGCCAGTATAGCTCCCTGGCGCTTCCGCGCGCCGCTGTCGCCCGACATCGCCGCGGCGCGCGAAGGCCGCAATGTGGATTTCGATGCGCTGGTCGATTTCAGCCGCAACGCGATCAAGGCCGCGACCGGCATTCTGTTCATCGAAGGCGTCGGGGGCATCATGGTGCCGCTCGAGGGCAAGCGCACGGTGCTGGACTGGATGGCGGCGCTGAATATTCCGCTGATGCTGGTGGTCGGCGGCTATCTCGGTGCCATCAGCCATACGCTGACCGCGCTCGATGTGATTGCGCAGCGCAAGTTGAAAATCGCCGCCATTGTGGTGAGCGAAAGCGAGCGTGGAACCGTCGAACTGCACGACACCGTCGACAGCATCAAGCGGTTTTCCAACGGAGTCGATGTCGTCGGCCTGCCGCGGCTGCCGGGCAGCATCAACGAACATCCGGCTTTCGCGCAGATCGCGGCGTTACTTTGACGCCAACAGCTCGCGCAGCGTTGCTTCAATGACCTTGGTCGCCGCCTTGAGATCCGACAGCTTCAGATGCTCGTCGGCGCCGTGCGCATTGGCGTCGAGAATGGTGCGCGGCCCCGCGCCATAGAGCACCGTCGGAATGCCGGCGACGCTGTAGTGCCGCGCGTCGGTGTAAAGCGGCACGCCCTTCACGTCGATCTTGGTCTTGAGCTCGCGTCTGCCGTGACGCGTCAGCGGCTCGACGAGCTTCTCGATACCTTTGATGGGCTTGAGCGGATCGGCCAGGATCACGCGCTTGCATTCGACTCGGATGCCCTTAGCTTTGCCGGCGCGCTTGATAAGCGCGACCAGATCGCGCTCGACTTTCTTTCCGTTCTCCTCCGGGATCAGGCGGCGGTCGAGCCGCATCACGATCTTATCCGGCACCACATTGGTGTTGATGCCGCCGGAGATCAGCCCGACCGTCAACTGCGGAGAGCCGATGCCTTTGGACTTGGATTTAATCTTGCGCAGCTTCTTGCGCTCGCCATAGAGCGCGTTCAGCACCTTGGTCGCCGCTTCCAGCGCGTCGGCGCCGGTGTCGGGCATCGCGGCGTGCGCCTGCTTTCCGAGCACCGTCACCTCGATATGCACGACGCCGTTGTGCGAGGTAACCACGGCGTAGGAGAATCCAGCCGAGAGCGCGTAATCCGGCTTGGTGATTTTTTCGTCGAGCAGCCATTTCGGCCCGAGATAGCCGCCGGCTTCCTCGTCATAGGTGATGTGCAGTTCGATGGTGCCGTCGAGACCCTCCGGCTTCTCCTTCAGCGCCAGCAGCGCGAAGCCGTAAGTGGCGAAATCCGATTTCGACACCGCCGCGCCGCGGCCATAGATCAC
Organism: Hyphomicrobiales bacterium; assembly: GCA_031389105.1. Lineage (GTDB taxonomy): Bacteria > Pseudomonadota > Alphaproteobacteria > Rhizobiales > Xanthobacteraceae > Pseudolabrys. Next base: position 2,943 of record JANMSH010000161.1, read on the forward strand.
GCCGCCCTTTTCCTCCGCGCCGTAGGGGTCGTGGCTCCAGCCCTGGCCCGGCGGCACCACATCGCCATGCGCGTTGAGCGCGATCACCGGGCCCTTGCTGGAGCCGAAGGTTTCCCGGATCACCAGATTGGTCACTGACTTCATGCCGTATTGATTGACCAACGCGTCCGGCACCTTGTGGCGCTCGACCGTAAAGCCGAGCTGCTCGAACAGCTCCGCGGCTTTCTCGCCGTGCCGCGCGGTATCGCCGGGTGGATTATCCGAAGGTACTTTCACAAGTTCCTTGAGGAAGGCGACCTCGCGGCTGAAATTGTCGTCGATAAAACTCATGCTTTGAATCTTTCGATGAAACGGATCAACGCGGCGACCGCGAGCCCCATGTCGGCGGGGCTGGCATATTCGGCCGGGTTGTGACTGATGCCGCCGCGGCAGCGTACGAACATCATGGACGATGGGCACAGCCGCGCCATCATCTGGGCATCGTGGCCAGCGCCGGACGGCATGCGGATGTCGCGGCCGCCGACATCGGCGATCGAGGTGGCAATCTTGTCCTGCAGCGACGCGTCGCAGGCGGCCGCCGGCGTATCGTGGAAGTGCTCGAATTCGACGCCGAGCTTGCGTGCCGTTCCGATGCGGCGCGCCTCGTTCTCGAATTGCGTCACGGCGGCGTGACGCATTTTGTCGTCCATGCAGCGCAGATCGACCGTGAACACCACCTGACCCGGAATAATGTTGGTTGCGCCAGGCTTTGCTTCGATGCGCCCGACGGTGGCAACCATCTGATCGCCGGCGCGTCCGATGCGCTCGACCGCCATCGCCATTTCGGCGGCGCCGGCCATCGCGTCGCGCCGCATGGTCATCGGCACGGTGCCGGCGTGTCCGGCCTCGCCGGTGACGACGGTGCGCCAGCGGCTTTGTCCGACAATGCCGGTGACGACGCCGAGCGGCTGGTTCGCCACTTCCAGTATCGGTCCCTGCTCGATATGCACCTCGACATAGCCGGCCGCTTCGCCTCTGGCATAGGCCGCCTTGTCGATCTCGCCGGGATTCTTGCCATAGGCCTCCAGCGCTTGCGCCAGCGAAAGTCCGTTCCGGTCGGCGAGCCGCAGCGTCTCGAAATCGAATGCGCCGGCACAAGCTGACGACGATGCGTAAGTCGAGGGAAAGCGCGAGCCCTCCTCGTCGCCGAACGCCAGCACGTCGATCGGAATAGGCGGCTTGCCGCCGAAATGCCCGACCGCGACGATGCCGGCGATCACGCCGAGCGGGCCGTCGTAGTTGCCGCCATCGACGACGCTGTCGAGGTGCGAGCCGATCAGCAACCGTGGCCCCTCGCCGATGCGTCCGCGCACAGTGCCGAGCGCGTCTTCGGTGACGTTCATGCCGGCCTCGCGCATCCATTGCGTCACCAGATCGGCGGCGCGGCGATGCTCGGCCGACAAAAACAGCCGCACCAGTCTGTCCGGCTCGGATGAGACGGGCGCCAGCGTCTTGATCATGTGTTCGGCGCGCGCGCCGAGAGCCGCAGGGTCTAGGTCCATTTCAACGTCACGAGAGTTTCAATCATGCCTTCGAGATTGATCAAGGCGTGCAGCAGGATCGTCAACAGCGTCGAGCCGGTGGCCCAACGCATCCAGCCCAGCATCAGACCGAATACAAATATCTGGCCAGTTACGTACCAGTCGTATTGCACGTGGATCAACGCCCATATCACCGAGGTTACCGCGATCACGACCCATGCGTAGCCCGCCGAGCGCAGCCAGCCGCGAAACAAAAACCCACGAAACAAGATTTCCTCGCCGACCGGCGTCACCACGACGACGGCGAACCACAGCAGCAGCAGCGGCAACAGTCCGGCCTGGCTAGCGGTACGGAATATATCGAGCTGGAACGGCGTCACAATGTTGTTGCCGAGAATCCAACTCAGGATGTTGCCAGCTACGATCAGCGCAACCGTAACCGCAACGCCGAACACCAGTTCGCTGCGGCGCGGCCAGATCAGACCGAGATAGCCGGCGATATCGCCACCGGCCCGTTGTGCGAAAGCCGCAAGCAGTAAAAGCTGGATCGGCGTCGACACCAGGATGATCAGCACGACCGCGACGCCGTCGCCGCTGAAATCGGGTAACTGACTTAAGCCGCCGCCCAGCCACCAGCTCAACACCATCAACGCGGCTATCTGGCCGGTCATCATGGCGACAAAGCCGAGGCCGAAAGTGGCGAGCCTGCCCCAAGGTTGGATCGCTTCGGTCACTTGCGCGTCAGCTCCCGCGATAGGTCGAATAGCCGTAAGGCGAGATGAGCAGCGGCAGATGGTAATCGCGGCCCTCTGCCGTCGAAAAACGTACCGGCACAACGTCGAGGAACGCCGGATCGGTGAGCGCAGTGCCGGCGTTGCGAAAATAATCGCCGACGTGAAAGGCAATTTCGTATGTACCAACCCCGAAAGCCGCGCCTTCGAGCAAAGGCCTATCGAGGCGTCCGTTGGCATTGGTTCGCGCGTCGGCGATCACCGCAGTTTCGTTCGCACGGCGCAGCACCACGCGCACGCCCGCCGCCGGCTTGCCGGACGACGTATCGAGCACGTGGGTGGTCAGATGAGGCATATGACGTGCCAATATAAACGAAATGGCCGGGACAAACCCGGCCATAACGCATTTATGATAATGAGACTACGGAACCAGAATCACCGATCCCGTTGTCTTGCGGCCTTCAAGGTCCGCATGCGCCTTGGCAGCGTCCTTGAGCGCATATTTGTGGCTAGCCGGTATCTTCACTGCACCCGAGCCGACCTTCTCGAACAGATCCTTTGCCGTGGCCAGCAAGTCTTCCCGCTTGGCAGCGTAGTGATTGAGCGTCGGCCTCGTCGCGAATAGCGAACCTTTGTGCTGCAGCAGGTTGATGTCGAACGCCTTGATCGGACCGGACGCCGAGCCGAAGCTCACGAACATGCCGAGCGGACGAATGCAGTCGAGCGATTTCGGGAACGTATCGTTGCCGATGCCGTCATAGACCACGTCGCAGAGCTTGCCGTTGGTGATTTCCTTCACTCGCGCGGCGAAGTCTTCATCGCGGTAGAGGATGGTGTGGTGCGCGCCGGCATTCTTGGCGAGTTCCGCCTTGTCCTTGGAGCCGACGGTGCCGATAACGGTGGCGCCTAGGTGGTTGGCCCATTGGCAGGCGATCAAGCCGACGCCGCCGGCTGCGGCGTGAACCAGACAGATGGTGCCCTTGCCCACTTTGAAAGTGCGGTTGAGCAAATACTGCACGGTCATGCCCTTGAGCATCATCGCGGCCGCTTGTTCGTAGCTGATATTGTCCGGCAGCTTCACGGCGCGATCGGCCGCCAGCAGACGTTCGGCCGCGTAGCCGCCAAGCGGCGTCACATAAGCGACGCGGTCGCCGACACTGACGTCGGTGACGCCAGGTCCGACCGCGATCACTTCGCCCGCGCCTTCATTGCCCGACACGAACGGCATGCCGACCGGCGACGGATACATGCCCATGCGGAAATAGGTGTCGATGAAATTGACGCCGCAGGCGTGCTGCTTGATTTTGATCTGGCCCTGGCCGGGTGCGGGAACTTCGATGTCGTCGAGCGTCAGAACCTCGGGACCGCCGTGTTTGTGTACGCGCACTGCTGCGACCATGTTTCACCCCTTGAATTGATTAGGTTTGTTGGTTGGAAAGCGTTCGGGCCGGGATCATAGGGAGCCAAGCGCTAAGCGCAAGGTACATGCCGGAGGCATGAATCCCGGGCGCAGCGCAGCGTGAAGCAAGGCGAAACGGTGCGCTGCAGACCCGGGACCTCGCGGCATTATCGCGCGCCGGAGACCCGCAAGTTCGCACCATTAACGTAGGACGCGCCGTCGGAGAGCAAGAACAGAATTGCTTCCGCGACTTCGTCGGGCTGGCCCGCCCTGCCCATCGGCAGCATCGGCGTCACCCGTTCGACACGGCCGGGAGGCTGAATGTCGGTGTCGATCACGCCGGGCGTGATGGCATTGACACGAATGCCCTCTTTGGCGACCTCGCGCGACACGCCGATCACCATGGAATCGACGCCGGCCTTGGCCGCCGCATACCAGACGCATTCATTGGCGCCGCCGAGCGGGGCCGCCATCGACGACATCATCACCACCGCGCCGCCTTTGCCGTTGTGCTTGGTCGACATCCGGCGCACGCAGGCGCGCAAGCACAGCAATGCGCCGAATGTATCGACGTCGATCACCTCGCGCATCGTTTGCGCGTCGGCTTCATCGAGCCGCGAGTACTTACCGCTGATGCCGGAACTGTGCACGAAGTGCGTGATGGGGCCGAGTTGGCGCGTAGCCTCGTCGAAGGTGCGTTCGATGTCGGCTTCATTCGCCATGTCGCCCTGGATCGCGACCGAATTGCCGCCGGACGCTTTCACTGCCGCGACCACACCGGCGGCAGCGTTGGAATTGGTGTGGTAGTTGACCGCCACGTCATAGCCGCGCGCGCCCGCGAGTTTCGCGGTCGAAGCGCCGATGCCGCGGCTGCCGCCGGCAATCAAAAGAACAGGTCGTGACATCGAGAACTCCCGGATGGTTTTGTCAGTGCAATACAGTCAGGTGGGCCGGCGCAGTAAACCCGCGATTAGGAAATAGACCGCGATAGCGGCGAGTGGCCAGACCACGTAAGGCCCGGGCGAGAGATTTTGAACGACGGCGTATAACGCCAGCACGGCCCATACCGCCAGCAGGCCGATGTTCAGCAAGCGCAAATGCCCAACCCGCAACGGATGGACGAAGCGGATGGGAGCAAAGGTCAACGCGCCCAGCGCGACAACGGCGGTGGCGGCAACCCAGGCAGGCGGCTCCAGAAGATAAAGATAGAACGCGGCGAGATTCCAGACCGCCGGGAAGCCGCGGAAATAATTATCGTCCGTCTTCATGTTGCGGTCGGCGAAATAAAGCGCGCCGGTGATCACCACGACCATTCCGGCTGGAATCGCCAGAAAGTCCGGCAAGAACCCGCTGGCGGCGATGGCATACGCCGGAACGAAGACATACGTGGTGAAGTCGACGACGAAATCGAGGCCCTCGCCCGACCAGCGCGGCAGCAGCTCCGCCACTTTGAAAGCGCGCGCCATCGGTCCGTCGACGCCGTCGACAATCAGCGCCAGCCCGAGGCAGAAGAACATACCGGCCCAATGTCCGCCGGTCGCCAGAATGAGCGCAAGCAACGCCAGCGCGGCGCCGCTGGCGGTGAAGACGTGAATCGTGAAAGCGCGGGCATGCTGGAAGTTCATGATGCTCTTTGTCTGCGCATGATCTTATCCGAAAATCGGTTCCCACCCTCGGGTCAAGCCCAAGGGCATGCTTTTCGGGATCATGCGCCATTACCCCAATCGAGTTTGACGATCTCGGCCGAACGCCCGGCCAAATTCCAATTGCGTCCGAAACCGCGGAAGCGCGATTTGTCGGCGCGCGAGACGATCACGTCCGGCCCAATCCAGTATTCGCTGTTGCGGATCACGACATTGCCCTCGCCTTTGCCGCGCACAGGCGTGATGGCGCCGTCGACATACTTTTCAATGCGAACAATTCGCGTCTCACCTTGCGTCTCGTAGCTGATCGGCACCTGGCGCACGCCGAGGAATTGTCCGACCAGGATCGACAGTAGATGCGTGGTGCCGCCGACGCGGCCGGTGAAAATGCGAGTGAGACCTTTCACCGCCATCGCCGACGCCTTGTCGTCGACGAATAGCGCCGCGGTCCAGTTGCCGCGCGACATGATGCCGGGCAGATCCATCATCAGGCCGACCTTCAAGCCGGAGAGATCTTCGCTGTCGATATGGCCATCGTCGATACGGATGCCGGCCCAGGTTTGGCAGCGGTCTTCGGTCGGCGGATGATCGCCCAGCGACAAAACGCAGGGGCAGAACACCGTGCAACTGCACGACAGCGCCATTTCGCCTTTCAACGTCCACGCTTCAGCCAATGCGCTTCCTCCCCGTGCCTTTTTTCTTTTGTAGCTTAAATCCTGAGCCCCGGCCAATGGGCGGACGTCGCGATGAAGACGATGCCGATTGCGATCAAGCCGGCGCCCACCGCATACGAGAACCGCTTGCCGGTGCCGATCTTCTCGATCGTCATCACCATGGCGAGCGCCGCCATCCAGACCACATTCATGACACCGACCGCGAACATCACCAGCATCATCGCCCAGCAGCAGCCAAGGCAGAACAGGCCTTGGCGAACGCCGAGCTTGAACACGCCGCGCGGCGTCGTCTTCCAGTTAGCGAAGAAGAAATTGAAGGGTTGCTGGCACTGCGTCAGACACGCATGCTTGAGGGCGGAGAATTGATAGAGCCCGGCACCGATGAAGATCGCGCCGGAGAGCAACCCGCTGGCCGGCGCCATGCCGGCATCGAGCAAAGCGACGCGCGTTAACAGAAGCTGCGCGACGGTCGCCGTCACCGCGAAGCCGAACCACACCGTCATGTATCCGGCGGCAATCATGAACGGCGACACCACCGGCTCTTTTTTACGCGCCGCCGTATCGGCGATTTCCGCGTAGGTTAGGATCATCGGCGCCGCGCTCGGCAGCATCATAGCGAGCGTCATGGCGCCCCACATCGCCGCGACCAGCGCGATGCCGGTTGCGCTGGTCGAGCCGTCCGCCATCGCGCGGCACAGCACGTCGATCAAGCCAACATTCGCCGCTTGCAGGCCGAGCGTGAACCAGCCGAGCCCCGCCAGTGCGACCACGCAGATCACGGCGAGCATTTTAGGCCGCGCGAACACCGCGCCCAGCCGGCTGGCGGCGGGCGACAGATGGTTGAGATTGTGGTCGGCAGCGTTTGTCATCGCATGCTGCATAGCGCATCGGCTCGTGCTAGTTAACGCGAAACAGGATCGCTCGTTCGATGCCCGGCAAATCCAGAAAAGACGTTCAAAAGCCCGCGGCCATAGTGGTCGGCGGCGGACCAGCGGGCCTGACCGCGGCGATTGCGCTGGCCGCCGCCGGCGTCGAAACCGTGCTGGTGGGCAAGCGCCCGGCCCGGCCTGACAACCGCACCACGGCTTTGCTCGCCGGTTCCGTCACCGCGCTGGAGACGCTCGGCGTATGGCCGCTATGCGCCGCACAGGCCGCGCCGCTCAGGATCATGCGCATTGTCGACGACACCGGACGGCTATGGCGCGCGCCGGAGGTCAAGTTCTCATCGGACGAAATCGATCTCGATGCCTTCGGCTTCAATATCGAGAACCGTCATCTGGTCGCGGCGCTGGAGCAACATGCGCGTACGCTCGGCAATTTGCAGCTCATCGAGGACGATGTGCTGTCAGTAACGCCGAACGACGATACAGTCGCGGTGTCGCTCAAGAGCGGCGATACTTTGCGCTCGCCTTTGGTCGTCGGCGCCGACGGAAGGCGCTCGCTGTGCCGCGATTCGGCGGGCATCGCCATCGACGTTCATGATTATCGCCAGGCCGCGCTGACGGTCATTCTCAAACATTCGCGCCCGCATCGCGACACATCAACTGAATTCCACACGACAAGTGGCCCGTTCACTTTGGTGCCGCTGCTGGGCAACCGTTCAAGTCTGGTCTGGGTGCTCGACCCGCACCGTGCCGACGAGATCGGCGAACTCGATGACGCGGCGTTGTCGGCCGAGATCGAGCGTGCCTCGCATTC